>JAZNDD010000121.1:0-52177 GCA_045587865.1 Faecousia sp.
TCCCCGGAGCATAATGTGATATATACCACTTTCACTTTTCTTTCGGGCTTGTCTCGCCATTTGAATCACCCATTTTTATGTTACTATAACAACTTATTTTTGTCAAGAAGAAGGGGACAAGAGAACCGTCCCCTTGTCCCACCCTTGTCCCATTGTCCCGCTGTCTTCAGACTATCTACCAAGGATGGCATTGCTGACGGGACAAGAACCCGCCCCCTACACAGTTTTGCAATGACAGAGAATGTAAATATAGCGGGGAGCGCGTAATGCATTCCCCGCCAAATTGGTTAATTATGCTTGGAAATCGTCCTTTTTCTTAGGGGACAATAGAACCGTCCCCTTGTCCCCCGGTGCTACTTTTCAAAAGGGTTCACGCAAACCGTCCCCTGTCTTTGTCTCTAGTCTATCTTTTCTAGAGATCCGACCACAAGATCCTTCCCGTAGAATTTTATGCGAATATACCCTCCTCCATATATTGGATATTCACAAACGCCTCCGTAAGATGTTATTTGCATTGATTCTGAAGTAGCTATTTTATATACATCTTGAAAGTTTGTTTCTCCAATAGTAACCCACCGAAAATCCTCAAGCTTATAATATTCCTGCATAAGCACCTCTCCAGTAGCATTAGTATTAGATTGACCTCTACATCCCGAAAACAAGCTTATAGCAATAAGTATAGGAAGAATTTGACTTTTTATTGTCTTCATTATTGTCACCTCATTTTGATACTGCAAAGTAACGTGTTTCACTATCATAGTAACCTGATATGGATCCTATTTCTTTGACTATACCAAAATTATTTAAAAGAAAGGGATCAACCAACGGAACATCCCATGAGACCGCATCTGGATTTGGGCCATCAATTAATCTCGTGCCACAAAGACCTGGTTTATGCGACCATGACCCATCACTATGCTGTATCATAAAATGATAATCCGCTTCTCCTGTACGCAGAGCAATTCGATATTCATTGCTTTCAATTGGTGAATCGAAATTTTCAAGAGGTCTAATACCCCTGCCGTCGTTATGCGCATCCGTTGATACCATTGCAGCAACATTATCAATATCGTAATCCTGCACAGCATCGTAACTGCCGCCTACATATTTCCACTCGTCTTCTCCTAATGCGTATGCGTAACAATTATAGTCTGTAGAATTTGAGGGAATATATTCAGAAGCTGCACCATAGTTATCTTTTGTTTGTGAGGAACACCCAGTTAAAAAAACAGTGCAGGTAACAACAGCGAATAGAACCAAAAGCCATCCCTGTCCATTGGGGTCCTTCCGAGTAACGGGATTGTTCCCACAATACGCAAACATATTGTTGCCCACAAAACCCTGTCCGGTAGAGGTAAAAGCATCCGCATTGATAAATCTACCGATCTCCGGGTCATAGTATCTGCTTTGCAGGTAGTATAGCCCCGTCTCATAGTCGTAGACATATCCCCGGTAGCGGAGGGGATTATAATTTACGAACATTCCACAGTTGTTATAATATCGCGCTTGCAAAGCCTTACCCCAAGCATCATAACTATATTCTGCCATCAGGTTGCCTGATTCATCTACCAATGCGATTATATCACCCTGTAGATTCGTTACATAATAGAGTGTGCAAACAAAATCAAGATCTATAGACTCATCAATATAATTGCCGTTACTATCATAGTAGCCATCTTCTTCATAATAATTTAAATCAAAATTGATCGATTGAGGTGTACCGTTAGCATCATACGACAAGTCCATAGTTCCTTGAATAGTTGAATAACTGTCGTAATCTCTACTCAATTCTATGCTGATTAGTTTATCTCCGCTATAATGGTACTGATAATATGTAGGCCAGGAAATGCTGCTACGGGCTGTTCTCAGTCCATCTGCATTATAAGTAAACACCCAATCATCACCATACCTATCTACCATAGATGCGAGTTGTCTTCCGTGTTTCCAGGTGTAGGTATTTCCATCGAAAGTCAGCATATTACCCACGCCGTCATAGGTTATGGCTTTTCCGTCGTAGGAAGTCAGCAGATCGCCCCAGCTGCCGTCACCGTAGGAATAGGCTATTGTATCGGTAGCCGTGCCCAGTGTTCCGGTTGTGTAGGCATAATTCGACTCACTAAGAATATTTCCTGCATTGTCATAACTCCAGGTCCAGGTCTTATTTGCCTTCTGGTTGTTTTCCCGGAGGAGTTGATTCTGGCTGTCGTAGACATAACTGGTAGTATATGTGCCATCGTTTATGGAGAGAATGTTGCCGTTATCATCGTAGGTGTAGGTATAGGTAGCATCAAAACCAGTGGCGTCTATCGTGTGGGTAGCAACCTGGGCAGATGTGTTGTTTCCATTGGGAGAGAAGGTGTAACTGTCCGTTATAACAACATCTTCTCCGTCTTTGGTCTGCTCCTGAGTAATGCGGCCTAATCCGTCATATGTGTATTCCGTTCCGGAATTGCCGGTAGTTACCGATTCGATCCGGTTATCCTCGTCATAGGAATAACTGGTTTCCCGGGTGGTTCCGTTCAGGGTATCAACGATCTTTGTCAGGTTGTTCAGTTGATCGTATTCGTAGCCTACACTATGGCTGTAGCCGTCACCGGACTCCACATACTTCATCATTCGGTCAGTGAAGTCATAGTAGTATGTAGTCTTAATGCCGGTCTCAGAGTCTGTCACCGTTGCAAGCGCGCCATTGTTGTTGTACTGGTAGGAGACCGTTGCACCGTCTTCATAGGTCTGCTTAGTGACTCGACCTATATTATCATACTCATATTGTATACTATCACCGTTACCGTAGTCAAGAGTATCCAGATAATAATTTCGGTCGTTGGTATAAGTATAATCTGCCAAGGTCCAACTGCCGATCTCCACACTGGTTCTCAGATTAAATGTGCCATAATAGAATTCATACCAAGTACTCAACGATTCGATTCTGGATAGTGTTCCGTCACTATTATAAGTATAGTCCACATGGAAGTGGCTGGAATCAGGTGTTTCCGCTTCCGTCCACAATAGTCTGTACATACTATCGTATTCGTAATGTGTGCGCGTGTCACAGGCATCGTCGCTTTCTGTGCCGTCCGTATCATTGGGATACTGCACCCATTCCAGCACATTGGTATTTACATCGTAACTGTACTTGGTAACCTTACCCAGCGCATCTGTGGAGGATACCAGCCGGTTGCCATCAGCAGAATAGGTTGCAGAGGTAGTGATCTTACTGCCGTCTGGGCTAACGATGGAAACAATGGTATTATTTCCGAAATCATCATAGGTAAATTCGTAGGTGATTCCTTCTTCCGAAACGGCAGTTTTTACATTGTGGTAGTCGTCATAGGTATAGGTCATTTTCGCCTTGTTGTCCTGCAGGATTTTGGATACATCACCCTTGGTATTGTATTCATAGTTGGTAGTTTTGCCCTGCAAGTCCTTGACGGAAATTACATTTCCATCGTCGTAAGTATAGGAACTGCCGAATTCTTCCTTGAATAGTTGGATTCCGTCAAAGCAGACGTGGTTTACATTATAGTCATGGGCAAGTTCAATCTTAACAGAGTCGTAAACAGCATCTGCCACCATCATTTGTGCCCCATACTGCCATTGTGCCACATCCGGATTAAACTGGAGCACAAACTCTTTGCCCTTTGTGGTACCGTTGTAGAATGTGCCGATGATTGCATATTTGCGCTCATTTGTGGCGCTTGTATCATTGGTGTGGAAGGCTGCGGCCTTACCCATTGCCCAACCGGAAAGCACAAAGGTATCTCCCGCATTGCCGCTGACCTTTACCGTCTGAACCATATGCTTCTTTCCACTGGGATTACCGTATGCCTGATAAGCATAGCCATCCAGAGTCTTTGCCGGTGCAGTGGTATAGACTCTTGCAAATTCATTATTGCTGATCGTCCAACTATCTGCGCCGTTTCGGAAATCACCGTTGTCAACCAAATTGTACCGGCTTGCAGTTACTGCCTTTTCGATCTGCGCACAGTCGAAATATACCTGCGTTTCTCCGTTACACAGGAAATGCGCAGTAGCCGTTACATCTGCTGCAGTATCGTTTGTATAGGAAACCTGTAGGCGCGTCCAATTATCACCGCTTTGGTTGAGCGTTTCACTTTGGACACCGCCAAGAGAAATATATGCTGAGCCTTTTGTCAACCTTGCATAGGCTGAGAAGGTATAAGTTTCCCCGGGCTTTACTGTAAACGTATGCAATGTCAGATCGGAATTGGCCGTCGTGTTCATATAGAGCGATTTATTGCCTATATATGCAACTGCCGGATAGGAAATAGCGGTGGATGCTGGTGTACAACTGTAGTTTCCGTTGGTTTCAAAACTGCTGTTTTTCAAAAGATTTCCCACGGAGTTTTGCAGTTTAGAAGAAAGTTTTAACTGATTTGCTTCATTGGGATTATTATCATATAAGGCGTTGCTGTTGGCATACTTGGCGTATACTGCCCGTCCCTCACTGTCCTGTACAGACAGAAGGTTACCAAAGTTGTTAAATTGCAAAATCTCTTTGTTTCTGTTAACCACATCGGTGACAATGGTCTGGTTATTGGCATAGGCAAAACTCAACTCACCGCCTTTTGCAGTGCCGTCATATTCGCACACACTTTTCACCCGATAAGGCTGCCAGGTTTCAAGGGGTTCACTCAGTGTGATTTGCAGTTTATAGCCACTATAACTGCTGACACTGCTTAACAGGTCGTAATATTCTCCATAGGTGTAATCAAATGAATACCGTTCTCCACCTACACCGGTGATGCTCATCGGTCCTAATATTCTGGTGTCGAAAGAGACAGAGTCAATTTCTGAACTACCGGTTCCCAGATATTCGATTTTTTCCAGCAGGTTACTGCTATCGTATTTGAAACGATAAACACGACTTGCGCCGTCAGTAATCGTAGAAATTCTGTAATTGCTGGCGTCGGTATAGGTAATGAGAATACTGCTGGGTGTCTTTTGGTTGTTTTGCAGTTTTGTCAGTCTGCCTTTGGTATCAAAGAAACTTTTGTTTCCGTTTTTATCTGTGATCCTATACTTCTCTGTGCCGCTGCCGTTAGTGGTAAGGGTCAGTTCCAATCCGTCTTCGTCTTTATAGGTGTTCGCATTTTCCTGGTCTATATAGAAGTAGTGATCAGTACCGTCAGAATCTTCCCATACATAGTAGTTAGTGTTTTGTGCCCATTGATAGACCCGCTGGTTATAGTTGGTACGCCAGCCGCAACCTAAGCCGAACAGATTGGTGTTGATATCGTTCAGATTATAGATATGCTGAATGGATACAGGCATACGGTTGCCGCCAAAGCCGATATCGTTATGCACCCACACAAAGTTGCCGGTGTAGTTGTTGATATAGCCTGTGCCAGCCGCATCGGCAGAAACGGTAGTATAGTCCCAGTAACTTTCTATGCCATTGTTGTTTCTATAATAGATCACAAGTGCCGGGTCAGTAGTATCGTTGCCAAAGTTACAGGAATAAAACTCCTTCCAGGCATTTGTATCCCCAGAGTTTTCTATCGCATTGGTAGCCTTGATCATCATACCAAGATTTTCTACTTCGTACCAGTATCTGACGATGTCTGTTACATCCCAGTAACACCTGCCAGCGCCGGAAATCAATATACAGTCATTTGCTTTTTCGTCAAAATTATAATCATCCTCCCAGCAAGCATATTCCACTTCCCATTCATCCAGCATCTTATGGACTGTTACCGGGATTGTACCGGAACCTACACCTGCTCTTAACAGCGAAACTTCTGCCTTAATAACTACATCGGAGGACTTCAGACTTGGTAACTCGTCAAAGCCCAATAAGATACGGGATTTGCCATCTGCTGCACTGTAGCCGATCTGTAAGGTAGAGCGCATATAATCGATTTCTTCCGGGCGCTTAGAAATAATAGTTGTATCCTGAATGTTGTTATCACTCAGGTCTGCAACTACCACAGGGTCTAAGACTACCGGCCAGGAACGTTCCTCCGCTGCCAGCCAAGTCTGGGGCAGTAAGTAACTCAGTGTCCACTGGCTGCCAGTTTGTTTCAGGTTCACTACTACCTCATAACTCATTTCATTGGCACTATCAATGAGATACGGAGCAGGCATAACCATAACGATGTTTTCCTGCTTGGCATCGTAGAAATAAATGCTGTTGTCCTCCTGGAGAACCGGGATCATATCGCCTACATTCAGGGTATAGCGATAGCCCCGGAGTGTACTGCTGTAATTTTCCAGAATAACAGACTCCTTTACCTGGTTTGCTTTGAGATCATACCGGATATCTGTATTCTGGTAAATATTCGCATACATCAGTTGAGACACATTCTTTTCGGCGATAAATTCCTCATACTGTGCATCTTGTCTGGCTTCTGTCAGATCTACTGCCTGAATTTGACCCTGTACACTTTGTGCCGACTGAACTGAGAAAGTCTGTGCCGTTTCTTCTCCTGTTGCTACTGTGAAAGTTTCAACTTCTTCCAATTTAAGCGCAGCGGCAGCAACCTCCAGATTTCCCGGCTGGCGCAGTTCTCCTGCCATACGGAAAGAAAGGGTGTAGCCATCCTTTGTTATGGATATATCGCTGTTTGTTGTCAGTTGCTGGGGGAAATGAACGTCCCAAACACCGGCTTTATTGGAGTATGTTCCGTCTGAGTTGATCTGTAAGGTGTTGTCAATTTCCTCCCACTGTCCGTCTTTTTCATAATGGACAGGCTGTGCATACACCGCAGATACATATAAGCCATTATCCAGCATAAATTCTTTGCTGAATTTGCTGCGGTTTTCTTTGACTTCTGCTACGATTTTGGCAGAAGATGTGTTGTCCTGTTTTGTTGCCACAGTTTCTGTGGCTTCTGCAGATATGTATTCCTGAGCCACTGCATTGAGTGGGAGCATATTAAATAACATTACCAGTGTCAAAAGGACACTGCAAATGCGTAAAAACCGTTTTAACATAATCTATTCCTCCTTATTCTAAGTTGAACTGCAGATAAAAAGTGCGCATAAACTGCGAAAACAAACAGTTTAAGCGCACAGTCGGCTTGCTTTGATACGGTCCTTCCATAAGGGACCTGAGCCCCAATGATGCACAAAACTGTAGCAAAAAACTTTGTGATTCATTGGTATCAGCCCCCTTTCATTTGTTAATTTCAAATTAACAAAGTTTTCATCAGAAGTCAAGAAATTTCACTCGACATTTTCCGACAAAAAAAGACAACCAAGTAAAGATCGGCAGTATTCCGTTTTGGAATACTGCCGATCTTTATAAATATCAGAGCCAGCCAAGGCGCTTGAACCAGTTGATCAGAAGTCCGGACCATTGCGCAGTGTGGGGATGATCAGGCGCAAGTCCAAGACCGTGACCGCCATCCGGGAATACGTGCATTTCCACGGGGATATTTTTTTTGCGGAGTGCAGTGGCATATACATAACTGTTAATTACAGATACACCGGGATCCGCGTTTGTGTGGAAAAAGAATGCTTCGGGCGTTGATTCGCAGACATTATTTGCCGGATTGATTTGGGTTTCTAATTCCGGATCGCGTTTGCCGATCAAGTTCATATAGGAAGCAGTGTGGGAGTGCGCTTCGTCATTGGGTTGATCAATGGCGGGATAACACATAATCTGAAGATTGGGCATATAAGTTTCTTCATCAATAGCATCCATTCCTTCAAAGTCAATAGGCTTTGTGTAAGTGGAAAGCATAGCCGTCAAATGACCGCCCGCGGAAGAACCCATCGCAGCGACCTTATTTTTGTCAATTCCGAATTTTTCTGCATTTGCACGGATATAGCGCATACAGCGGCGGGCGTCCAGCAAGGGCAGAGGGAAGCGATGGGGGGCTACGCGGTAGCCTGCAATAAATGCAGTCATACCGTATTTATTTAGAAATTTTGCGTAGTTTTCGCGCTCGTGTTCTGCACGGCGGATATACCCACCACCGGGAAATACGAGAACTGCTGCATCGGTTTTCTTTTCCTCTGGGATATAAATGTCGATATAAGGAATTTCTTCGCACATACCGGGCGCTTTATCCCATAAATAAACTCTTTCCATAATAATCTCCTTAACCGGAATATTTTTCTTTTAAGTATAACAGCGCCTGCCTGTATCCGTCAAGTCCCTGACCCTTAATTGTTTTCTTGCAGGCAAGACCCGCATAAGAGATCTTACGGAAAGGTTCTCTTGCATCCACATTAGAGATATGGACTTCAACAGCCGGAATACCAACCGCCTTCAGGGCATCGAGTATTGCAACGGATGTATGGGTGTAGGCAGCAGGATTAATGATGATACCGTCAAATGCTCCGTACGCAGACTGGATCTTATCCACCAGATCTCCTTCGTGATTGGACTGGTACTGTTCAATTTCTATATCATATTCCAACGCCCAATTATTAAGTAGGGAAAGAAGTTCGGAAAAGGATTGTTTTCCGTAAATTCCCGGCTCACGAATACCAAGCATATTCAGGTTCGGTCCGTTGATAACCAGAATTTTCATTTGCTTTCCTCCATTTCAAGAATTCGCCGGACTGTGTCCTCCGGTGACAAATTGTTATCTACACCCATATCGGCAAAGCGTTCGTACATTGGTTGCCGTTTGTTAAACATATCCGTAAGATCGTTTGCCTGAGACAGGGGCCTTCCGTCCTTTGGCAGGGAAGAAATGTCCCGCTGAAGCCAAATGATACGGCCGTTCTGGTGCAAAAGAGGATAATTTTCTTCCCGGGTAACACAGCCGCCACCGGTGGCAATCACAAGGCCGGATCTTTTCCCCAGTTCACTAAGAACAGATGTTTCTATCTGGCGAAAACCTTCTTCACCGGAAGTGGCAAAGATTTCCGGAATGGATATTCCCGCATTTTCAATAATCGCTGCGTCTGCATCCACAAAAGTCTTTCCTGTTCTTTCTGCAAGCAGTTTGCCGATTGTGGATTTTCCGCAACCGGGCATACCGATCAGAACGATATTTTCCATTTGCTTGCGCAGTTTTTTATAGATCGCTTCTATTACAGCATCCGAAATGTTTCTGTCTGTAAACCATTCAGCACTTTCTTTTGCTTGTGCAACCAGCATCCATAATCCGTTTTCGGTAACAAGACCGCGCCTTTGCGCATCCATAAGAAGCTTTGTTCTGAAGGGATTGTAGATTAGATCCAAAACACCTTCCAAGTTGGGGAAAAAGTCCAGATCAACGGGACTTTCACCTGTGTTTGGATACATTCCCACAGGGGTGGTGTTTACGATCACAGATGCATCTGTATGCTTTCCGATATTTTCATAGTTATCTGCTCCGGAACGGGAGATCACAACCACCTTAGCACCTAACGCCTGCAATACAGCAACCACGGTTACAGATGCACCGCCACTGCCCAGCACCAAAACCTTTTTATCACAAACGGACAAGCCACTGTGATTAACCATCGAAAGAAAGCCAAAGTAATCCGTATTGTGACCGATCAGGGTGTTGTCAGCCTGGCGCACAATGGTGTTAACCGCACCAAGCTGCTTTGCCCGCTCAGATAACAGGTCACAAAATGCAATAACATCTTTTTTGTAGGGGATTGTCACATTTAAACCGGTGAAACTGCCTGTTCTTAAGAAATTAGCAAGTTGTTCCGGCTCTTTTTCATATAAGATGTAGGAATAATCTCCCAAGCAGCTATGTATTTGAGGGGAGTAGCTGTGTGTCAGCTTTCTTCCAAGCAAACCGCATTGCATTATACCACCTCGGTGTAGCTTCCCAGATATTTGAATTCCTCACAAAGATCGTCCAGCTCACACATTAACTGGACAAATTCTTCAGAGTAGATAGATGTTTCCAAATCAAAATAGAACATAAACTCAAAGTCGCGATCCGGAATAGGTCTGGATTCCAGTTTGATCACATTGATGCCCAAGGTGTACATTCTGGCCAGTACTTTATAAAGCGCACCAGGCTTATGGGAAAGGATCATCATAATACTGGTCTTATCCGAACCGGGATAAATCTCCAGATTTTTGCTGATGCAAATGAAACGGGTGCGGTTGTTACCCTTATCCTGTACAGAGTCTGCAAGACTTGTAAGACCGTACAGTTCTTCACAGGCGTGGCTGCAAAGGGCTGCCACATCCAGCCGACCGGACTGTGCAACCATATTGGCTGCTGCTGCAGTGTTCTCCACAGTGATCACTTTGATGTCAGGATGGCTTGCCAGGAAGTCAGAGCACTGATTGATCGCCTGCTCGTGGGAGTAGATCTCCTTAATATCCGAAAGCTTCGCATCTTTATTTGCCAATAGATTGTGATCGACCTTCAGCCGGAAGGTACGCACAATAGAGAAATTATGACGGATCATCAAGTCATAGACCTTTTTAACAGAACCGGCGGTAGAATTTTCAATAGGAAGAATACCATACTGGCACAAACCCTGATCGATGGCATTAAATACACCCTCAAAGTTCTTAAAGTACATAATCAAAGGGGATTTGAAGACCTTTTCGGCAGAAATTTGGGAATATGCACCCTCTACACCCTGACAGGCGACCATAGGAGCCTGTGGAAATAGCTTGGGTGTATTTTCAATAGAATGGGTAATCGTCTGGTACAGGGGCGTTGCCTCTGCGTTGCGCTTACTCTGGTAACTGCGGCTCAGCTCAAACAGCAGGGAGTACAGCACACGGGTATAATTTGCCATATCCGGTCCGGCTTTTTCCGCAACCTGCTGCAAAATTTCGCGCTCTCTGGCAGGAACATAGATCGGCATATTGTTTGCTTTTTTATAGTCTGCTACTTCCGCAGAAAGACCCATTCGTTTTACAAACAGTTTTACCAGTTCTTCGTCTACCTGGTCAATCTGATTTCGGATTTGCTGAATGTCCATAATAAACCTCCTGATTCTTAACGAGAAAGAAATGCATCAAAAATTGCAATCGCAGCAGCCGCCTCAATGACTGGGACGGCGCGGGGTGCAATACAGGGGTCGTGACGGCCCTTTATTTCCAGATTTACTGATTCCAGTTTGCTGAAGGATGCAGATTGCTGCATCCTGGCAATAGATGGAGTGGGCTTAATTGCCACCTGAAAACATAGAGGCATACCTGTTGTGATACCGCCTAAAATTCCTCCGGCACGATTGGTCTGGGGTCGGACAGTACCATTTTCAATGGTATATGCATCGTTGTGTTCGCTGCCACGCATATAGCCTGCAGCGTATCCTGCGCCAAACTCCAAAGCCTTAACAGCGGGGACACCGTAAACGATCTGAGCAATTCTGCTTTCCATACCGTAAAACATTGGGTCTCCAAGACCTGCCGGAAGTCCGGTTACAGCACATTCGATAATGCCGCCTACACTGTCACCATCTTCTCGTGCTTTGGAAATAATTTCTTGCATTCTGGCACCGGCCGCTTCTGATATTACCGGGAAATCAGACCCTACCTGATCCAATTGTGGAAGCATAGGATCAAAGGAATCGTCTGTTACACCACCAACACATACCAGATGTGCACCAATTTGAATGCCTTCCTTCTCCAGCCACTGCTTGCATAATCCACCTGCTATGCACAATGGAGCAGTAAGCCTGCCAGAGAAATGACCGCCACCGGCAACATCCTGATAACCACCATATTTAATCTGGGCAGTAAAATCCGCGTGACCGGGACGGGGACAATCCTTTAGATTTTCGTAATCGTCGGATCGGGTGTTTGTATTGTGGATGACTGCGGCGATCGGCGCACCGCAGGTGTAGCCATCCAATATACCGGACAAGAATTCCGGTCGATCTGCTTCTTTACGGGGGGTCGAATAGTTGTTTCGACCGGGAGCCCGTCGGGCGAGAAATACATTTAATTTCTCAAGATCAACTGGCAGACCGGCTGGTATTCCATCTAAAGTCATACCAATGGCAGGTCCGTGGGACTGGCCGAATATGGAAAGTTTTAATCTTTCACCGTATGTACTGCTCATAATTTCCTCCTAATCTGCCATATTCTTCCCAAAAAGAGGGATAGGATTTTGCCACACATTGTGCGCCAATAATTGTTACTGGGTCAGTTGCTACTGTTGCAGCAATGGCTGCAGACATCGCAATCCTGTGATCGTTACAGGAATCAACTGTGCCCCCTTTCAATGTACCTGGAAATACTGTCAGTGTACTCTGCGTTGCCTTTGCACAGATCCCAAGGGCGTTTAGCATAGAAATTACGGATGCAACCCGATCGGATTCTTTCAGTCGAAGGCGTTGTATGTCTGTAAATACTGCACCGTTCTTAGTCGCAGAGACTACAGAAAGAATCGGGATAAGATCTGGAATATCAGCAGCTGAAATGGTTGCCTGTTCTGCTAGTGCAATGAGTGCATCCACAACCGCACGATCACCCTGTGCAGAGTCATTATGTAATCCTTCTACTGTAACGCTGCTACCCATTGCGGAAGCGGCTAAAAAGAATGCTCCATTACTCCAGTCGCCTTCCACATCCAGATTACCGGGTGAATGGAAGGGGAAAGACCCGGATACTTGACCGTTAAATGTAGAAATGCCAAAAGCAGACAACGCCTGTTGGGTCATTTTTATATAAGGAGCGGATTCAATCCTTCCGGTGATTTCCAATGTACTTTCGCCGTCAATCAAGGCAGTAGCAAATAGCAGACCACTGATAAACTGACTGGAAACACTGCCGTCGATTTGATAGTGTCCTGCGTTTAACTTACCGGTACACAGTATCGTATTGGATGTTGGACGGATCAATGTGCAACCCATTCGCTCCATTTCTTCCCAAAGGGGAGACAAGGGACGACTGTTAAGTCTACCGGACATTTGAAAAGTCGCGTTCACCCCCAGGGCACCTGCAATGGGGAGCATAAAACGCAGGGTTGACCCACTTTCCCGACAATTTAGGATTGCAGAGTCTGGGATATTGGCTGCCGGTGTCACCTGATAGCCATTTTCCGTTCTGGTAATCTCTGCACCCAAAGCCCGCAGGCAGTCTGCTGTGGCTTCAATATCCTGATTTGTCTGCGGACAAGTCAGAAGGGTTTTATTATCTGAAAAGGCGGAGCAGATCAGCAGGCGATGTGCTTGAGATTTGGAAGGGATCGCATAAATTGTACCACTGAGTTTTTTGGGATAAATTGTAATATCCATTATAGACCGTCCTCAATAAAGGATTGGAGTTTGGTTATTGATGTGGGATGAATTTTGCAGGAACCGATTTCCTCAGGAATGATCAGATTGACAGTACCGCCACTGCGCTTTTTATCGGAAAGCGCGGCATTAAAAAGTTGATCGGCAGAATATTCTGTGGAGCAGGGGAGACCAAAAAGGTCTAGCACAGCCAAAATATCTGCAACCGTTTTCATCTGGCAGAATTTATTCTTTTCAGCGGCCCTGGAAATCATAGCCATACCGATTGCAACGGCTTGTCCGTGGGATACAGAAAAATTACTTTCTTTTTCCACTGCGTGACCGAAGGTATGTCCTAAATTCAATTTTTGCCGTGAACCGGTGTCAAATTCGTCTTCTTTTACCACATCTCGTTTTAGGGCGACACATTGAGAAATGACAGGTTCTCTGTCAAAATCCAAGCCCTTTTGCTTTAGATGCGTAAATAAATTGGGATCATAAAGGATGCCATACTTGATTACTTCTGCACAGCCATCCCGGAAAATATCTTTTGGAAGCGAATCTAATGTATCGATGTCGCACAGTACAACAGAAGGTTGATAAAATGCACCGACAAGATTTTTTCCAGCAGGCAGATCGATAGCGGTCTTACCACCCACAGATGAGTCTACCATAGCAAGCAATGTGGTTGGTACTTGAATATATGAAACGCCACGAAGATAGGTCGCAGATGCAAAGCCGGTTATATCACCCACAACACCGCCGCCCAAGGCAACGACTGTGTCTGATCGGGTTATTTGATTTTCAGCCAGGAAATTTAAAATATTCAGATAGGTTTCTGCATTTTTACTGCTTTCTCCTGCAGGAAAACAGTAGTGATAAACATCAAATCCTGTTTTTTGGAAACTATTTTTTGCAATATTACCGTATAAAGGCCAAACATTGCTGTCACTGATGATGGCAACTTTACAGGGGGATTTTAATGCGGCAATTTGAGCGCCTATGTTTGCAAGCAGACCACTACCAATGATGACCTGATAATTTTTAGATGCAGTGACGGTAACGGTTTTCATCCGTCAACCTCCTCTTTTCGTTTCCGCCCTTCATCCAGAAGGGCAATCAAACTGTCTTCGTCATTATTTTCGATTGCTAAGCGATACTTGCTCAGTGCATCAATATACTGATCCAGTTCATAAAGTACATTGTCTTTGTTGGATAAAAACAACTCTGCCCACATTTGTGGATTCAGCCAGGCAACTCTTGTCAGGTCTTTATAACTGCCGGCAGAGAAACCCTTATGGCTCAGTGCAGTGGGGGATTTAATATAAGCATTGCTGACAATGTGAGGCATCTGGGATGTAAATGCGATCATACGATCGTGCTCCTGGGCTGTTGTTACAGAAAATGATCCAAAACGACAGGGTGAAAGAGCGTTTTTGCACCGCTCAAGAAGTTCGACGTCATCAAAACGGGGCGGTACTAAGACCATTGGCGCGCCCTGGAATAAATTGGAACGGCTATATTTGAAACCGGAATTGTGTGAGCCTGCCATCGGGTGTCCGCCAACAAATGTGAAGCCGTATTTTTCTGCAATTGGAAAACAGCGATTGCAAACTTCCGTTTTTATGCCGCAACAGTCAATCACAAGAGCATCCGGAGAAATGAATTTCCCGTTTTCTTCCAGCCAGGTGGCAGAACCGGCGGCGTAAATGGATAACAATATCAAGCTGCAACCGGGAATGGTTTCTTTATCCAACTTTCCGTGACAGGCGCCGGATAGTTGTGCAAACATTAGCATTGAGTCATCTTGCTCACAAGCCAAAACTTTATGCCCGGTTTTTGCGTATGCTCTTGCCAGGGAACCGCCAATCAGACCAAGACCTAATATGCCGACGGTCATAAGATCGCCTCCCGTACTTTCTGCACACGCATATTCAATTCTGCAAACTGTGCAGGGGTCAGGGATTGTGCACCGTCACAAAGGGCGCAAGCGGGGTTGTTATGTACTTCAACCATAATACCGTCTGCACCGGCTGCGGCAGCAGCAATCGCCATTGAAGGCACAAGGGATGCCTTTCCGGTTGCGTGACTGGGATCGACCACAACAGGAAGATGGGTGATTTCGTGAAGCACAGGAACTGCAGACAGGTCAAGGGTATTGCGGGTGTATGTTTCATAAGTGCGGATGCCGCGCTCACAGAGAATGATATTCTCATTTCCCTCACTCATAATATATTCTGCACTCATCAGCAGTTCCTGGAGAGTATTTGCGAGTCCTCGCTTTAACAAAATAGGCTTATTTGTCTTGCCCAATTCCTGCAAAAGGTCAAAGTTTTGCATATTTCTGGCACCCACCTGAATGATATCCACATTTTCAAACAGGTCCAAGGTGCGGATGTTCATAATTTCGGTAATAATCGGAAGACCGGTTACTTTTTTGGCTTCCTCAAGTAGATGAATACCCTTATCCTTCATACCCTGGAATGCATAGGGGGAAGTCCGGGGCTTAAAGGCACCGCCGCGAAGAATATGGGCACCGGCATCTTTTACAGCAGAGGCGACCTGTATGATTTGTTCTTGGCTTTCCACAGAGCAAGGTCCTGCGATCATTGCAAAGTTACCATTACCGATTTTTACATCTCCAATGGAAATAACTGTGTTATCCGGATGGAATTTTCGATTGGCTTGCTTGTATTGCTCGGAAACGCGTTTGACAGATTCGACAATCTCAAGACTGCTAAGCAGTTCTATGTCCACACGGCTTGTATCGCCAATGAGACCCAGAACGGTAAATTCCTGACCTTCTGATATATGGACATCCAAATTCATATGTTTGAGCCAGTTGATCAGATGCTCCGTTTGTTCCGGCGTGGTACCACTTTTCAATACAGCAATCATTGAATATCATCTCCTAAGAAAAATAAAAAGCGCTGCACAGATGCGATCTTGTGCAGCGCTAAAATAATGAAATAAAGAAAAATAATTGCAGCACAAAACGCTATTACTTTTTGTGGTTAAAAAAGTAATAGTTGCTAAAGTAAAACTGTGCAGCAAAATTCAACATAGCCTATTTAGCCTCCTAAAAAGATAAATTAACTATATCACAATCCATTTAATTTTGCAAGGAAAATTTTTTATTCTGACGGAATAAAGACTGCTTTGACTTTTTTCGGAAAATTACGGCAAGAGCAACTGCTTGTGCCAATAAAGTGACAGTCCAGGAAATGGGGTAGGACAGATATAGGGAATGGGGATTATGATATTCCGGGATCTGAAATACTGTAAAGATCCATCCCAATCGAAAACCGCACACACCCAATATGCTGATCAGCATTGGCGCAACAGATGCACCAAGACCCCGCAGCGCTCCGGTCAGTGTATCCATAATTCCGCATAGGAAGTAAGGCAGACAAACATACATAAACCGGATCAGACCATATTCGATGGCTTCCTGAGAATCTACAATATAAATTCCAAGTAGTTGCTTGCCAAATGTATAGGCAAGAAGACTAAGCGTTATGCCAATGGCCGAAGAATAGACGATACAAATTCCCAGAGATTTGCGGATCCGGTCATAACGGCGTGCGCCCAGATTTTGACCTGTATAATTGACTGCAGACTGGTGGAATGCATTCATTGTCACGTAAATGAAACCTTCAATATTTCCTGCGGCACCGTTGCCGGAAATCAATGCTTCGGAATTAAATCCGTTAATAGAGGACTGAATGATTACATTGGATATGGAAAACAGACAACCCTGAATACCTGCAGGAATACCGATGCGAAGGATTTTTAATAGAGGTTCTTTATAAAAACGCAGTTTATTCAAATGCAGTTTGCAACTGTCTGTTCGTTTCATCAATGCCAAAACTGTTAATACGGCAGAGATACCTAAAGAAATGGTCGTTGCCAAAGCAACACCTGCCACATTCATATCAAATACGGTTACGAATATCACATTTAATACAACATTTGCAACGCCGGATATAATGAGGAAGATCAGGGGGCTTTTGGTATCTCCGGCTGCACGAAGGATTGCAGCGCAGAAATTATAAATCATTGAAAATGCGATGCCGCCAAAATAGATCCTCATATAGACAGTGGAAAGAGGAAGAACACTGGGCGGTGTTTTCATCATAATCAAAAGGTCTTCTGCGAAGATAACACCAACTACCGTTAAAAATACACCGCTAAACAGTGCAATGGGAAGGGCAGTGTGGATGGTGCGATGTACTTCTTCCGATCGCTGTCCACCGATGCCGTGAGCAACGCTGACACCGGCACCTACTGAAAGACCAATAAATAGATTGACCAGCAGGTGGGTCACAGAGCCGGTTGCACTGACTGCAGCCACAGAAATACTGCCGCAGTAACGGCCTACAACCACAAGATCTGCCGCGTTAAATAATAATTGCAAGAGGCTTGTAAGTATGATCGGTATGGTATATAAAATAATTCCGGAAAACAATGGTCCACTGGTCAAATTACTTTGCGATTTTTTCATTATACTTTCCCTCGTTTAGGTCAAAAGAGCATTTACTTATGGTTCAAACCTTTATATTCAGCAATTTGCAGGCATTTTTATATAGTATACAACTTTTTTCATCTTCTGCAAGAGGTAGTTTCGAAAATGTATTCACACAGTCTTTTTGGCTTGTCCAAGGCGTATCTGAGCCAAAGAGGATGCGATTGGCACCAAATTGCTGTACAAGCGATAAAAAGGTTTCCAGATTCATCAGATTGAATTTTGTTTTCGCCTCGTCATTGCGAATTAACGGCCCCAAAACGCAGGATGCATCCAAATATACATTGGTATCGAGCAGGTTTTCAGCCACTTCATCCCAACAAAAAACACCGCCCATATGTGCAGCAACCATTGTAAGCCCATCAACCTGTGTCAGCACATTGCGGAGCATTTTCGGATTGCTCAAATCTCTGCCGGGATATGCACCTTCTACGCCTGCGTGCGCCACCACAAATAAACCAACTTCTGTTGCATACTCCAGAATTTTTATATAACGTACATCATCTATTGGCGTATTCTGATATTGCGGATGGATCTTAAAGCCTTTGATTCCGTTGCGGACAAGGTGATCGAGTTCTTCCCGATAATTTTCCGTATCCGGATGAATACCACCAAGATAAATAAGACCGTTTTTGCCGGTGTTTGCAATGGAAATATCATTGATGGATCTTGTTTTTGCAGGGTTAGTTACTACTGGCAGAATAACACTATAATCAATAGTTCCTTCCGACATTGATCTAAGCAGGTTAGAAATAGTACCGTCTGTGTGGAAGGAACAGTGCGCCAGGGAACCCATATGCGCCAGAGCGTTTGGTGCAACGGCATCCGGATAGGTATGTGCGTGAAAATCGATGATCATAATTTATTAACTTCTTTCACAAGTAAGGTAGAGTTGTTAACAGCAAACCGGATATCAAAGCCGGCAAAGGACAGGCCGTAAATGCGTTCCGGTGTGCGCTGATAGGAAGGGCGGGGATCGTGAGACAGGACACCGATCAACGCCTTGCGTTTGTTCTCCGGAATATACTCAAGCAGATGCGCAGGGAATGTAACATCCAACAGGAAGTCGTCTGCTAAGTCCGTAAAACCGCCCACAGCATCCTTATGACAGTCACTGTACGGAATATATGGCTTTATATCAAAGATCGGCGTACCATCCATCAGATCTGCACCGGACACGTGGATAACAGTTCCTTTGTCAGCGGTTTGCTCAAGTCCAATGAATTTTACACAGGACATACCCAGAGAATTGGGACGAAAAGGGGAACGGGTTGCAAAAACACCCATACGATTATTGCCACCTAATCTGGGTGGGCGAACGGTTGCAGACCAGTTCTGCCTGACAGCATCAGAAAACTGCCAGATGATCCATAAATGGGAATAGCCTTCGATTCCCCGCAGTGCGTCCGGATTTCTGAATTCCGGCTCAAAGATAATTGTTGATCGCAGATCTTCTACAAGACCGCTTTGCCGGGGGATTCCAAATTTTGTGGGAAAATCACTTTTCATACGGGCGATTATTTTAATGTTTACTGTTTCCATATTATTTTATGACCTTTCTCAGGCAGAAAGTAACTGTAAAAATCAGCGCCAGTATCAGGCAGATCGCGGCACCAGCCGATGTTCCCCAAAAATAAGAGAAACAAAGCCCTGCGATTCCGGCAAACAAAGCAAAGGCAATGGAAAACAGACTGTATTGCTTCAAATTCCTTGAAATATTTCTTGCGGATGCACTGGGTAAAACTAGCAAGGAATTGAGAATCAACAAACCAACCCAGGAGATTGCCAATGTAACAATCACAGAGATCGCAACGGTAAATATCGTCTGGGTCAATCCGGTAGCAATTCCCCGGGATGATGCCAAATGTGGATGAATGGCAGTTAATGTCAAACGATTTGAGCAAATCAACCAGAAGATAATTACACCAATCAGCAAAAGTGCCAGCATACCGATTTGTGCCGGTGTTACAGAAAGAATGTCGCCGATTAAGTATTTATTGTATTTTGTAAAACTGCCACCGTCATAAGTGGCAATAAAAATACCTAATGCAACTGCAGTGCTGGAAAAAACGCCAATTAATGTGTCTGCAGTCTGATTGCTTTTCCGGCGTGCAAAAGAAAATAGTAAAGCAAATACAACGGAAAAGATTACGGCCACCGAAGTGGGCGCGGCAACGCCGCAAATACAACCGATGGCAATACCTGTAAATGCGGAATGACCCAGTGCATCAGAGAAGAAACTCATCCGTCCCGTTACGATCATTGTGGAGCATAAGCCAAACAGGGGCGCCATTAAAATGACTGCCAGCAGGGCATTTTTCATAAAGTCCCACTGAAGCATTTCTATAGAAAGTACCTCACAAAACCAATACCATAAGCGCATTATAAGATACCTCCTTTGCGGTTAAATACCTTACGGAATGCATCTGAACCGAGCACTTCAATCGGTTTTCCAACACACAGCACTGACCGGTCGATCAACGCGACCTGGTCAGCATATCTGGGCAGTGTAGCAAAATCGTGGGTGGTCATTAAGATGGACAAATCGTAATCTTTTCGGATTTCATCAAGCATATCCATCAATGTTTCTATACCTTCCACATCCACACCGGAAAGAGGCTCGTCCAATATTAAAATGTTGGGCAGTGGTTCAAGGGCAAGTGCCAACAATACCCGCTGCAGTTCACCGCCGGACAATGTGCCCACCCGTTTGTCGATCAGATCCTCACTTTGCACCCGTTCCAGGCAAGTAAGAATTTTATTGCGCATTGTCTTTGAGATGCCGAGAAATGCGGGTCGATTACTCATACAGCAGGAAAACAGGTCCGCTACGGTGACAGGATCGCCCGGATCAAAGGCAGGGCTTTGGGGAACATAGCCGATTTTTGGTGTGCGGGTTCTCTGGCCGGGTACTGCAAAGGAAATGACTCCGTCATATTCCTGCTGACCTAAAATGGCTTTGAACAATGTGCTTTTGCCGGCACCGTTGGGACCGATCAGTGCAACAAGTTCTCCACAGTGTACGTGAAGATTAATATTGGTTAAAATGGGATCATTGCCAATTTTTACACTCAGATCCTGAACCCGCAGGCAACAGGAGTGTCCGCAAGGTCCACCGTGGGAAGATATATTCATCCTAATGCCTCCTTTACGGTGTCAATGTTTTGATACATTGCCTCAAAATAACTGTCTCCGGACATAGCCATATTTAGTGTAAATAAATTGGCACCTGTTTCTGTACTTACTGTTTCTGCTGAGGATACACTGCCATTTACTTCAGTGAAGATTGCAGGAAGATCCTGTGTGTTAACCAGCGTTATCAGTTCCTTAAGTTCGGCAGCCGACGCCTCACTTCCGGAGTCCTCTTCTATGGCTTTTAAAATTGTCAGATCAAAGTCCTTGGCAAAGTAGGAAAAACCGTCGTGGAAGGTGATTAGCTCCCGACAGGACAAGTCAGATAAGGTTGTCTCGCCATAGGCCTGAAGTGCTTCCAGTTCTTTTATTAGAGAATGAAGATTTTTGGAGATGATATCTGCATATTCGGGATATTGTGCGGTCAATCCTGTGCAGATATTCTCTGCCATTATTATGGCATTTCTGGGAGAAAGCCAAATGTGGGGATCTTGTTCGTGACTGTGATCGTGAGAATGATCGTGCTGCTCTTGCGGGCACAATAAATCAATATTTGCAGATGCATCAATCACTGATTTTTTCGTCTCAAGCGCATCAGAAAGAAAATCTTCCAGGCCGGCACCGGAGATTACAATCGTTTCTGCTGCCTCAATATGCCGCATCTGGGATGATTGAAGGGTATAATCGTGTAAGCAGGAAACATTTTGGGTAACGATCTGACAAACCTTCAAATCGGTTCCTTCACAAAGCACAGATGTAAATTCATATACCGGCAAAGTGGTGGCTGCGATTTGGCAGTCTTCCTCCTTCTGGCAACCGGAAAACAAACCAAGAAGGAGTGTAAAGAGCAGAAGTAAAGAAAATTTTTTCATAAGCAAAACCGTATTTCTAAATAGAGTTCTATTTAATTATAGAATACCACACCTGTCAAGAAAAAGAGCCACAGTAAGGACGAATCCTATACTGTGGCAAATGATGTAATTTAGTGAGTATCAATCCAATCGTTTACCTTTGTTTTTGCCAGGCGAATGATGTCCTCAGTGGGGTATACAGATTGTTCACCGCCATTCACATAAAGAAAATACAGGCCGCCAGGTGTTTGATAAAGTGTTTCTTCATAACCGTTGGGATCGCCAAAATTACCGCAGGTAAATTTCTTAACAAGTGTAGCAGTTTGTGTATCATACTCTTTCTTGCAAATTATCTTTTTCACAGGATAACCTCCCTTCGTACTGTTTCGTCGCTACATATTATAAGGATTTTTTCCCGGAAATCAAGTGATAATCAGTTTATTTACAATTTTTATGTGAACCCTGTGTGGACGCACTGATATTTTCGTGGTATAATTTGGAAAGAAGGGGCGATATTATGAGAGATTTTCCTTTTTTTAATACACAAAACGGTGTTGCAAGCCTGACGCTAAAAGAGATTCCTTATACAAAGACTGCCTACATTACAATTCAGGATTCATTAGAACCGGAAAATTTGCTTTCAGAATGTGTGGAATTTTGTAAGATTGCCGGTGCAGAAAAAATCTATGGATCAAATCATCCCATTCTGGAACAGTATCCACTTCACACAAAAATCTTTCAGATGTCAAGAATTCGTGAAAGACTACCGGAAACAGATGCTGCTTTATTTCCGGTTACGGAGAAAACTCTGGAACATTGGCGCAGTATCTATAATGAGCGGATGGCAAATGTGCCGAATTTTACTTATATGTCTGTTTCCGATGGTAAAAAACTTTTACAGCGGGCAGACGGCTATTTCGTTCACATTGGAGATGTACTGCTGGGGATTGGTATTGCCTCCGGCGAAAAAATCTATGCAGTGATTTCGGTCAAACCCGGCGCAGGAGAAAAGGTGGTTCTGGCACTTAATAACGCCCTAAGCGGAGAAAATGCTTTTCTGGAAGTATCTTCTGAAAATCATAGGGCAATTGCCCTATATGAACGGATGGGATTTATTAAAACCAATGAATTAAGCCGATGGTATCGTATTTTATAAAAAATCAGGTGTAACGGAAAAATACTTGACAGAGGCAAAATGCTGTGCTATAATACCGCACGTATAAAGTTTTGAACCTTGACAGGAGGCTCCTGATGGACAGTACAGAACTGATTTTGCTGTATGATTATTATGGCGCACTGCTTACCCAGCGGCAGCAACTTTGCTTTGAAATGCGCTATCATCAGGATCTTTCTTTGGGTGAGATCGGTGAAGAATTGGGTATCAGCCGTCAGGGCGTTCACGATAATCTCAGCCGCACAGAGGCGCAATTACGAAAAATGGAAGAAAAGACCGGATGCGTACGCCGGGATCTCTCCTGTCGCAAGGCATCAAAATTGATTTTGCAGGCTGCCCGGATTTTGGCGCAGCACAAAGACAAAAATGTTTCTGTTTTGGCCAGTGATATTATCGCTGCTGCTGAATCTTTAGGAGAATAATATGGCTTTTGAAGGATTGACTGAAAAAATTGCCGCAACCTTCAGAAAACTTAGAGGCAAGGGTCGTCTGAAGGAATCCGATGTAAAAGAAGCAATGCGCGAGATCCGTATGGCGCTTCTGGAGGCGGACGTAAGTTATAAAGTTGTTAAGGATTTTACAAAATCTGTAACAGAACGTTGTATCGGTGCTGATGTTTTGGAAGCGCTGAGTCCTGCGCAGATGATCATTAAGATCGTCAATGAGGAACTGACTGCCCTGATGGGCAGCGATACAAAACACATTAAAACAAACCCCAATGGACCGACGGTTGTGATGTTGGTAGGTTTGCAGGGTGCCGGTAAGACCACCAATGGCAGTAAACTTGCAGGATTGATGAAACGCCAGGGAAAAAATCCCTTGCTGGTGGCCTGTGATATTTACCGTCCTGCAGCCATTACCCAATTGAAGGTATGCGGTGAAAAACTGGGGATTCCTGTCTTTGAGAAAGGTCAGGAAGATCCGGTGAAGATTGCAAAGGATGCACTTTTATACGCCCGCCAGCACGGCCACGATATGGTGTTTTTGGATACTGCCGGACGCCTTCACGTGGATGAAACGCTGATGGAAGAGCTGAAAAATATTAAATCTACTGTTAAACCGGATGAGATTATGCTGGTGGTAGATGCAATGACCGGTCAGGATGCAGTAAATGCTGCCGAGAGTTTTAATGAGTGGCTGGATATTGATTCTGTTATGCTCAGCAAACTCGATGGTGATGCCAGAGGCGGTGCGGCTCTGTCTGTCCGCGCAATCACTGGCAAACCTGTGAAATTTGCAGGTATCGGTGAAAAACTGGAAGATATCGAACCTTTCCATCCAGACCGTATGGCTTCCCGTATTTTGGGTATGGGTGATGTGCTCAGCCTGATCGAAAAAGCAGAAAAGGCTTTTGATGAAAAGAAAGCCGCTGAGATGGAAGAAAAACTCAAATCCAACAAGTTTACCTTGCAGGACTTTTACGACCAACTTGTCCAAATTAAATCAATGGGCTCAATGCAGGATATTCTTGCCCATATGCCCGGCGGTGCGGGTCTTAAAAATGTTCAGTTGGATGAAAAGGCAATGGGGCGCACAGAGGCGATCATCCTGTCTATGACTCCGAAAGAGCGGGAAAACCCAAATATCATTGGTGCAAGCCGCAAAAAGCGGATTGCAGCCGGTTCTGGTGTGAAGGTTGAGGATGTTAACAGACTTCTAAAATCCTTTGATCAGATGAGATCTATGATAAGACAGTTTTCCGGTCCCGGTGCCGGAAGAAAAATGAAGCGTATGCGGGGCTTTGGCGGTCTCGGTGGCTTCCCGGGCTTTTAAGCCCTGCAGCATTGTTCGCTGAAAGCAAATTGCTTTGCGATATAAAGACATAAATTTACTTGGAGGTGAAACTCATGGTTAAAATCAGACTGAGAAGAATGGGTGCGAAGAAGGCTCCTTTCTACCGGATTGTTGTTGCTGATTCCCGCAGCCCCCGTGATGGTCGTTGCATTGAAGAAATCGGCACTTACAACCCCCTGACCGAGCCCGCTACCATCACTATCGATGCCGAGAAGGCTCAGAACTGGATCAAGAACGGCGCACAGCCTACTGATACTGTTCGTGGACTGCTGAAGAATGCCGGTGTCCTGTAATTGCTCAAAGGAGTTGCACAATGAAAGAACTTTTGCTGTATATGGCAAAGAATCTGGTGGACGATCCTGATGCAGTTACGGTCAACGAAGTGTCCGACGAGGACGGCAGAGTACTGGAACTTCATGTCGCTCCCAGCGATATGGGTAAAGTGATTGGCCGCCAGGGCCGAATTGCGAAAGAAATTCGCACAATCGTGAAAACCGTTGCCCAGCGCACCGGCGAAAAAATCACGGTAGAAATCGTGGATTAAACGGGGTAATGCGTGACGGTTGTCACGCATTTTCCTTATTTTGAGGTGTATTATGAAACTTCAATTTTTAGAGACCGGCGAGATCGTAACTACCCACGGAGTCAGAGGGGAAATGAAGGTCTTGCCTTGGGCAGATGGCCCGGAATTTTTAGTGGAATTTAACCGCGTTTATATTGAAGGCGTGGAATATAAGGTGGAAAGTTGCCGTATTCAGAAAACCTGTAATTTGCTCAAATTGCGGGGCATAGATACAATGGAACAAGCACAGGCTATGCGGGGGAAAATAGTACAGATTTATCGGGATGACGCAGATCCGGATATTATCTTCGATGCTGAATTGATTGGCGTTAAAGTAATAGCAGACGGGCAGCAGATTGGCACGATTGAAGATGTGCTGGATTACCCTGGAAATAAAGTCTATGTGGTTCGTGGTGAATACGAATATATGATTCCCGCCGTTAAAGAATTTGTGCTTTCTACAGATGTTCAAGCCGGCTTAATGCAGGTTCGTTTGATCGAAGGGATGCGGACAGATGAGAGTTGATATTCTGACATTGTTTCCGGAAACCGTTGGCGATGTGCTGTCTGAAAGTATTTTGGGACGGGCACAGGAGCGCGGATTTATCCGCATTGAGACCCACCAGATCCGAGATTACACCGCAAACAAGCAAAATCAAGTTGATGACTACCCCTATGGAGGCGGTCGCGGTGCGGTTATGACAGCAGATCCCCTATACCGCTGCTGGGAAGCAGTCTGTGATCAGGCGGCAGGTCCGGTTCATACCGTTTATTTATCTCCTTGCGGAAAAACATTTTGTCAGGAAGATGCGATCCGTTTAAGCAAGCTGGATAATCTGATTTTGGTTTGCGGCCATTATGAAGGCATAGATCAACGCTTTATTGATGAATGTGTTGACGAAGAAATATCTCTCGGTGATTTTGTGCTCACAGGCGGCGAGATTGCGGCGATGGCAGTTACGGATGCTGTGTGCCGTATGGTTCCCGGTGTGCTGGCGGATCCGGAATGTTTTGAAGATGAAAGTCATTTTAACGGACTTCTGGAGTACCCCCAATACAGCCGACCTGCGGTTTGGCACGGAAGGGAAGTGCCGCAAATCCTTCTTTCCGGAAACCACGAAAAGGTTCGCCAATGGCGGCGTAAACAGTCATTGCGCAGAACAAGACTGCGTCGTCCCGATATGTATGAAAAACTGGATCTTTCCTCAAAACAGGATAAAAAATTACTTCTGGAAATGGAACAGGAAGATTCCGAAAACTAAAAAAGCCCCTGCATCGCTGCAGGGGCTTTTTCCATTGGTCGGAGTGTCGGGATTCGAACCCGAGGCCTCTTGGACCCGAACCAAGCGCGATACCAAACTTCGCCACACCCCGTAACCAAGCCATTATATTGAAAAAAAGTAGGATTGTCAAGTCCTGGATGGCTTTTTCTGCATAGCATTTTTACTTTGCCTGTCCATATACTTTTCCGGGAGGGGTTATAATGAGTTACTGTATTGATTACAATTCGAAATCAGGCAACATTTATCGAATGACGTCTTCAAAAAAACGCATAGGGTTGGTTGCTGGCCTGGTGTTGGCAATTGCTTTGTTTATGCTCTTAAAATTGGATAAAAATCAAACCATTAAATCCTGGCTGATACCGGGGGATGCACAGGTTACAGAAAATGCCTTTTCTGAGATGATTGAGAACATCCGGGAAGGAGAAACCATAGGAGGCGCGGTTACAACATTTTGTCGGGAGATTCTTAAAAATGACGAAACCTGAAATATCTATAAAAACAGATTTTATTATTATACTTGCTTTATCTCTGCTGATAATGCCAATACAATGGATCGTTTCTTGGTTAGTGGCAACCGCTTTTCACGAACTGTTTCATTTTATCACTTTGAAACTTTGCGGATTTAGAATATTCCGAATGGAAGTAGGACTAAACGGTGCAATTATGGATACAGATCTATCTGATAACAAAAAAGAAATTTTCTGTGTGCTTTCCGGACCAATTGGCAGTATATTGCTGATTTTTATTGGACGATGGCTTCCGAGAGTTGCGGTCTGCGGCTTGTTTCAATGTCTGTATAACCTGATCCCTATTTATCCGCTTGATGGCGGTCGGGCAGTACGGTGTATACTAAAAAGGCGGTTTTCTGAGCCGGTGTGCACACGGATCGAAATTTTTTTGGAAAACAGCATTCTTTTCCTGTTTGTGATATTGGGTGCTTATGCAACATTCTATTTAAAACTGGGATTGATTCCATTGCTTTTTTCCGGCATCCTGATTATGAAAAATAAGCAGGGAAAATGTACTTGCAAAGAACGCCCTTTGGGAGTAAAATAGTTCTACCAAAATAAAAGAGGTACGGTTATGACCGATTTACTGCAAAAAGTTCTCCCGACAGTACAAAAACCTGCCCGTTATACTGGCGGCGAATATAATGAAATTAGGAAAGATCCGGATCAGGTTCGTGTTCGGGTGGCTTTCTGTTTCCCGGATACATACGAGATTGGTATGTCCAATGTGGGTATGCGGATCCTGTATGGCGTGATGAATGAAATGGATGGCATCTGGTGCGAACGGGTGTTTGCACCCTGGGGCGATATGGAAGAGGCAATGCGGAAGCATAACATTCCCCTTTGGGCGCTGGAAAGTCAGTCTCCTGTGAAGGATTTTGATATGATTGCCTTTACCATCGGATACGAGATGTGCTACACAAATATCGTCAATATGCTCAATCTTGCAGGTGTCCCTATTCATTCTAAGGCGCGCAAAGGTCTTAAAAATATCGTGTTTGCCGGTGGCGTTTGTGCATTTAATCCTGAGCCGTTTGCGGACTTTGTAGACTTCTTTGCTCTGGGAGAGGGAGAAGAAGTCACTGAGGAAATTGTCCGCTTGTATGATAAAGCAAAGGCTGAGGATTGGAGCAAGGATAAGTTTCTTTTAGAAGTTTCCAAGATCCCCGGTATTTATGTGCCGTCTTTTTATGAACATTTTTACAATGAAGATGGTACACTTGCGAAAATTCAGCCGCAAAAGGATGCTCCGAAAACCATTCAAAAGCGAATTGTTGAGAATTTAGACACTGCCTATTTTCCCACGAAAATGATCGTTTCCTCCACAGAGATTGTCCACGACCGGGCAAATCTTGAAGTTTTCCGTGGCTGTATTCGTGGCTGCCGATTCTGTCAGGCCGGTTTTTCCTGTCGGCCTGTCCGCAAGAAAAGTGCGGATGTACTTTATCAACAGGCAGTGGAAACCCTAGAAAATTCCGGTCATAATGAAATTACATTATCCAGCCTTTCCACATCCGATTATCGTCAGCTAAAAGAACTGACAGATACACTGATTCCTTATTGCCGTGAAAACAGGATCAATTTGTCTGTGCCGTCTTTGCGTGCTGATAATTTTTCCCGGGAATTGATGGGAAAACTTCAGACACTGCGCAAAAGCGGCCTGACTTTTGCGCCGGAAGCGGGCACACAGCGACTTCGGGATGTTATCAACAAAAATCTTACAGAAGATGAGATATTAACCACTTGTCAAATTGCTTTCTCAGGTGGCTGGAATAATGTAAAACTCTACTTTATGCTTGGCCTTCCCACGGAAACCGATGAGGATGTGCTGGGAATTGCAGAACTGGTTTATAAGGTTGTCCAGACCTGGAAAGAGTACGCATCCAACAAAAAACGGGGTCTGCGTGTCCACGTTGCTACGGCGTATTTTGTGCCAAAGCCACACACACCGTTTCAGTGGGAAAAGCAAATTACACCGGATGAATATATGCGTCGGTGCAAATTGTTGAAAAGTCATTTCTATTCCAAATCCATCGAGTATAATTACCACGAGCCCGATCTGAGCCGTCTGGAAGCGGTTATGGCTCGGGGCGACCGTCGGCTTGGTCCGGTGATTGAAGAGGCGGTAAAGCGCGGCGCAAGGCTGGATGGATGGGATGAGTACTTTAAGTATGATATCTGGCTGGATGCCTTTAATGCCTGTGGGATCGACCCGGATTTCTACACAGTTAGAGGTTACGCAGAAGATGAAGTTCTGCCTTGGGACACAATTGATGTGGGTGTAACAAAACAATTTTTGCAGCGGGAACGAAGCAGAGCCTATCACGAGACTGTCACACCGGATTGCCGTCACGGATGCAGTGGCTGCGGTGCAAACGGTCTAATGAAGGAGGTAACTTGCGATGCCTAGATTGTTATTTGAAAAAACCGATAATGCAGTTTGGATTTCCCATTTGGACCTGATGCGGGTTTTTCAGCGGGCTTTTAAGCGGGCTGGATTGGCACTGACCCATACACAGGGATTTAATCCCAGACCATCTGTTTCTATAGCGCTTCCACTGTCTGTTGGCGCGCAAAGCCTGTGTGAACTGCTGGACTTTGATCTGGATGGAGAAAGTATGCCCTGTGATGAAATCTGCAGGCGTTTAAACAGCGCCCTTGTGGAGGGCGTCCGGGTGCGCCAGGTTTATGAAGGGGGAAGAAAACTTAGAGATCTGTCGCTTTTGCAATGTACAATTACAATGGAATACGATAGTCCGTTAACGGACGGGGCAGAGAAGACGGTGCAAAAACTATTTGCATCGGAGCAGTTGATCGTGCCGAAAAAAACAAAAAACGGTATGCAGGATCAGGATATTATTCCATTGATTCGTAACATTTCTGTTTGTCAGCAATCCAAAAATATTCTTGAAATTAAAGCATTGATCTGCTGTCAAAATCCTACACTCAATCCAATGCAAATTGTTTCTGCGGTGGAACTGTATTTGCCGCAAATGAAACCGGATTACAGTCGGTGCTGCCGGCTGGAACTTTATGATATTAACCAAGAAATTTTCAGATGAGGTGTGAATATGGAAAATATAATTGAACTGGAAGAATGTCCTTGCTGTCGTGGCGTGGGTATGATTGCTCACGAAGGTGGCTGGAATGTACAGGTCGTTTGTGCGGATTGCGGCAGTTGCACGGCTTATGTGGAGTATGAAACAGATGCTCAAAAGCTGGAGGCTGAACGGACTGTAGTCAGACTTTGGAATATGGGAAAAGTTGTAAAATCCAACCCCGGAGAATAATTTTAAGAAAAATTGAAAAAAATGCTTGCATTTTCTGTCAGTCTGTGCTAGAATACACAGGCGTTCAGGAGAAAGCAAGCATATATCCGGGTGTGGCGAAGTTTGGTATCGCGCTTGAATGGGGTTCAAGAGGCCTCGAGTTCGAATCTCGACACTCGGACCAATAAAACCGTAAGAGTGTCTGCTCTTGCGGTTTTATTATTTCTAATATAAATTTGAATAACCTATGAAATACTTTTAGGGGGACAAATCTATGAATTATGATGTTATTATTATTGGTGCAGGCCCTGGCGGCATTTTTGCTGCCTATGAATTGATGCGCAATAAACCGGAATTAAAGGTCGCTGTCTTCGAAGCGGGACATCCTCTTCACAAGCGCAAGTGCCCAATAGATGGAGATAAGGTTAAGACCTGTATCGGTTGCAAAAGTTGCTCCATTATGAGCGGTTTTGGTGGAGCCGGTGCATTTTCGGATGGTAAGTACAACATAACCAACGACTTTGGTGGTACCCTTTATGAGTATATCGGCAAAAAGCAGGCAATGGACCTGATGCATTATGTGGATGATATTAATATGCATTTTGGCGGTCAGGGCTGTAAAATGTACTCCACTGCCGGAACCAAGTTTAAGACATTATGTATTCAGAACGATTTACACCTGCTGGATGCTTCTGTTCGACACCTGGGAACGGATGTGAATTATATTGTTCTGGGCAATATTTATAATGATCTGAAAGACAAGGTGCAATTCCATTTTGACGATCCGGTTGATTCTATAAAGGTGATTTCGGATGGGTATGAGATTGAAGCCTTGGATGGAAGTTATACTTGCAAAAAGTGTATTGTTTCGGTTGGCAGAAGTGGCAGTAAGTGGATGGAAAAGGTTTGTAATGACCTTCGTATTCCCACCAAATCCAATCGTGTGGATATTGGCGTTCGTGTGGAATTGCCTGCCACTGTCTTTGCTCATCTGACGGATGAATTGTATGAAAGTAAAATCGTTTACCGTACAGAGACTTACGGGGATAAAGTCCGGACATTCTGTATGAATCCAAGAGGCGCAGTGGTAAATGAGAATACCAACGGCATTATAACAGTGAATGGTCACAGTTATGCTGATGAAGCAATGCAAACGGAAAACACCAACTTTGCATTGCTGGTATCCAAGCATTTTTCGGAACCCTTTAAAGATTCCAACGGTTACGGAGAATCCATTGCACGTCTGAGCAATATGCTGGGCGGCGGAGTTATCGTACAGCGGTTCGGTGATTTGATTCGAGGTCGCCGTTCTACACCAAAACGGATGGAAGATTCTTTTATCACACCCACACTGCAGGCAACCCCCGGTGACCTGAGTCTGGTCCTTCCTAAGCGTATTCTTGATGGCATTATTGAGATGATCTATGCCCTTGACAATGTTGCACCAGGCACAGCAAATGACGATACGCTTCTGTATGGTGTGGAAGTGAAGTTCTATAATATGGAAGTGGAAGTAAACGAACATCTGGAAAGTTGTTATTCCGGACTGTATATTATCGGCGATGGTAGCGGTATTACACATTCACTGTCCCACGCATCTGCCAGCGGTGTCTATGTTGCCAGAGACATTGTTAAGTAAATAAACAGATAAATATGTATATTTTTCTGGAACTTAAGAAAATGCTGGGATTTTTTGAAAATTATACTTGATTTTCTAAAATCGCTGTGTTATAATGACTCGGTCTGAAAACAAGGTGAGTCCTCTGCGGAGCCGGGAACCATATCGCCGGATCTATCTCCGTAAGAACGCCTAATACTAAGGAGGACGAAGATATGGATTTAGTAAAGGCTCTGACCAGCCAGTATATGAAGGAAGAACTGCCCGAAATGCGGGTTGGTGACACTGTTCGTGTACACGTGCGGATCAAGGAAGGCTCCCGTGAGCGTATTCAGGTGTTTGAAGGCACCATCATCGCTCGCAAGCACGGCGGTATTGGTGAGACCATCACCGTTCGCCGCATCAGTTACGGCGTAGGTTGTGAAAAGGTTTTCCCTGTTCACTCTCCCCGAATTGCCAATGTTGAGACTGTTCGTAAGGGTAAGGTTCGCCGCGCGAAACTGTACTACCTGCGTGGTCGTTTTGGCAAGGCTGCTAAGATCAAGGAAAAGGTCTAACACAAAATTCAATAAAAAAAGAGGGGCAACCCTCTTTTTTTATTGCCAAAAATCGTATATAATGATATAAATAGGATTATAAGCCTTGTTATAATGTTAATTTGCAATGTATTAGATCCGTTCATTTGGAGGTGTTTTATGAAACACGGGAAATTTGAGATTTCAAAAGAATATAAACCTTTATATAAAAAGGAAACACAAGATATACAAGTAGAGCAAACAAATCAGGAAACCCCAGTAAAGAAGGAAAATGATTCCTCTCCGGCGAAGAATCTTCTAAGTTATTTGCACGACTTTGTTGCACTGCTTTCTGCAGTGCTTCTGGTGCTGCTTCTTTTACTGCGGATCGTTGTTGTTTCCGGTGAGTCTATGAAGAATACCTTACTGGATGGAGATTATATTGTCCTGCTGAGCAGTGTGTTCTACAGCAAACCGGAACAGGGGGATATTATTGTAGCCAGTAAGGATTCCTTTAAGGATGGCGAGCCGATTATCAAGCGGGTTATCGCTACGGAAGGTCAAGTTGTTGATATCGACTATGATGCAGGTCTCGTTTATGTGGATGGAGAAGTGTTGGATGAGTCCTATTTAGGTTCACCTACCACAATTGAGCGCAACCATATACCGTTTCCTGTAACGGTTGAAGAAGGCTGTATTTTTGTAATGGGTGACAATCGCAATAATTCTGCAGACAGCCGCAGTCCGGAAATCGGTCAAATCGACTGCCGTGAAATTTTAGGCAAAGCCGTATTTTTGCTGTTCCCTGGAAAAAACGAGATCACCGGTAAGCGTGAGTTTGGTCGGATCGGAGTGCTTTCTTAATGGAAGAAAAGACAATGAATATTCAGTGGTATCCCGGTCATATGACAAAGACACGCCGTCAGATCGAGGCAGATCTGAAGCAAGTGGATGCTGTCTGCGAAATCGTGGATGCCAGAATACCCGTATCCAGCCGCAATCCGGATATTGACGCTATTTGCGGCAATAAGCCCAGAATCATCCTTTTGAACCGGATGGATCTTGCAGATCCGGATGCCACAAAGCGCTGGTTGAACTATTTCCGCGGCAAGGGTATGGCTGCAGTTGCCACCGACTGTAAAAGCAGAAAGGGAATTTCTGATTTTCAGCCGGCGGTTCGTTCTGTTTTGAAGGAAAAGATCCAGCGGAATTTGGAAAAAGGTATGAATAAGCCCCTGCGGGTTATGATCGTAGGAATCCCCAATGTAGGTAAGTCTACACTGATCAATCAGATTTCCGGACGCAAAGGCGCAAAAGCAGAAAATCGGCCAGGTGTCACCCGCGGCAAGCAATGGGTAACTGTGGATAACAGCCTTCTATTGTTGGATACACCCGGTATTTTGTGGCCTAAATTTGAAGATCCCGAAGTGGGTATGATGCTGGCGTATACCGGCGCAGTGAAAGAAGGCGTGATTGACCTGGAGGAACTGGCTTGCCGCTTGATGGAACTTCTTTGGAAATACTATCCGGATACCGTTCGCCAGCGGTATAAAGTGGATATGCCGGAGGATACACCCGGTTATGAACTTTTGGAAGAAGCCGGACGGAAACGGGGATTTCTACTGGCCCGTGGTGAGATCAATACAGAGCGGATGGCAAAGGTTTTGATGGATGAATATCGTGCTGGAAAACTTGGTCGCCTTACCCTGGAAGAGCCGGAGGATATAAAATGAGCGAACAAAATATGTGGCTATATGAAGAAAAATACTATGCACAAGGCAAAAAATTTGTTTGTGGTGTGGATGAAGCCGGTCGCGGACCACTTGCCGGTCCTGTGTGTGCATCTGCTGTTATTTTGCCTGCGCATATTGATATTCCTGGTTTGGATGACAGTAAGAAACTCTCTGACAAACGGCGCAGAGAGTTATTTCCGATCATTCAGGAAAAGGCCATTGCATATGGCATTGCATTTGCAGATTGCAAAGAGATTGATGAAATCAACATTTTGCAAGCAACATTTCTGGCAATGGAACGGGCAATTGGGGCTTTGGAAATTATGCCTGAGATCGCACTGATCGATGGCAATCGTCAAAAGGATTTCGGATTACCGGTTGAGACGGTTGTTCACGGTGATAGCATTAGTGCCAGCATTGCGGCTGCATCCATTCTTGCAAAAGTAACCAGAGATGATTTGATGCTTCAAATGGCTGAGGCGTATCCCCAATATGGTTTTGAGGTCCATAAGGGTTACGGCACAAAGGCGCATTATGCGGCATTGGCTGAATTTGGTCCTTGCCCCATTCACAGAATGACATTTTTGAAGAAATTATATGGGACGAAATAATTTAGCAGGTGCCTGGGGTGAAGAACAGGCTGCAGTTTACTTACAAAAGAAAAAATATAAGATCGTGACCGCAAATTATCGTTGCCGTTTTGGAGAAATCGACCTGATTGCGGCAAACCGGAAATATCTTGTGTTTGTCGAAGTGAAACTGAGAAAGAATGATCGTTTTGCAAATGCGTACGAATTTGTGGATCAATATAAGCAGGATCGTCTGCGAACAACAGCCGGACTGTACCTATCCCAAAATCCCACAACCCTGCAACCCCGATTTGATGTGATCGAGGTTTATGCCCCTGAGGGTACGGCTACAGAGAAGCCACTAATTTATCATATGGAGGGCGCTTTTGAATGAATTTTCCTGTTTTTGACCTGCATTGTGATACTGCGATTGGACTTTTAGGGAAAAGTTTGCGGGAATGCGGGAGTTTGGAACAGAACGATCTGCATATAGATCTGAAAAGGGCAGGGCAATTGCCTGGGTATGCCCAGTGCTTTGCCTGCTATACCTCACCGGAATCTAAAAGAAGTATTGCACCAGAGGAACTGTTTGAACGGGAGATGGTGTCGGTACTTCGGGAGGTGGAAACCCACAAGGATAAAATCGCCCTTGCATATAGCGCCGATGATATTGTCAAGAACAATGAAAACGGAAAAATGTCCGCGATTTTAACCATTGAAGGACCTGCTGGCTTTGGCTACGATCCGGCTCTTTTGGAAGATCTGTACAGAATTGGATTTAGAGTTACCACTCTTGGCTGGAATGAGCGCAATGTTCTGACAGGCTCTCATAAAACCGGCGGCGGTTTGACGGAGCAGGGCAGGGAATATGTAAAAGAAGCCCAGCGTCTGGGTATGATTATAGATGTAAGTCACATTAGCGACGAAGGCTTCTGGGACATTATGGAGATTACAGAGGGTCCTGTAATTGCCTCCCATTCCAACAGCCGGTCTGTTTGGAATGTAAGCCGCAACTTGACGGATGATATGTTCCGCGCAATTTGTCAGACAGGCGGTGTGGCTGGTATCAATCTGTATGCAGGATTTTTAGGAGAAAACCCAACCATCCATACGGTTTGTGACCATATTTTGCACTTTATGGAACTGGACGAGGACGGAAAACATATTGCCCTGGGCGGCGATTTGGATGGCTGTAATGCGTTGCCGGATGGCTTTACCGGAGTTCAGGACTACCACAAACTGGCAGCGGCGTTGATGGGACGAGGTCTCGATCCGCAGGCCGTACATAATATTTTCTGGGATAATGCACTGGGAGTAATGAGAGTATGCTGTATGTAAGTACGAAGGATAAAACAGAATCATTTACTGCGTATCGGGTTTTACACGCGGATAAATCAGCAGACGGTGGTTTGTTTGCACCCTTTCATCTGCCAATTCTGGATGCAGGAGAAATAGAGGAACTCAATAAGTTGTCTTTTTCTGAAACGGTTTCTAAGATACTGAATCTTTTCTTTGCCAGAAATCTGACCGCATGGGATGTGGAATTTTCTATTGGCAGATGTCCTTTTAAGATAGTAAATCTGGGACAGAGAATTGCTGTTGCCGAACTTTGGCATAACAATAAATCCAACTATGAATATTTGGTATCTAACCTGTACAGAAAATTGTCAGACCGGCCTTATGCAGATGTTCCGCAGTGGGTCTGCATTGCAATTGAGATAGCGTTACTTTTCGGCCTGTATGGGGAATTGCACCGCAATGGAATTGAGAGTGCAGATCTGGCAGTGACGGATAATATAATGCACGATCCTGTATCTGCATGGTATGCAAGAAAGATGGGTCTGCCCATTGGAAATATTCTGTGCGGTTGTTCTGAAAACAGCGGACTTTGGGACTTTTTCTCCAGAGGCGAGGCATCCGTGAGTGTACCGGATGATATGCAGCGGCTCGTTTTTGAAAATTTTGGCACCGAGGAAGCGAACCGGTTTGTAAATGTCCGCGAAAGTGGCCGCATTTATCGTTTGAATGAAGAGCAGACCAAAATTTTCAGCAAAGGAATCTATCCTTCCGTGATCGGATACAATCGTATTCCGGTGGTGGTATCGAGTATTCAGCGAACCAGTGGCTATACCGCTGATCCGGATATGGCAATCGCATACGGAACGGTGCAGGACTACAGAGCTGCAACCGGTGAAAACCGCCCCACATTGCTTTTGTCCCGGCTGGATTCTAAGGAGTGATTGTTCTTGGCTTTATATGCAATCGGCGATCTGCATCTTTGCCTGGGCGCGCCAAAACCTATGGATGTGTTTGGCGGCAACTGGATCGGGTATATGGATAAACTCAAAGCCGGATTATCTGTGCTTAAACCGGAAGATACATTGGTGCTTTTAGGAGATCTTTCCTGGGCACTGGATCTGTCACAGGCGAAGGAAGATTTTTCCTGGATCGATCAGATACCGGGCAGGAAAATTATCTTAAAGGGCAACCACGATTACTGGTGGAGTACAGCCAAGAAATTTTACGATTTCTGTAAAAACCAAGGATTTTCCAATCAGTTTATTCTGAATAATAATCATTATGAATACAATGGTTGGGCGATCTGTGGCACCAGGGGCTGGTTCTTTGAAGAGGAGAAAAGCGGCACCCACGATGAAAAAGTATTTCGTCGTGAAGTAATGCGCCTGGAAGCATCCTTGCAGTCTGCCGGTGATCTTCCCAAAATCGTATTTCTCCATTATCCACCTCGCTACAAGGGGTATGAATGTGAAGAAATTTTGTCCCTTATGAAACAATACGAGGTTCGACGTTGCTTCTACGGACATCTTCACGGCGCAAGTCACACACTGGCTATGGAAGGGCTGTGGGATGACATCGAATACAAACTGGTATCTGCAGACAGGCTAAATTTTCAACCATTACAGATTATTTTATAATTTTTTAAGAAAAGTGTGGACATTTCCTATATTTTTTGTTAGAATAATTCGGATGTAATTTAGTATATTGAAGGGCTGACAAAGACAGTCTGAAATAGGAGGACATAAAAATGAATGTAAAGAGCATCGAAAGAAACGGCAATCAGGCTACAATCATCGTAGAGATCGACAAGGAACTGATGGAATCCGGTGTCCAGAAGGCTTACCTGAAGGCACGGAAGAATATTATGTTTCCCGGCTTCCGTAAGGGCAAGGCTCCCCGGAAGATGATCGAATCTATGTATGGCGCACACGTTTTCTATGAAGACGGTCTGGAAGAGATCTTCCCTGAAGTCTATGAGTTTGCTGTTATTAAGCAGGATGTGAAGGCTGTTGGCCGTCCCAGCCTGACCGATATGCAGATCAGCGATGATAATATCGTCACCCTGACCCTGACTACCGACATATACCCCGAGGTCTCACTGGGTGATTACAAGGGTCTGGAGATTGAGAAGGCAGAAGCTACTGTTACCGACGAGCAGGTTCAGGCAGAACTGGATCGTATGGCTCAGAATGTGGCTTCCACCGAAACCGTTGAGCGCGCTGCCCAGATGGGCGATACTGCAAACATCGACTTTGAAGGTTTTGACAACGGTGTACCTTTCAACGGCGGCAAGGGCGAGGCTTTTGACCTGAAGTTGGGTTCCGGTTCCTTTGTTCCCGGTTTTGAGGAGCAGGTCGTAGGTATGTCCGCCGGTGAGGAAAAGGATATTGATATTACTTTCCCCGAGGATTACCACGCAGAACTGGCTGGCAAGGCTGTTGTGTTCCACGTTAAGGTCAATAAGATTACCGCTACCAACGTTCCTGCACAGGACGATGAGTTTGCTAAGGATGTTTCCGACTTCGATACTCTGGAAGAACTGAAGGCAGACATCCGTGCAAAGGCTCTGGAAAGTGCCCAGAAGCAGATCAACTCCGCTTTTGAGCAGGCTTGTGTGGACAAGGCTTCTGACAATGCAACTGTTGAGATGCCCAACGGTCTGATCGAGCAGGAACTGGACAACCAGATGGAGCGTTTTGCTTATCAACTTCAGATGAGCGGCTACTCTGTGGAGCAGTATGCAAAAATGATGGGCGGCGATTTGAGCACTATGCGCAATGCATTCCGTCCTGCTGCTGAAAAGCAGGCCAAGGCTAATGTTACTCTGGCTAAGATCGTTGAGGTTGAAGGCATTGTTATCTCCGATGAGGATGTAAATGCTGAGTATGAGTCTATGGCAAAGCAGTACGAACTTGAAGTTGAGAAGGTTAAAGAAATGGTTCCTGCTGAGGAAATCAAGACCAGCCTGGAGACCCGTAAGGCTGTCAGTGTGATTGTTGATTCCGCTATTGCTGTTGCTCCCAAGGCAGAAGATAGCAAATCCGAGGAATAATTGACCTTCGAAATGGTTAGAATGTTTCAAACCCTGAAAGAAGACATCACCATATGAGTTTTATCCCTTACGTTGTTGAGCAGACCAGTCGTGGCGAACGTAGTTATGACATTTTCTCCCGTCTGCTCAATGATAGAATTATTTTCCTGTCCGAGGAAGTGAATGATACAACAGCAAGCCTGATTGTGGCGCAGATGCTGTATCTGGAAGCGCAGGATCCGGACAAGGATATCCAGTTTTATATCAACAGCCCCGGTGGCAGTGTCACTGCCGGTATGGCGATCTACGATACGATGCAGTACATCAAGTGCGATGTAGCCACCATTTGTGTGGGTATGGCTGCATCTATGGGTGCATTTTTGCTGGCTGCCGGCACAAAGGGTAAGCGGATGGCTCTGCCCAATGCAGAGATTATGATTCACCAACCCTCTGCCGGTACACAAGGTCAGATCACCGATATGGCGATCCACCTGAAGCGGCTGGAGAGCATCAAAGAGCGTATGAATACCATTCTTGCAAACAACACCGGTAAGTCTGTTGCTGAAATCACAGATGCCTGTGAACGGGATAATTTTATGAGTTCTCAGGAAGCCCTTGCATTCGGTCTTGTGGACCGGGTACTTGAGCGCCATTAACCTCAAACCAGAAAGGCGGTACCTGCATAATGTCTAATCAAGACGAGCAGATTTTATGCTGCTCCTTTTGCGGGAAGCGGGAAACCCAGGTTCGGCTGATTGCCGGTCCCGGTGTTTATATCTGCAATGAATGTGTGCTGGCTTGCTGCGAACTGCTGGAGGCTGACGAAGAAACCGGCGTTATGCCGGATCATTTGCCTGTTCCGGCTGAAATGAAGGAATACCTGGATAATTACATCGTCGGCCAGGATGACGCTAAAATGGCGCTCAGTGTGGCTGTATACAATCACTATAAGCGCATTTATCTGTCTGCACAGTGCGATGTGGAACTGCAAAAGAGTAATATCCTTTTGATTGGTCCCACTGGCTCAGGTAAGACTTTGTTTGCTCAAACATTGGCACGCATCTTGGATGTGCCGTTTGCGATTGCAGATGCAACTACCTTAACAGAAGCAGGTTATGTTGGCGACGATGTGGAAAACATACTGGTTCGCCTTCTGCAGGCTGCTGATTTTGATGTAGACCGGGCAGAACGGGGAATTATCTATATCGATGAGATGGATAAGATTGCCCGCAAAAGCGAGAATACTTCCATTACCAGAGATGTATCCGGAGAAGGTGTCCAACAGGCACTTTTGAAAATTCTGGAAGGAACGGTTGCCAACGTTCCCCCGCAGGGCGGTCGGAAACATCCCCAACAGGAAACAATCCCTGTTGATACCAGCAATATTCTGTTTATCTGCGGTGGTGCATTTGACGGTCTGGATAAGATCATTGAAGCAAGAACAGACAAATCAGCCATTGGCTTTGACGCACCGGTAGAAAGTAAAAAGCACCGGGATATTGGCAAGTTATTTGCTCAGGTTCAACCCCACGATCTGCTGAAATTCGGCATTATTCCGGAACTTGTCGGCCGTATGCCTGTGATCACCAGTCTTCAGGACCTGAAGAAAGAGGATCTTGTCCGAATTCTCACTGAGCCGAAGAATGCGTTGACCAAACAATATGAGGCACTGCTTGATATGGATAATGTGCTTCTGGAATTTGAACCGGAAGCATTGGAGGCTGTTGCACAGAAGGCGATTGAACGCCAGATCGGTGCCCGCGGCTTGCGTGCAGTGATGGAAGAGATTATGCTTAAAATTATGTATATGATCCCCTCCGACTTGTCCATACAGAAGGTTGTAATTACACCTGAGTGTGTCTCCGGCGGCGAGCCGAAGATCATTCGTAACGCAAAAAAACTGCGTCCCAAATTGGGCGCACAGCCGTAATATCTTTTGGAGGGGGTAGGCATCTACCCCCTTTTAATTCTCAGAAAGGAGAATTCTATGAGCCATCAAGAAGCAGCCGCAATTATGCCGGTTTTGGCATTGCGCGGTTTGGCTGTTTTTCCAGAGCAGACCATTCATTTTGATATTGGACGCATTAAGTCTGCAATGGCAATTGAAGAGGCAATGAAACACGATGGTGTCTTGTTTTTGGCACCTCAAAAAAATATAATGGATGACGATCCCGGACTCAAAGGTCTTTATACCATTGGCACAGTGGTGAAAGTAAAACAGGTTCTTAAATCACAGGGGGATAACCTGCGGGTTTTGGTAACTGGACTTTACCGTGCAAAAATCACAGAATTGATTCGTTTTGAACCGTTTCTGTCCGGTAATATTGAAGCAGTTGCAGAAACGGGTGCTGTGAACGATTTGCGCGCAAGAGCACTTCGTCGAGAGGCTAACAACTTGTATGCTTCTTATTTGGATATTATTGAACATCCGCCCCAGGGTGTACAACTGCGTATGCTGTCCTCTGAAAGTTGCGGATTTGTTGCTGACTCGATTGCCCAGCATTCCGGTATTGACTATAAAGAAAAAGCAAAACTGTTGGCTATGCTCAATCCGGTCCGCAGACTGGAAACAGTACTGCATTTGCTCCGGCAGGAAATTCAGGTTCTGCACCTGGAAAACGATATTCACGAACGCACCAGAGCCCGTATGGATCAGGAGCAGCGGGATTATTATCTGCGGGAGCAGATGAAAGCCATCCGTGAAGAATTGGGTGAATGGGATGACGAGTCCGAGACAGGCGAATATGAGAAGAAAATTCTTCAGTTGAACTTATCTGCTGATACAGAGAAAAAACTCCTAAAGGACTTAGAACGACTGAGAAAGCAGCCCTTTGGATCTGCTGAAGCATCTGTCTTAAGAGGCTATCTGGACACAGTGTTGGAAATGCCCTGGAATGTATACACAAAAGAATGTATCAATGTGGATAGTGCATCAAAAATTTTGGATGCGGACCATTTTGGTATGGAGAAAGTAAAGCAGAGAATTCTGGAGACTATTGCGGTTCGCCAGATGGCGCCCCAAATGCCACCGCAGATACTGTGCCTTGTAGGCCCTCCCGGTGTGGGTAAAACATCCATCGCTTATTCTGTGGCCCGTTGCTTAAACCGGAAAATGGCTCGGATTTCTCTGGGTGGCGTACACGATGAAGCAGATATTCGAGGTCACAGAAAGACTTATGTGGGCGCAATGCCCGGTCGTATTTTGTCTGCAGTCATTCAGGCTGGCAGTTGCAATCCGGTTTTGCTTCTGGACGAAGTGGATAAGTTGGGCAGAGATCACCGTGGCGACCCCAGTGCTGCGCTCCTTGAGGTTTTGGACGGAGAGCAGAATAAAACCTATCGGGATCATTATCTGGAAATCCCCTTTGATCTGAGCGAAGTGATGTTTATCACAACAGCCAACACAACAGATACCATACCCCGCCCCTTGCTGGACCGTATGGAGATCATTGAACTGGGGTCTTATACAGATGAAGAGAAGGTTATGATTGCAAAGAATCACTTACTGCCAAAACAGCGAATGAAACACGGCTTGAAGGGCACACAACTGCGTATCAGTGATGACGGCTTGCGGGAAATTATCCGATGCTATACCAGAGAATCCGGTGTTCGGAAACTGGAGCAATCCATCGCGGAGATCTGCCGTAAAACTGACATTAAACTTCTTTCAGATGAAGCACTCAAACGGGTAAGTGTGAATGGCGGCAATCTGGAAGAATACCTGGGTGTTCGCAAGTACTTGCCGGATAGATTGCCCAGCAGTGATCTTGTGGGTCTTGTAACCGGACTTGCATGGACATCGGTTGGCGGTGAAGTGCTGGAAGTGGAAGTCAATGTGATGGACGGCACAGGTAAACTGGAACTGACCGGCAATCTGGGCGATGTTATGAAGGAATCTGCTCAGGCGGCAATGAGTTACATTCGCTCCAACGCACAGCAATTGGGCATTTCTTCCGATTTTTATAAGATGAAAGATATTCACGTTCATTTCCCGGAAGGAGCGGTTCCGAAAGACGGACCTTCTGCGGGCATTACAGTGTGCACAGCAATCGTTTCTGCGCTGACAGGTGTTTCTGTTCGTAGGGATGTGGCAATGACCGGTGAAATATCCATTCGTGGCCGCGTTCTGCCTATTGGTGGTCTGCGGGAAAAAACAATGGCTGCAATGCGTCACGGTATTCGTACCGTTATTATTCCCAAGGACAATGAAAAAGATCTGGAACAAATCGATCAGACTGTGCGTAATTCCTTGAATTTCGTTACTGCGGAGTATGTGGAAACAGTTCTTCGTGCTGCACTGAATGCAAAACCCGAGCCAATGACAACCATTCTTGGGGACATTCCTGAGGAAATGAAGCAAAAGTCCCATAAAGCAGTCATTCGTCAGTGAGGTGCTGTATGAACCTTCATAATGTGGAATTTTTGATATCTGCGGCTTCCACAAAGGATTTTCCCTGCAATCGACTTCCGGAGATTGCATTTGCAGGAAAATCCAATGTGGGTAAGTCCTCTGTGATCAATCGACTGCTACAGCGAAAAAACTTTGCCAGAGTAGGGGAGAAACCCGGTAAAACGATCCACGTCAATTACTTTACTATTGACGGAAAGTGCTATTTTGTAGATCTTCCAGGTTATGGCTATGCACAAGTTTCCCAGAAGGAAAAAGACCGCTGGGCAAGACTAATGGAAGATTATTTTGCGGCGGATCGCATTGACCTGGGTGTACTGATTGTGGACGCACGCCATGCACCTACCAATAACGATATCACAATGGCGCAGTGGTTTCTGGACAGCCAGTGCCCCTTCGTAGTTGTGGCAAATAAGTTGGATAAGGTTAAGAAAAGTCAGATCGCCGGTAATCTTCAAACGATCCGCGAGGATCTGGAACTGCCGGATGAATGTCCAATCATTCCGTTTTCAGCGGAAAAGGGAGACGGTAGAGACGACCTGATCCGATTGATCCTCACTGCAGCAGGTGAATAATATTCAATTTGTAAAAGGAACGGCAAAAGCCGTTCCTTTTTCCTTATAATTTACAGTATTTTCTTGCGTTTTTCCAGTAATATGGTACAATAAATAATAAATAATAACTGACAAATGTTAACAATTCTTTCGGAAGGGGATCAACAAAATGAGAGGAAAGCGTTTATTATCCTTAATTATGGCACTTATCCTTACAATTTCGACTGTACCTGCAATTACTTTGCCTGCCAGTGCAGCAACGGTTACAAGCGGTACCACCGGTGATTGTACCTGGACATTAAATGGAACAGAACTTACCATTAGCGGTAACGGTGCAATGGACAGCTATATTTCAGACCCTTCTCTGATACCCTGGGGAACGGATATTACGGAATTGAATGTCGAGTGGGGCGTAACAGAAATCGGCATTGCGTCATTCTATAATTGCAGCAGTTTGTTAACTGTCAATCTTCCGGAAAGTTTAACAAGTTTAGGAGATTTTGCATTTTATAATTGCAGTAGTCTGGCGGAAATTACAATTCCGCAGGACGTGATCAATATTGGCGAAAGCTGCTTCTCAGGATGTAGCAGCATTACGGAGGTTACGATTCCTGCCGGTGTGACCAGCATTGAACCGTTCGCCTTTGGAAATTGCAGTAGTTTAACAAGTGTCACGATTTTAGGCGATGTTAGTTCTATTGGCAGTTTTGCATTTGCATACTGCGGCAAGCTGAAAAACATTACCATCCCGGACAGCATCAAAAGCATCGGATCGAGTGTCTTTGTGGACTGCAATGCTCTAAGCTATTATACATACGATAACGGCAAATATTTGGGTAATCCCGCGAATCCCTATCTGGTGTTTGTATCTGCAACATCAACAAGCATAACCTCGTGCAAAGTTCACGAGGATACAAAACTAATTATGGAAAATGCTTTTAGGCATTGTAGTAACTTGACTGGCGTCACCATTCCGGACGGCATCATAAGCGTTAATGACAATGCGTTTTATAACTGTTCAAGTAAAATCTTTCAGGCCTATAATGGCGGATACTATATTGGTAGTTCCAACAATCCATATTTAGTTTTGGTAGAGGTTGCCTCGACTGACATGACATCCTTTGAAGTGCACAACGATACGAGGATCATTCTTTCTGCATTTTGTAATTGCAGCAACTTGAAGAGCGTTACGATCCCGGATGGTGTAACCTACATTGGCAGCTCTGCCTTTAAAAGTTGTAGCAGCCTGGAAAATATCAAGATTCCTGATAGTGTAACCAGTATAGGCAGTTCTGCATTTTCTTATTGCGATAGCTTGACGGAAGTTGTGCTTCCCAACAGCATAACCAGCATTTCTTTATCTTTGTTTCGTAGTTGTGAGAATTTGGTTAAGGTTACACTTCCGGAAAGTGTAACTTACATTGGCAGGCTTGCGTTTTCCGGATGCAGCAGACTGACGGATGTTACAATTCCGAAAGGTGTCTTGTATCTGGGTGGCTCTGTTTTTGAAGGATGTACTAGTTTAATCAGCATAACCATTCCTGACAGTGTAACCGACATAGGAGGGTATCTTTTCGGGGATTGCAACAACTTGGAAACGCTGACAATTCCGTTTATTGACACAGTCACAGAAACGTTAGGCAATGGCCTTAGTGGATTAAAATCTGTGACTGTCACAGGCGGACAAATCAAGGATGATGTATTCAAGGATTGCACAAGCTTAACAAATGTTACTTTGTGTTCGGGCGTAACCGGTATAGGTGCCAGAGCGTTTTATAATTGCAGCAATCTAACAAAAGTTACTTTGTGTGAGGGTGTAACCAGTATAGGCGCCAATGCATTTACTAATTGCAGCAGTCTGAATAGCGTTGTGATTCCTGACGGTGTAACCAGCATAGGCTACGGTGCGTTTTATAATTGTAGTAACTTGACAGATATTGTAATTCCCGACAGTGTAACTGCTATTGGAATTAATGCGTTCTATGGCACAAGGATAACGAATCTGATTGTTTCCAACGGCCTAACAAATATTATGACGGAGGTAAATATATCGGGTATTTCCAGAAGCGTGTTATCTGGCTGCGGCAGTCTGGAAAGCCTTACGATTCCCTTTGTTGGTGACAGTAGGAAAACTGCTACGGATGAGAACCAATATCCCTTAGGCTATGCTTTTGGTGAAACAAGCTATACCGGAGCGGTATCCACAAGGCAGCGTTATAGAACCAATGCAACAAGAATGGCATATAAGACCTTCTACATACCCAGCAGTTTAAAAGAAGTTACGGTAACGGGTGGTAATCTGCTATACGGCGCTTTTTATAATTGTAGCAATCTGACCAAAATCACCATTGGAAAAGATGTTCTCAGTGTCGAAGCGGAAGCATTTACTGGGTGTTCCGGCTTAGAACGAATCGAGGTATCCAAAGAAAATCCCAACTACTGCAGTGTTAATGGCATTCTCTATAATAAGGATATGACGGAAGTCATATGGGTGCCGGCAAATCATAAATTACAGCTGCAGGTCAACTATGTTTATGCCAGTGGTGGGAAAGCACAAAACTCTGTTACGCAAATCATAAAGACGGGAGAGGACTACAGTGTGGAAATTCCGAAAATACCCGGATATTCTACCCTAAAGGAGCTCATTTCCGGAACAATGCCTGCTGAGGACTTGGTCATCGACGTTATCTACTATGAGAATGCCAAACGAGCCGGCGGTCTGTGTAACGACAGCATTAACTGGACTTTGTATGAGGATGGCACTCTTATTTTCCGTGGCACCGGCGAAATGCAGGACTATACCAGCGGTGGTGCGCCCTGGGCAATATTTGCAAAGGAAGTAAAAATTGTCTACATTGATGCACGCATCACAAGCATCGGTGCCTATGCCTTCCAAAATTGTAGCAATCTGGCTTTTGTTGATTATGGTTACAGCGTGGCATCCATTGGTGCCTATGCCTTCTCTGGTTGTTCTGCGCTGAGCTCGTTCAAACTGCCTGCTTCGGTAACGGAAATAGCTGTCGGAGCTTTCTCAGAATGTTCCGGGTTGAAAGCCGTGGTGATTCCGGACAATATCACCGCAGTGGGCGACAATGCCTTTGCCGGATGCACGGATCTGATTCAGGTAACCGTAGGTGGTGCAGTGAAGCAGATCGGAAACTCTGCTTTCTCGAATTGCGGAAAGCTTACGCAGATTTATTTCCGTGGTCAGCCTGCCATCTTGGGCAGTAATGCCCTCGGTAATACCAGCGGCAAGTTTGCCTATTACTACAGTACAATTTCTGGTTGGGAAGAAGTAATTGTAGACGGTCTGTGGAACGGGTACAGAGCAATTCCCTACAATGCTATATCCAAAGCAGAGAACTTTACTGGAACAAATATCTATATCATTAAGGTAGTAGACAAGCATAATATGCCTCTGCAATACGCAAATGTGTGGTTGGGTGAGGAGATGGGTACAACAGACGAGGACGGCATGGCGTATTTCCTCAAACCCACACAGCCGTTACCGCTGAAAATCGAGTGTACCAACTATATATCTTTTGTGGATAGTGCATTTACTGCTACACAAACCCAGTTTATAGATGTGATTGAACTATCTGACAACCCCTCTGTGGTGCAAGGCGTCAGTCTGAACGGCAGATCCATAGCAACTTCGATAGAGATAGTGAATTGCAACGCAGATGAGACAGTGAAAATCACAGTCAACGGATTCACCGAGTACGCGATTATGCGATATGAACTCTATCAGGGCAATCGATTGATCGCCACGAAGAAGACCTGCGAAACGGCTTGCACCTTCTCTGTAAATGCCGGTGTATTTGAGGAAGAGGAAACCGTTTTTGTAAAAATGTATACTTCCGACGGCTTTACAGTTTCCTCGGCGCTGAACATTGATGTAATCAGCCTAGCAGATATTTCCGAGCAGCAAATTTTGCAGGAGCTTTCCAATATTGATCTATCCTTCTCCCTCGGCGCTTTGGGAAGCTACAAGGTTCCCATGTCCTTTACGCCTACCGGAGAGGAAAAGTTCTATACCTACATCAAGGGCCGAACCATCCGTGTGGGCATCAATCTGGATATCGGTGAGTTCTTTGAAAAGAACGGCGAAAACGCACCCAAGTCTGCTCTGCAAAAGATGGTAAACGACTCCATGAAAAACTTTGGCAAGGACAAAAGCGGATTTGAGTACAATGTCTGCGGTTACCTTGAAGTTGAATATTTGGGTGATGGCCAGTATTATGTAAAAACCAACTATGTCAAACTTGGCGTAAAATCTAAACTGGCATTTAATGCACAAGCAAGTTTTTATGGTATCGTGGGCGTATATTTCAAAGCATCTCTTTCCGGCGAAGCAACGTTGGATATTAAAGTAACGCGCTATGAACCGGAAAGCGGCTTTGGTGTAGAGGACCTGAATTTTGCCATGGAAGATACGCTTGAAATTGAAGGTGGCGCGTATTTGCTGTGGGGATTTGGTTCTGCCGGGCTTTACGGAAAAGCACAGATGGGCTTTGTCCTCGGCATTATTCCCGATCTGGAATTTGAAAGTGTTTACATTAACGGCGAATTTGGCGCAAAATGGTCGGTTCTTTGGGGCTTGTATTCCGGTAAATATGTAATCGCGCAGGGAGATATCTACCGTTATCCCGAAGCGCAGACATACATGATGCGAACATTGTCATCAAGTCTTTATGCGGCGCAGCAGGATCCTGATTCCTACGAGCTGAATGACCGTGCATATTTGGAAAACAGAAGTCAGTGGCTCAACGGTGACTATTTACAGAAAAATATTTACGATAATGTAGCACCCAAGATCGTTACCTGTGGCGATACCGCTGTTATGCTTTGGCTTGATGACAACAGCGCTCGCGACAATGCCAATTTCCAAACCTTGTACTATTCGGTTTATGAAAATGGCATCTGGTCCGCGCCTGTGCCGGTTGCCGATAACGGTACTTTTGACTGTGAATTTGATGTGTATACCGACGGAGAGAAAATCTATGTGGTATATACAGAAATGACCGGAAGCAATGCGGGTATCGAGACCCTGGATGTTTCCAGCGACAGTGATATTTCCTCCTTCATCGGCAATGTAGAAGCGTCGGTTGTTGTATACGAAAACGGAAGCTTTGGCACACCCGTTCAGTTGACCGATAACAACAGCTGTGAGTTTCTGCCGCATATTGCTATGGTTGATGGCGAATTGACTGTTGTGTGGATGCAGTCGGACAGCGTGGGACTCGACGGTCAAATGACCAACAACGCCATTTATTCTACCGTTCTTGGCCAGCAAGGATGGAGCGCTCCTGCTGAGTATATCAGCAGCGCAAATACCGTTTCCGATATTACAACCGTAACATTGAGCAATGCTGGCTATACGGTTTATATTGTGGATACCGACGGCAGCAGCGAAACCAAGGATGACCAGATTCTGGTGCTTGGTGATGAAAGCGGCAATGCGGTGGAAATGGCTACGGGATTCATTGCCAATGTAGGGTATGCAGATGTTGACGGCAAAACGGCCTTGACTTGGTACAATGACGGTAAAATCTACATGATTACCGAGCCTGACCAAAAACCGATCTGCTTGGTTCCTGAAGAAGTTTCCGTTGGCACAAACTATCAAATCGTTTCCACATCCGAAGATCAGATGCTGCTCACCTTTACGATGAGCAATAATGATGCGTTGGGGAATACTTCTACCGGAACGGACATTTACAGTGTCTATATCGATGCTACCGGATGCTTGACAGCGCCTGTGCGCTTGACCCGGACAGGCGGTTATGTGGTTAACTATTCCGTTGTGGAGGAAGACGGCAAACTGGTCGTTGTGTTTACCGAGACCTTTGCGGAGGTTTCCGGAGATAATGTGGATACGGTAACACATTTCCGAAATGCTGAAATCGAATTCTTTACGGATATTGCTCTTGACAATGTGGATTTTGATATTACACAGGTAAAAGAGAATGCCCAATTGGATATCACGCTAAGCATTTCCAACAACGGCATAAACAGCATCGACGGAGTCACCGTTCATTTCTGCGATGCAAACGGTCAGCTTTTGTATACCGCAGATTGTGATGCTGTGCTGAAATCGGGAGAGTTCGGTAATTTTGCTGTATCACTTGTCTTGCCGCAAAGCATATTAACGGCGGAATACAGCGTTGAAATCGTCCCGAAACAAGGCATGCTCGAAGCTGTTGACTCCGATTGTACCGACAATAATGCAAAAGTTAAGCTTGCATACGCGGATTTCTCTGTCGTTGCGGAACAAAAAATCATTGGTGAAAAGAACTATCTGATTTTGTTGGCAACCAATATGGGAAATGTATCTTCCACTGCTATGATTGAGATCTATGCACCCAACATAAATGGGCGAAAGATCACCGGTATGGAAACCGGACTCGTTGCTCCCGGAGCGACCGAGCAGTACTTTGTTGAGCTAAACGCCTTGACGAGCAGTGAGGATGAATGCGTGAACTGTACGATTTCTTCTGCGGTTGACGATCCATTCTTGCTAAACAACACGGAAACAGTTTCCTTGATGCACATCGACGAAAATGTGTTCAAAACCGATCCGGAGGAAGTCGTACACAATCCTGAAATTTCCGTTAATGCAGTGAATTTTGATAAGTATACACCTCGGGACATTACGATTGAAATTACTGCTGAGTTTGAGAATTTCAACGGAATTGAGGGGCTGACGAAAGACACAGATTTTACCGTTGTTGGCAATATTGTAACCATTTACGGGACATATATTTCCGGATTGCCCGTTGGCGAGCATACATTGAAGCTGCTGTTTGATTATGGCTATGATGCTCCAGCGGTAAGAACGCTGTCCGTTACAGTAACAGACTCGACACCTGTTGCCCTTGCGGGAAGTGTGGATATTTCCGGAGAAGTTGTTGTTGGCAACACGGTCTATGCCGATGTATCTACTCTGGAACCGACCGCGGCGAAAATCAAATATACCTGGTCAATTGACGGAAATACTGTAAGCACAGAAAATTGTTATACAATCGTGCCTGAGGATTATGGCAAGACCTTAACTTTAACTGTGTGCGGAACAAACAGCTTTGCAGGGGAATTGACCAAACAGTCTGTGGTCACATTAAGAACTCCCGATGCGCCGGCTGCACCGGTTGTCAGTAAAATCGGCAGCAATTCTTTCGATGTTGTGAAGAGCGAAGGCGTAGAATACAGCATCGATCTCGTTACATGGCAGGATAGTGCGGTGTTTGAAAACCTCAATCCCAACACTGTATACACCGTGTACGCACGGAAGAAGGCTACAGAAACCTCCTTTGCGGGCAACCCAAGCCGTGGTACATCCGTAACTACAAAAAAGCTTGCTGTGGCTGCACCGGATTATGTACGGTGTCAAGTCAAGACCCACAACACAATTGAGCTGGTTTACGATAGCGCGATGGAATATATGATCGAGGGCGGTAACTGGACGGACAATCATGTCTTTACCGGACTTGAACTGAACACAACCTATACCTTCTATCAGCGTTATAAGGAAACCGATACAGCCTATGCCAGCGACTCTAGTTCCGCTTCTTTCACTACTGAGGATAAGATATTGATTTCCGGTACAATTTCTATTTCCGGAGAGCCTCAGTATAAAAAGTTGCTGGCTGCTGACCTGTCCGCTTTTGATGGAGATGCCAATTTCATCACGTATCAGTGGTATTGTGATGGTGTTGCCATTGCCGGTGCAAATCAGAGCACATATCGATTAACTACAAATGAAATCGGCAGGGAAGTGTCGGTTACTGTTACAGCAAATGGTATGTATAAGGGTGAATTGACGGCATCGGTAAAAGTTCTTGATTACGCAGATACTGATTTTACTGTGATATTTAAGAATGAGGATGGCTCTGTTATATCCACACAGACAGTCCGTTATGGTCAATCCGTTGTTGTCCCCAATGAGCCGATTAAGGCGGATAATAACACCTTTACTTATACATTTGCTGGTTGGGATAAGCCTGTTGTAAATTGTATTGGTGATGCAATCTATACTGCAACCTACAAATCCACCTACAAGGACTACATCATAGCATTTAAGGATTGGAATGGAGAAGTTCTTTCCAGCAATACTTACCACTGGGGAGATCCTGTGACTGTACCTTCAGATCCCTTCAGACCGGCAGACGACACTTACACCTATGCTTTTGTAGGTTGGGATAAGCCTGTTATGGATTGTGCAGGCGATGCAACTTATACCGCAAC
>JAZNDD010000122.1:0-5246 GCA_045587865.1 Faecousia sp.
TGGCCCCCTCCCTGAGGGGGCTGTCACCGTAGGTGACTGGGGGAGTGTACTTCTTAAGATAGGACAACCCCTCCGCCCAGTGTGCGCACTGGGCACCTCCCCTATGAGGGGAGGCAAGTGGCGAGGCGGTACAACAGACCGTCAAACGGAAATTTGACAGTACTATACACGCAAAAAAGGAACGGCGCAAAGGCCGTTCCCAATTCGATTATTCAATTTTCCCGTTCCTTGCGGCATCGTTTCATACGTATGCGCTGTTTGCTGATGGTTTCGCCATAACATTTGGAATAGACCCGGGACATATGATAGGTGTCATAAAAGCCACAAAGTTCTGCAATATCTGCAAGGCTGTAGGTGGTCTCACGCAGGCACAAATGCACATGGCGCACCCGCAGATTTTGCAGGTATTGGGCGTATGTCTGGTTTGTAACTCGCTTAAACACCCGGTACATAACCGCTCTGCTCATATTACCTTCCTGCAAAAGGCGCTCATCGGTGATCTTTTCCGAAAAATGATCGTTCATATAAATCATCATTCGCAAAATGGGGCAAATCCAGTTTTGCACAATACGCATTGCTCTTTTTTCGCATTTTTCCGGGATCTTATACTCCGGAACGGAGAACATCTGCTCTAATTTTTCCAGGAACTGCTCCTTTGTTGCGGAATTGGCAGGTGCATATTTCATCAATGCAAACCAGGAAAATACCTGCTCCCAAACCAGCCGGGACTGCGCCCCCAGCGTTTTATGGGGCGAAAAAGGAAGATCCAGATCCTTAAAAAACCGGGGCAAAAACAGATTGGCGGCAGAATCGATATATTCCTTCAGCGGCAGGTGTTCCAGAAGATCGTATCGAATATCCAGCCGCATCAGTTCCATTCCCGTGTCTGTCCAGAACCTCTGAGAAACTCCCACTGGGAGGACGATTACCGAACCTTCATTGCATTCATATACACACTCGTCCACCTTGTGGAAATAATGGCCACGGTAGCAATACCAGACCTGGGGAAAATCGTGGAGATTATAAGTGCTTTCAAAACCGGGCGAAAACTCTCTTCTCACAGCAAGAACAGCGTGCTTGCAAAATTCCAGTGTTTCAAAAGCAAGTCCGCATTTGAGTTGCTCCCGCACTAGTTTCTCCCTCCTTCTTCTGTATTTTTCTTTATCATAGCACACAAAAGTGGGAAATTCCAGTACAAAAGTATCACTTTTTAGCCTATCCAACGCAAAACCCCGGTGGATTTTTCCACCGGGGTTTTGCTATTTGGGAAAGGAAACGAGCAAGTTAATAAATGCAAAATGATGTAGGGCGGGGGCTTGCTCCTGCCGTCGCGGGAGATTACCACGTCGCTTCGCTCCTCGTAATGACACAGAAATTCGGAGGCCTGTTGTAGGGGCGGCAATCTGCCGCCCGCTAAGCCTTCTTCTTTTCGATGGCTTGCAGCGGGAGACTAATAGTCTCCCCTACATTTTTAATCTTCAATCGTTTCTTTCTTCTTGCCTTTGAAGATCTTTTTGCGGAACACCAGTGCAACCGCAGCAAGATCCACCACTACGATTACCGGGATGCCCCAGGTCTGCAGGATCTTGAGAATCTTCTCGGCATTTTCCAGTTTCTTGCCATTTTGCAGGAAGGTAAGCGCTGTTCCGTTGAGGGCATCGTAGGCTTCTCTTGCCTCTGCGATGCGCTCCTTGTCGCCCAGGGTGACGATGCCGATTGCTTTAATCAGTGCATCCACTTCCTCGGCTGCTGCCTTGGCGTTCTGCAGGGTTCTGAGTTTGCCCTCTGCGCTTGTCAGTTTAGAGTAGGATATTTCCTTACGCTCGGCAACATACAGTTTATCGGCTGCTTCTCTTGCTTCTGTGATGATAGCCTCAGCATCCAGGGTGATCTCTGCGGGGATCTTCTGGATCAGGCTTTCCACATACTTGACAAATTCCGCTCTGAGCACTGCGATCTGTGCTTCTGCATCTTCCAGGATGGTGGTATCCACCAGCAGGGATTGCTTGCCGGTCAGTTGCTTGTAGTCCGCACGGATTTCCACCACCTCCGGCTCATTGTCCAGAGTCAGGGGGAACTTATCCTTCAAGCCATTGATCCGCTTTTGCATAGCCGCTGCGATCCGCTGATCGTTCAGATCCGATGCCTGATCGTATTTTTCCTTCAGCAGGCTGTAGTTCTTCACATACCGCTGCTGGCGGGCGTTCAGGCCCTTGTATTCTGCCATCAGATCAGCCATTTTGGGGAAGTCATCGGCAGTCATCGTCACGCCTTCCAGAGTATCCACCTTCCGCTCCAGAATATCGGATTCTGCTTCCTGCAGAAGCTCCAGATTCTGAATCAGTGCCTTATAGCGCCAACTAAGGTTTTCATAGGCAGAGCGGGCAGTGCGGATAGCAGCTTCGCTCTCTACGGTGATTTCCTCTCCAATTCCCAGGATCAACGCATCAACCTGACCGGAAATTGCCCAGTCCTCATCGGTAACATTCAGGGGAAGCATCTTTAGGGAAGTATTCATGCCGTAGTAGAGGTTTCCGTCCTCACCCATCACCATAAAGTTACTTTCAGGAATATCGGACATAATGCGCTTATTGGACTTAACCTGAATAGAGCCAATGGGTGCATTCCAGTCAGAAAGTTCAATGCGCTGCGTACCGCCGTTGCCTTGGAAGGATGCGTAGATGTAATTACGTTCCATATCGAACAGAATGGTCTTGGGGAACCAGTTGTTGGTGGAGTTGTCGGCATACTTACTCTTGTCAAAGGAGATTACTTCCTGCACATCGAAGGTCTTATTCTCTTTGTCATAGGTAAAGCAGAACAATGTCTCAGAAACAATGGACCAGAAGCGGCCATTCTCCTCCGCATTGGGATCCGGCACCACGCAACGCACATGGTACACAGGACTTGCAAGACCCTTAATGTAATCTCTGGGATCCAGAACGGCTACCGTTTCGTTGTTCTTATAGTCGTACACAAAGACAACTGCAGATAATCCCGGTTCCCATCCTGCGTCGGAACCACCGGCACCGGTAGTTGTACCATAGAGAAGGTTTTCGTGGTAAGCCAAACTCATAATGGATCCGTTTTCTACGGGATTGCGGTAGAACTTCCAGCGACCGGTGCGGGTATCGTAAACGGTGATACCGCCGCCGTGATAGGCCGAATCCGGTGTGGTTCCGGCAAACACATAGCCGTCACCCGCTGCCAGGCAGTGAATACGCTTCTGTTGGGTTTCCTCATGGTCCAGTCTCCAACGCTGAATGACTTCGTTTGTCAGGTTGTCGGGGTCAGGATAGATCTCGTTCAGGGTTGTGGAAGAATAGTTACCTGCGTAGAGTTTCCCCTCGTACCAAATCTGACTATCGGTCTGTCCGCCGGTATTATAGTAGTAGTCTACCTTGCCGGTTTCGGTGTTAAATACGGTGCACAATGTGGTGTTAAATGCACCGAAGGAGAACTGATTGGTGCCCTCAGCCCAGCTTACAAAGCCACGAACCTTCGCACCACCCTTGCCGTGCTCCGGCTTCATCAGGCCTTCATAAGAGAAGTATTCCTGGGTGTTCAGGTTGAAGTGCTTGGGCTGACCGCCGGAATAGGTCACCAGACAGGGATCGCCGTCAATGGTGATCAAGGTCTTGCCGTAAGTCTGTAAACCGCCGGTACGGAAGCCAACACCGGAAGCACCGAAACCAGGTGTCTTGGATACAGTCTTGGTAGCCTTGTCGTACTCGTAAAGGCCGTAGCCTTGCAGAACCATATAATGCTTGCCATTAATTTCCTCGGAAACATTCAGGTTGGGGTGGTTTACAAGGCCGGGGATCTCTGTCAGTTCCAAAGTATCCTGCATCAGCACGATCGCACCTGCCAGATAAGAGCCGCCCAGAATGATATACTCATCGATCAGGTTGACAGAGTTAATATACGTAGCCGTACCCATCAGGTGTTGAATACTCTGCTTTGCAACCAGCTTGCCGGTGGCGCAATCCATTTTGAACACCCAGCTTTCGGTTGCGCTGCTGGCAGCACCGTACAGGTAGCCATCCTTACACATCATACCACGGAGGTTTGTCTGGTAGCCAACCGGCCGACCGTAATTTTTGAATTCTCTGGTCTCAATGTTATAGGTAAACACATCCGCACCATAGTGGCTGCCCAGCCAGATCGTGCCGTTTTCATCGATGGTAATACCATCCAAAACGCCAACCTCTTCCAGACCGGGGGTGTTGCTGAAGGCGGGAGACTTTTCATATTCCTTGGTATAAGGATCGTAAATACCCAGGAACTTGCCGGAATGGGCAAGAACGATCTTATTATCGGGGGTAACGCCTACATTACGGCTATAACTGACATCGGTTTTCACATTGTCTACCAGCGTATAGGTATCCAGGTCATAAACCGGCATATAGCCGCCTTCTACGGGCAGGAACATATAGTCATGACCGTTAATTTCTGCGCAAGCACCATAAGTGCCAAGGTCCATAACAGGAACTGCGTTTTCAAGGAGCGTGATGGACTCCACACGTTTTTCGTCCTCTGCGTTTTCATAGCTGACAATGCCACGCTCCATAATGATCTGGGACAGGTTCATATAGCAGTGCATGGAGTTAAACCGGGATTTTTCGTAGCCTTCGATCACCAGGATATATTCCTTGCCTGCCTCGAAGTTCCAGTAGCCAACAAAGGAAGTAAAGCCGTCCACGATGGCACTGCTGCCGTCGTCGTTACCCAGGTACACCTTACCAACACGGTTTTCCGGGTCGGTTGCTTCCCAGATATGGTCAATATCTGTATCTGCAGGCAGAATGTACATAGCAATGGTGCCGCTGTTTGCCGTGGTAGCGTGGTTAAGGGTAATGGTAAAGTCACCGCTGCCGGGGCTCTTGATCTTCAGTGCCATCCAGCTATCCGGGCTGCTGTACAGACGCATACCTCCGCCACGGTAGAAACGCAGGTTGGTAGTGGGATCATACTCCGTTGCAGGGGTAGAACCGGACAGTCCGTCGCTGCCGTTGAGCCACTTCCAGTTGAGGGCACCGCTTCTCCAGCGGGCATTCATATCGTCGATCACATCGGGCATATTGATCTTGGACTCGGGGTAAATGCCGTTCATCGCATCGGCAAGGTCCAGATCGTACACAACGCCCTTATAGGATACGCCGTACTTGATCGTACCGTCTGCAACCAGGCCGTCCTTGGTCAGCTCCACCTGGCTCAGGAACAGGGCAGTACCCTTTGTAAGTTCA
>JAZNDD010000123.1:0-11548 GCA_045587865.1 Faecousia sp.
AGGATGTAATAGACGGTACGGCATCAATTCTTATTTTGAAAGATGACGGCAACATTATTGCCGCCCGTGATAAAATGGGCAGAATCCCCGTTCTTATCGGTAGAAAGGACGACGGCTATTGCGTTTCCTTTGAAGACTTTGCTTATAAAAAATTAGGCTTTGAGGATTATAAGGAGTTAGGACCCGGTGAAATCGTTGAGGTTTCCGCAGATGGTGTTAAGGTTCTTTCTCCTGCACGAAATAAAAAGAAGATCTGTGCTTTTCTGTGGTCTTATTACGGTTACCCCACATCCTGCTACGAGGGTGTTAATGTTGAGGTAATGCGTTACAGAAACGGCGTAATAATGGCGCAGACTGATAAAGAAAAGGGTCTTGCACAGGATATAGACTATGTTAGCGGTGTTCCCGATTCCGGTACACCCCACGCAATTGGCTATGCAAACCGTACCGGAAAGGCCTTTGCCAGAGCATTTATTAAATATACCCCCACCTGGTCCAGAAGCTTTACACCAGCGCGCCAGTCCGACCGGAATAAGATCGCGAAGATGAAGCAGATTCCGGTACACGAGCTGATCGCAGGTAAGAATTTGCTGTTTGTGGATGATTCTATCGTCCGCGGAACACAGCTTAAGGAAACTGTTGATTTCCTGTATGAAAACGGTGCAAAATCCGTGCATATGCGTTCTGCCTGTCCGCCGATTATGTATGGCTGCAAATATCTGAATTTCTCCCGGTCTACCAGCGATATGGACTTGATCTCCCGCCGGGTGATCGTGGAGCTGGAGGGAGAAGAAGGCCTGAAGCATATTGAAGAATATGCCAATGGCGATACAGAGCGCGGTAAGGCTATGCGTAAAACCATTTGCGAAAAATTCAAGTTTGCATCCTTGGGCTTCCAGACCCTGGATGGCGTGATCAATGCCATTGGCTTAGAGCCTTGTAAGCTATGTACTTATTGCTGGACCGGTAAAGAATGAGAATAAGGAGCGATATTATGGAAAAGAGTTATTCTGCAAGCTATGCTGCTGCTGGCGTAGATATTACCGCAGGCTACCGTGCGGTAGAACTGATGAAGAAGCACGTTGCCCGTACCCGCAATGAGGGCTGCCTGGATGATGTGGGCGGGTTTGGCGGCTGCTTCGGTCTGCCCATCGCCGGTATGGAAGAGCCTGTTCTGGTTTCCGGTACTGATGGCTGCGGAACAAAGGTCAAACTGGCGATCCTGATGGATAAGCACGATACCATCGGTATCGATGCGGTGGCTATGTGTGTAAACGACATTATCTGCTGCGGAGCAAAGCCTCTGTTTTTCCTGGATTACATTGCCTGCGGCAAGAACATCCCTGAAAAGATTGCTGAAATTGTTGGCGGCGTGGCAGAGGGCTGTGTTCAGTCCGGCGCAGCGCTGATCGGCGGCGAAACTGCTGAACATCCCGGTATGATGCCTGTGGAGGATTATGACCTGGCTGGCTTTGCAGTAGGCATTGTAGATAAGAAAAAGATCATTGACAACACCAAAATGGCAGAAGGCGATGTGGTGATCGCGTTGCCCTCCACCGGCATCCATTCCAATGGCTTCAGCCTGTGCCGTAAGGTGTTTGATATCGATAACAATAATCCCGATCTGTATATTCCTAAAGAAGAGCTGGGCGGCAAGACAACTGCTGAGGCACTGCTGACACCTACACGGATCTATGTAAAGCCTGTTCTGGCACTGCTGGAAAGGGTGAATGTTAAGGGGATCAGCCACATTACCGGCGGGGGCTTCTATGAGAACATTCCCCGTTCCATTCCGGATGGATTGGGCGCAGTGATCGACAAGAAAGCTGTCAAGATCCTGCCGATCTTTGACTTGATCGCAAAGACCGGTAACATTCCCGAGCGGGATATGTTTAACACCTACAATATGGGCGTAGGTATGAGCATCGTCGTTCCTGCAGATCAGGTGGATACTGCCATTGAAGTGCTGAAGGCAAACGGTGAAGATGCTTATGTGATCGGTAAGATCGTTAAATCTGACACAAAGGTCGTTATTGCTTAAAAAAGGGGAGTTATGGATGGACAAGGCTAGAATTGCAGTCCTGGTTTCCGGTGGTGGCACAAATCTACAGGCATTGATCGATGCGCAAAAAGCAGGCGATATCACCAGTGGTGAGATCCGCCTGGTGATCGCCAATAATCCGGATGCCTATGCACTGACCCGTGCAGAAAATGCCGGAATTGACCGTGCTGTTGTAACAAAGAAGGAATGCGGAAGTCAGGATGCCTTTGAAGAGAAAATAAAAGAGCTGATTAAAGTACATAATATTGACTTGATCGTCTTGGCTGGCTTTATGTCGATCCTTAGTGAGAACTTTACGAAAGATTTTCCGGAAAGAATTCTCAATGTTCATCCGTCGCTGATCCCTTCCTTCTGCGGTAAGGGCTACTATGGACTCCGTGTTCACGAGGAAGCGCTGAAGTATGGTGTTAAGGTTACCGGCGCAACGGTGCATTTTGTCAACGAAATTCCGGATGGCGGAAAGATCCTGCTACAAAAGGCTGTTGAGATTCAGGAGGGGGACACCCCTGAAATACTCCAGCGCCGCGTAATGGAGCAGGCAGAGTGGAAGATCCTTCCAGCTGCCGCTGAACTGGTCAGTAAGAATATTGTGTCAAGCAGACAGAAAGGATAAAAAGCTATGAATGTATATGAAATTGGTGCGCTGAGCGAAAAACTTTCAACAAACGCCTATCCCGGCCGTGGCATTGTGCTGGGTATCACCCCGGACGGAAAGAAGTCCGTGGCTGCCTATTTTATTATGGGCCGCAGTGTTAACAGCCGTAACCGTGTGTTTGTTCAGGAGCCTGATGGCATCCGCACTGAGGCGTTTGACCCCAGCCTTATGAAGGATCCCCACCTGATCATTTATCATCCTGTTCGCCAGGCTGGTTGTGGACTGATCGTCACAAACGGTGACCAGACAGATACCATTTGGGAGTATCTGGCTAGAGGGGAAAGCTGGGAGGCAGCACTGCGCACCAGAATGTTCGAAGATGACGGTCCTAACTGGACGCCCAGAATTTCCGGTCTGCTCGCTGGCGATGGCAGCTATAAAATGTCTATCCTGAAGTCTGCTGACGCAGAAGGCACTGCCTGCGCCCGCTTCTTCTATGAGTACCCTGCAATTGCCGGTTTGGGTCACTTTATCCACACCTATGTATGTGACGGTAACCCTGTAATCCCCACCTTCCAGGGCGAGCCTGAACGGGTAGCGATCGATGGCGATATCGATCAGTTTACAAATATGCTCTGGGAAAACCTGAATAACGACAATAAGATTTCTCTGTTTGTCCGCTATACCGATCTGGAAACCGGCAAGTATGAGCAGAGAATTCTCAATAAACATCAGTAAAGGAGAAACGAAATGAAAGAATTTGAACTGAAGTACGGTTGCAACCCCAACCAGAAGCCTGCAAAGCTGTATATGCACGACGGCAGTGATCTGCCCTTCACCATTCTCAACGGCCGTCCCGGTTATATTAACTTTATGGACGCACTGCATTCCTGGCAGCTGGTCAAGGAACTGGAGGAAGCCACCGGTTTGGTTGCAGCAACCTCTTTTAAGCACGTTTCTCCCACCTCTGCTGCTGTTGGCAAGCCCCTGAATGATGATTTGAAGAAGGCTTGCTTTGTGGATGATATTCCTGAGCTGGATGAAAATCCTCTGGCTTGTGCCTATGCCCGTGCCCGCGGCACTGACCGTATGTGCAGCTTTGGTGACTGGGTCGCTCTCAGCGACACCTGCGATGCCCTGACTGCAAAGCTGATCGCCCGTGAGGTTTCCGATGGCGTGATCGCACCTGCATACACCGATGAGGCACTGGAGATTTTGAAGACAAAGCGTAAGGGTACTTACAATGTGGTTGCAATCAATCCGGACTATGTTCCTGCTGAGGCTGAGAACAAGCAGGTATATGGTATTACCTTCCAGCAGGGCCGCAATAACTTTAAGATCGGTGAGCACCTGCTTGAAAACATCGTCACTGAGAATAAGGACCTGCCCGAAAGCGCAAAGATCGATCTGATTGTTGCTCTTATTACCCTGAAGTACACCCAGTCTAACTCCGTTTGCTATGCTGTGGACGGACAGGCAATCGGTGTTGGCGCCGGTCAGCAGTCCAGAATTCACTGCACCAGACTGGCAGGCAGTAAGGCAGATACCTGGTTCCTGCGTCAGCATCCCAAGACCCTGGCACTGCCTTTCCGTGATGACCTGGGCCGTCCCAACCGGGATAATGTGATCGATGGCTATATTAACGGTAATGAAGAAGATGTTTGCGCGGACGGTATTTGGCAGAACTATTTCACTAAGCAGCCTGAGCGCCTGACAGAGGAGGATAAGAAGGCATTCCTGTCCACCCGTCAGAATGTAGCACTGGGTAGCGATGCATTCTTCCCCTTTAGCGATAACATCAAGCGCGCTGCTGCTTCCGGTGTTAAGTACATTGCTGAGCCCGGCGGCTCTATCCGTGACGACCTGGTCATCGAGGAGTGCAATAACCGTGGCATCGTAATGGCGTTTACCGGTATGAGACTGTTCCACCATTAATGGAGTGATAAATATGAAATTACTGGTTGTTGGTGGTGGCGGAAGAGAACACGCCATCATTAAGAAACTGAAAGAGAATAAATCTGTTTCCGAAATTTTTGCTTTGCCCGGTAATGGCGGTATGGAAAAGGATGCAACCTGCGTGAATATCGGCGCGAAGGATATTGAAGGAATTGTGAAATTTGCTTGCGAAAACAGCATTGATTATGCAGTTGTCGCACCGGATGATCCGCTGGTTCTGGGTGCTGTAGATGCGCTGGAAGAGAAGGGTATTCCCTGTTTCGGTCCGCGCGCAAATGCAGCTATTATTGAAGGCAGTAAGGTGTTCTCCAAAAACCTGATGAAAAAATACGGTATTCCCACAGCGGAATATGAGGTTTTTACAGATATGGATGCTGCGCTTAACTATCTGGAAACTGCACCCATCCCTACAGTTATTAAGGCTGACGGCTTGGCACTGGGTAAGGGCGTTATTATTGCCCAGACCCGGGAAGAGGCAAAGGAAGCTGTCCGTTCTATGATGGCGGACAAGGTTTTCGGCAAAAGCGGCGATCAGATCGTTATTGAAGAATTCCTGACCGGTCCGGAGGTTTCTGTTCTTGCCTTTACGGACGGAAACTGTGTTAAACCTATGGTTTCCTCTATGGACCATAAGCGGGCAGGGGATAACGATACCGGCTTAAATACCGGCGGTATGGGTACGGTTGCGCCCAATCCCTACTACACAGCTGCTGTGGCTGAAGAATGTATGCAGACCATTTTCCTACCTACCATTCAGGCAATGAATGCAGAGGGTCGTACCTTTAAGGGCTGCCTGTATTTCGGCTTGATGCTGACTCCCAATGGACCCAAGGTCATTGAGTATAACTGCCGGTTTGGCGATCCGGAAACACAGGTCGTTCTGCCACTTCTGGAAAGCGATCTGCTGACAGTTATGCAGGCAACTACCAATGCTACACTTGCTGAAACAGAAGTTAAGTTTGCAGATAAGAATGCCTGCTGCGTCATTATGGCATCAAAGGGTTATCCTGTTTCTTATGATAAGGGATTTGAAATGACGATCCCTGAGGATATTGCACAGAATGTCTATGTTGCCGGTGCTGCGGTCAAGGACAGCAGGCTGGTTACAAACGGCGGTCGCGTACTGGGTGCAACTGCAGTGGCAGACACTTTGGAAAACGCCATTGCGGATGCCTATAAGATGGTGGATAAGATCCATTTTGATAATGCATTTTACCGTCACGATATTGGTTCTAAGGCTCTGAAAGCCGGGAGGAATTGATTTTGGTATACAGAATATTTGTAGAGAAAAAGCAGGGTCTGGATAATGAAGCCAGAGCCCTTCACAATGAGGCTGTTAACCTGCTGGGCATTAAAGGTCTGCAAAAGGTACGCCTGTTTAACCGCTATGATGCAGAAAATATCTCTGAGGAACTGTTTAATTATGCAGTGAAGACGGTTTTTTCTGAACCTCAGCTGGATATTGCAACCGAGGCGATTTCTACACCCGGTGCTTATGTTTTTGCTGTTGAACCTCTGCCCGGTCAGTTTGATCAGCGGGCTGATTCTGCTGCACAGTGTATCCAGATCCTTTCTCAGGGTGATCGCCCTGTGATTCGGTCTGCAAAGGTCTATGCCCTTGAGGGTGCTTTAAGTGAAAGCGATATTGCTGCCATTAAGAATTATGTGATCAATGCTGTGGAAAGCCGGGAAGCTGCACTGGAAAAGCCGGAAACACTGGCTGTTAATTATGCAGCGCCTGAAACTGTCGCAACCATCGATGGATTTATTTCTCTTGATGAACAGGGACTTTCAGACCTGCTTAATACATTGGGACTTGCAATGGATCTGGATGACCTGAAGTTCCTGCAGAACTATTTCCGTGATGAGGAACACAGAGATCCCACCATTACCGAGGTTCGTGTGGTGGATACCTACTGGTCTGACCATTGCCGTCATACTACATTCTCCACCCATTTGGACGATGTGAAGATCTACGATCCTGCTGTGCAGGCTGCCTATGAGCGGTACTTAGCAGCACGCGTTGAAGTGTATGGTGAGGAAAAGGCTGCAAACCGCCCCCAGACTCTAATGGATATTGCAACCATTGGTGCAAAAGTGCTGAAAAAGCGTGGTCTGCTGCCTGAGTTGGATGAAAGCGAAGAGATCAATGCCTGCTCTATCCACGTTACCGCCAAGGTAAATGGAGAGGATCAGGATTGGCTTCTGATGTTCAAAAATGAGACCCATAATCACCCCACGGAGATCGAACCTTTCGGTGGCGCGGCTACCTGTATTGGCGGCTGTATCCGCGATCCTCTGTCCGGCCGTGCCTATGTCCATCAGGCTATGCGTGTGACCGGCGCAGGCGATCCCACAAAGCCGCTAAGTGAAACCCTGTCCGGAAAGCTGCCACAGCGCAAGCTCTGCCAGACCGCTGCTGCAGGTTATTCCTCCTACGGCAACCAGATTGGATTGGCAACTGGTCACGTTGCTGAGCTGTATCACGATGGTTTTGTAGCAAAGCGCCTGGAGTGTGGTGCTGTGGTCGCGGCTGCCCCGGCTTACAATGTGCGCCGCGAGCGTCCGGCTGCCGGTGATGTGGTCGTCCTTCTGGGTGGTCGTACCGGTCGTGACGGCATTGGCGGTGCAACCGGTTCTTCCAAGAGCCATAACCTGAAGTCCTTGACAACAATGGCATCCGAAGTACAGAAGGGAAATGCACCTGAGGAACGGAAAATCCAGCGGCTTTTCCGCAATCCTGAGGTTACCCGTCTGATCAAGCGCTGTAATGACTTCGGTGCAGGCGGTGTATCTGTTGCCATCGGCGAATTGGCAGATGGCTTGCAGATCGATCTGGATGCAGTGCGGAAGAAATATGAAGGTCTGGATGGAACAGAAATCGCCATCTCTGAGTCTCAGGAGCGTATGGCGGTTGTGGTTGCAGCTGAAGATGCGGATGCATTTATTAAGTTTGCAGAAACTGAAAATCTGGAGGCTTACCGTGTTGCGGTTGTTACAGAAGCGCCTCGTATGGTTATGACCTGGAAGGGAAAAAGAATAGCGGATCTTGCCCGTTCCTTCCTGGATACCAACGGCGCTGTTAAGCACGCAGATGTGGCAGTTCCTGATGGCAAGCAGGCGGGTTATCCCTGCAAGGCAAGCTTGAAGGAGATTGCTTCTGATTTGAAGTTTGCCTCCCAGAGAGGTCTCGTGGAGCGCTTTGACGCAACCATTGGCGCCGGCAGTGTGCTGATGCCCTTCGGCGGCAAAAAGCAGTTGACACCCACTCAGGCAATGGCGGCGGTGCTGCCGGTGTTGCCCGGTGAGAAGACCGAGCAGGCAAGCCTGATGGCTTGGGGCTGCGATCCGGATCTGCTGAGTGTTGATCCTTATGTTGGCGCACAGGCAAGTGTAATTTCCTCTGTGGCGAAGATCGTTGCTGCAGGTGCAGACTACAAGGATGCGTACCTGACATTGCAGGAGTTCTTCGAAAAGCTGCGTAACGAGCCTACTCGCTGGGGCAAGCCCTTCCAGGCACTTCTTGGCGCAATGGATGCACAGCTGGGTATGAATGCAGCGGCTATCGGCGGTAAGGACTCTATGTCCGGTTCGTTCCTGGATCTGGATGTACCTCCTACGCTGATCTCCTTTGCCATTGCGCCTGTTCTGGCAAATCAGGTCATTTCCAATGAATTTAAGGAAGCCGGAAATCCGGTTTACCTGTTTGGTACAAATGATCTTTCTGACTATGAAGGCAGAAATAAATGCTGGGATCAGTTCCACGCACTGTCCCTGGCGGGTAAGGTGAAGGCTGCCTGGGCAATTGACGCCGGCGGTGTTGCTGAGGCGGTTATGAAGATGTCCTTTGGTAACCACATCGGTTTCAAGTCAGCTGAAGGCGCTGAGCTGCTGTACGGTCCTGCGTACGGTATGATCCTGGCTGAGCTGACAGAGGAATGTGCAGATGCCCAGCTGGTTGGCTATACCACTGAAGAGCCGGTCATCGTGTACGGTGCTGAAACTGTTTCCATTGACGAGCTTTACGAGCTTAACACCAAAGTTCTTGAGGGTGTATACGGCACAAAAACGACCGAGACTACAGATAAGATCCCCAGTCTTGACCATTTCGGTAATTGCGCGATCGCACCTGCGATCAAGGTTGCAAAGCCTAAGGTGCTGATCCCTGTATTCCCCGGAACGAACTGCGAATACGATTCTGCCCGGGCAGTTATGGACGCAGGCGCGGAGGCTGAGATCGTTGTGGTACGCAATCTGACTGCTGATGATGTTGCCCGCAGTGTGGAAGCAGTTGCAAAGAAGATCGGTGACAGCCAAATGATCTTTATTCCCGGCGGTTTCTCCGGCGGTGACGAGCCTGACGGCTCTGCAAAGTTCATTACAGCCTTCTTCCGCAATCCTGCTGTTAAGGATGCTGTAAGCGCACTGCTGGACGATCGGGATGGACTGATGTGTGGTATTTGTAATGGATTCCAGGCTTTGATCAAGCTGGGTCTTGTGCCTTACGGCAAGATCATCGACACCGATGAAAATTGCCCCACATTGACTTTCAATACCATCGGCCGCCACCAGAGCCGAATCGTTCACACACGGATCGCTTCCAATAAGTCTCCCTGGCTGAGCCTTATGAATGTTGGTGACATTGTGAATGTACCCATCTCCCACGGTGAAGGCAAGTTCTTTGCATCCCAGGAGCTGGCACTGCAGCTGGCAGCCAGCGGTCAGATCGCAACCCAATATGTGGACCTGAATGGGCAGCCCACTATGGACACTGCCTTTAACCCCAACGGCTCCCTGTTTGCCATCGAGGGCATCACATCTCCCGATGGTAGAGTCTTTGGCAAGATGGGTCACAGCGAGCGTATCGGTAAGGATTTGTACCGGAATGTGCCCGGAAACTACGACATTCGTATGTTTGAAGCTGCTGTTAAATACTTTAAGTAAAAATATAGCGGCAGGGGAAACCCTGCCGCTGTGTTTTCAGAAGAGGTCATTTATGGATGATTTTATAAAAGCAAAACAAATGCTATCCAGCGGAGAATACACTGCAATCCTGTGTAAAGACGATACGGTATATACGTCAACACTTCGCGGGGTAAAACCGTTGGTACAGTGGGTGGAGAGCGGAAATGACTTCAGGGACTTTGCAGCCGCTGATAAAGTGATTGGCAAAGCAACCGCGTTTCTTTATCTATTGTTGGGTGTGCGTGCTGTATATGCCCAAGTTATCAGTAAGCCAGCCCTACAGATTTTATCTGAGGAAGGCGTATATGTTGAATTCACAACCCTTGTGGACAATATTATCAATCGTCAAGGTAATGGAATATGTCCCTTCGAGGAACAAGTGCTCAATATTTCCGACACAAAAGATGCGTATATTGCAATACGCGAGAAAATGCAGCAATTGAACATAAGCATATAGAAACTGTTTAAAAGAAATGGCGGGGAGCGCGTGATGCGTTCCCCGCCAAGTTGGTTAATTATGCTTTGATATTGTTATTTTCATCAGTAGACAAGAAAACTGTTCCCTATGCTAATTCCGTTGGTTACCGGTAGGGGCGGCAATCTGCAACCAGATGTACCTTTCCGGTATCGAGAAATTTTAGCGGGCGGTTGATAACCGCCCCTACGGCGTGGATTGGAAAAGTGGTATATATAACAGAATCGTAGGGAACGGCCTGCGTGCCGTTCCAAGAAATGTGCGGTTAGCCGGAACGCCACATAGGGCGTTCCCTACAAAAAACAGGGATAAAAAATCCCGGAATGCAAGCATTCCGGGATTTCTTTTGTAATTAGGGATTAGTCCTTGTACATCTCAACCAGCTTGTTCAGATGCTCCCAGCGCTCCTTAGCAGCAGCCTCGTTCTTTGCGAACAGTTCAGCAGCACGCTCGGGGAACTCACGGGTCAGACGGCTGTAACGAGCCTCGTTCATCAGGAACTCCTGATAGCCATCCTTCGGAGCCTTGGAATCCAGCTGGAACTTGCCGGTCTCCTTTGAGGGATCAAAGCGGAACAGGTTCCAGTAGCCGCACTCAACAGCCTTCTTCATCTCAGCCTGGCAGTTCATCATACCGCCCTTGATGGAGTGCATCTCACAGGGTGCGTAGCCGATGATCAGGGAAGGACCGTTGTAAGCCTCAGCCTCGCAGATAGCCTTAATGGTCTGAGCCTGGTTTGCACCCATAGCGATCTGGGCAACATATACATAGCCATAGCTCATTGCGATCTCAGCCAGGGACTTCTTCTTGGTCTCCTTACCAGAGGCAGCAAACTGAGCAACCTGACCGATGTTGGAAGCCTTGGAAGCCTGTCCACCGGTGTTGGAGTAGACTTCAGTATCGAATACGAAGATGTTTACGTCCTTGTTGGAAGCCAGAACATGGTCAACACCGCCGAAGCCGATGTCGTATGCCCAGCCGTCGCCGCCGAAGATCCAAACGGACTTCTTGGACAGGTATTCCTTCTTAGCCAGGATGTCAGCAACAGTGTCGCAGCAGACCTTAGCTTCCAGGTTAGCGATCAGAGCCTTGGTAGCAGCCTTGTTAGCTTCGCCATCGTTGAAGGTGTCCAGCCAAGCCTGGCAAGCAGCCTTGCGCTCGTCACAAGCGGTGGTCTCCATAACGGTGCGAACCTTGTTAGCCAGGGATTCGCGGATTACAGCCTGTGCGGTATACATACCCAAGCCGTGCTCTGCGTTGTCCTCGAACAGGGAGTTGGACCAAGCAGGACCGTGACCCTCGGCATTGACGCAGTAGGGAGAGGTAGCAGCAGGACCGCCCCAGATGGAGGAACAGCCGGTTGCGTTGGAGATATACATCCGGTCACCGAACAACTGGGTCACCAGACGTGCATAACTGGTTTCAGCACAACCTGCGCAAGAGCCAGAGAACTCAAGCAGAGGCTTCTTGAACTGGCTGCCCTTAACAGAGTTGT
>JAZNDD010000124.1:0-12897 GCA_045587865.1 Faecousia sp.
CCAATATTTCTGTATTTTTGGGGTATCGAACCCCAAAAATACAGATGGGACGCCGAGGGCGGCGTCCCCTACGAACAAGCTGTCAAACAGGAATTTGATGAAATGATGGAGGTAGTCCGGCTTGAACGATCTCCAGTTTTCACTCCCTTTGGAAATATAGGTGTGTTTACAGCCTCTTTTTACAGGAAGTATTGCAAAATGTATGCTAAAGTGGAGTTTTGCCATTGCATTTTTCGCTTTTTTTCAGAAGTGTACCGTTTGTTTATTGCAAAAAATTTTTTTCTGTGCTATGCTGACCTAAAATTAAGGAAGGGAATGTAAAAATTATGATGCGTAGCAGCGATAAAAAAGAATTCGATGCGTGTACACAAAGCGTGCAGATGTACATATACAGTAATATATCTGCCGCTCTTTTATATGTGGAAACGCCGGAACCACTGGACAGTTATTGTATTTGTGACGCAGAGGGAAAAAGTGTGGACTGCCCTATGCTTATTAGCAAGAAAAAAGATGGGGTGTATGTAACCACATTTGATGCATCTGCCTTGAAACCCTGGTCTGTTCAAGATCCGGTGCTTTATACCATTGAGGCAAACGGGGAAACCGTTCGCTTCGGTCATACTACAGTAGGAACGATGCAGAATAAGGCAGTTCTTCTTAATGAGAAGCCCATCTACTTGCGTGGCTACATCCGGGGTATTATTGCCCACGAGCATCCCAATATGACCGGCGGAACGGACTATGAAGCAGCCTGCAAGAATATCCGTCAGGCAAAGAAGTATGGCTTTAATATTGTCCGTTTCCATACCACAGTCCCCTCTGAAGATTTCCTGCGTGCAGCGGACGAACTGGGCATTCTGATTCATCTGGAAACAGGCTTCCTGTTTGAGCGCACCGTCAATCCTGAAACTGGAAAGCCTATGAAGCGGGTGCTGGATTTTGGTGAGGGCAAATGGGAAAATACCATCCGTGCATTGCGCAATCACCCCTCGGTGGCGGTTTTCTGTATCGGCAACGAAATGCATTGCTCTGCCCACTTCCCGGAGGTCCACGAAATGGTGGCTTTGGGCCGGAAACTTGCTCCCAGTAAGATCATTATGGACAACTGCGGCTGGGGTGAATACGACCGGGACTGCTCTGATATGTTTATTCAGCATATGGGCTATTACCTGCCCTATGCCCATCACGGCGATATGTTCGTTTCCGACCTGTGCTGGAAGGAAGATGAATCTGCTTACAGTGTGCCCCTGAAACTGATCTCCAACACAGACAATGCCGATACCAAGATCGACCGCTATGCAATGCCCCTGAAGCCTGTTTTGTCCCACGAGGCAATGCACTATGTGGATATTGTGGACTATGCGGCGCTGGAAAAGAAGTTCGACGACTTCTGCGAAAAGGTAGGCCCTGAATATGTGGAAAAGCACGGCATTAAGAAACCCAAGTACTTTGCCGGCTTGAAGAAACTGATCGAAATGAAGGACCTGAAGGACCTGATGCCCGATTACATTGCATCTACCCGGAAGTTCCGTCTGGTCTGCACCAAGATCTTCCTGGAGACACTGCGTATGAGCCATCTGTGCGGCCACGAGATGCTCCAGCTTTCCGACTGCCTGAAGTATGAAAATAAGAACGGTTTTCTCGACTTTTTTGATGACGATAAGGGCATCGATGCCCAGTGGGTGCGCCAGATGAATGACGATCTGGTACTGCTGGCTGAGTTTGAGAAGGAACGCCTGTACGAGGACGAGGATATCATCGTGAAGTTCTTTGCATCTGACTTCCTGCCCAACTTCCGTGTGAACGGAACACTGGAGATCGCGCTGGACGGCGAAGTGATCTACAACGGCGAGCAGTTCGCACTGGCTGGCGGTCTGCAGCAGCTGGCCACCCTGAACATCAAGGCAAAGCCTGCAGGCAAGCCCACCTTCCGTACCGTTTCTGCCCGTTTTGCATTTGACGGTCAGGAAGTGACAAACAGCTGGAAGATCTGGACTTATCCCAGAGTTCGCCCCCAGAATGTGCCGGCAATGAACCTGCACAATCCGGTGCTGGCAGATTATCTGAGCAAGGGCAGCAAGGGGTCTGACCTTTATGTGACCGATGCGCTGGATCAGAAGCTGCTGGACAAATTGGCAGCAGGAAAGACTGCACTGCTGTTTTATAACTATCAGGCAGAGCAAAACACCTGGGATGTGCAGTCCTCCATTGAGCGCTTCAAGCCCTGTATTTGGGACCGGGGCAACGGTCTGGGCGGCATTGTGCGCAACAAGGCTGTGGAAGCAGCACTGGGCGACGATCAGTACTTCGACAAGAATGTACAGCCGCTGCTGGATGTGAGCTCCAAGATCAATCTGGACACCTGGCCCTGGAAGGTCACGGAGCATATTCAGGGTGTGGATAAGCCTATCCGTGACCGCTACAAGGGCCATCAGCAGGGCACTAAGGATTTCCTGCCGGAGGATACCCTGCGCCGGTTCTGCCACCTGCTGTCTGTGAAGATTGGGGAAGGCACACTGGTGATCTGCACCTTCAATGTCAGCAATCCGGAAAATCCCGTGACTGCCAATGTGCTGGAGCTGCTGGTGGATCGGATCGATGCCTTTGCAGCAGATACCGCCATCGATGCTACCGAATTTAAGGCCTGGCTGGAGAAAGTGAACGCAGAAGGCTTCCGCCCGGAGGACCGGATGAATAAGATCTGGGAGGATGATGAACTTCCCGTGGAACGGGTTCTGTTCTGGGAAGACCTGAATGTAAATCTTGCTGAAATTAAGCAGTAAATACAAAACCGGAGGTGTCATTGTGACACCTCCGGTAAATTTCTGTTTCACGAACTGATTATTGTAGGGCGGGGGGTTACTCCCGCCGATAAAATGCTCAGTTATCGACGGCGGGAGCAGAGCCGTAAGCCCTACCGCAATCAATTTGTCAAACAGGAAAGAAAAACGCGTCATCTTGAGCGAGCGTAGCGAGTCGAAAGATCTTCGCACCGATCATACCCATAATTTAGAATAAATGCGTAGATCCTTCGACTTCACTGCGTTTCGCTCAGAATGACGCGTCGTTCTTATTTCCTATTTTTAGTTATTTACCCGCGATATATAATTGTCAATTGTCCATTGTCAATTGGGAAATTTGCTGTGCAACGGTGCAGTTTCCGGTGTAGGGGCAGGTTTCGAAGCAGCAATCCACCTCAGTAAGCTTGCCGCTTTCTGTGATGACACAGACTGTGCGGCTGCCGTCTATGGTGCGGCAATAGCCGCTGAAAAAACTTTCTTTTTCCATATTATTCCTCCCCAATGCAGAAGCCCATGGGTGCCAAAGCAGGATCACCGAAATTCAGATCGCTGCCATACAGCATCTTCTTTGCCGGAATATGCCAGGTCTCGTCACTGCAGTTTACATAGATCCGCAGGGTGCGGTTTTTGTAGGTTCGGGCAAAGCCTAATTTCTGTCCCCCAGCCTGGAAAAATTCTATATCACCCAGCCGCAGAACATCCAGATCTTTCCGAAGTGCGCCCAGTAACCGGAAATGGTTCAGAAGGTCCGGATCCTCTTGCCCCCAGGGATATGTGCGGCGGTTAAAGGGGTCCTTGCCGCCCTCCATACCCGTTTCATCGCCATAGTACAGACTGGGTGCGCCGGGGAGCATATATTGCAGGAAGGAAGCCAGCTTCAAAAGCTTCTTTGAGATTTCCAACTGCTTTGCTGACAGGAAGCGGCAGGCAAGGGCCTCCCGGCTGCCGTCAAAATCGTCCATCAATGCGGTGCGAATTCTGGGGGTATCGTGGGTACCCAGCAGGTTCATATTGCACAAAAACACCTGGGGCGGATAGTTTTCCCGGATGGTATCCACCGTCTGTTGCAGAGCGCGTCCGTCGTCTGTTCCCTTGATGAAGTTCAGGATCGCGTTGCGGAAGGGATAGTTCATAGCGGAATCCAGCACACCTTCCGTAAAATAGCGGCGGCGCACATCGTAGGCGATCTTGTTGGAGGCATCCTCCCAAACTTCGCCGATGAGCAGGGTATCCGGACGGATCTTCCGAATTTGATCTTTTAGAAGTTTAATAAATTCATTGGGCAGTTCGTCAGCCACATCCAGACGGAAACCGTCTGCACCCAGATTCAGCCAATGTTCCACCACGGAATTTTTTCCGGTGATCACATAGGAGATAAAGCCCGGGTCCATTTTGTTCACAGTGGGCAGGGTCTCAAAGCCCCACCAGCTGGTGTAGGTGTCCGGATGGTGCTGGAAATTGTACCAACTATAATAGGGGGATTCTTTTGAGCAGTATGCGCCGTTGCCGCCGAATGTACCCTCCCGGTCAAAATACAGGCTGTTGGAGCCGGTGTGGGAAAATACACCGTCCAGTATTACCCGAATACCCCGGCTATGGGCGGCTTGACACATCCTTTGAAAATCCCCAATTGTGCCAAGCATCGGGTCAGGGGACTTATAGTCCCCGGTGTCATACCGATGGCTGGAGAAACTTTTGCAAATGGGATTCAGGTACAAAATGGAAGTGCCCAAAGAGGCAATATAGTCCATTTTTTCCGTAATGCCTCGGAAATTGCCCCCGTAGAAATCGTTGTTAAGCACTTCTCCCTGGGGAGTCGGCTGCCAGGAGACTTCCTCATTCCAGTTTTCGTGAATGGTATAGGGGGTTAGTTTACCGGTCAGATCGCAATCCCCGGATTTATAAAACCGGTCCGGGAACACCTGATAGATCACCGCGCCCTTTGCCCAGTCCGGGGTGGTGAAATCTGCCGGGATACAGGATAGCTGCCATTGATCCCCTGCTTCCATATTGGTCTGATCGCCTTGCTTGAAAAGGCGGAAGCTGCTGTCCGGCTTGTGGACACGGAAGTGGTAAAAGTACAGACCGGGCTGGGAAATAGAAAATTCTCCCCGGAAGATATGATAATCCCCCCGGGTCTGCACCGCTGTCATCGGCACAGAAAAAGCAGGACTTCCGCTTTCCCAGGAGAAAATGCATTCCACGGCTACAGCAGGCACGCTCACCGGAATATGCAGGTTCAGGGTGCATTTTTCGTCCGGCGTAAGTGTGCCAAAGGGGGTCTTGTATTCCGCTTTTTTGGAGTTAAACAAAATACGCATAACAGGCTCCTGTTAATAAGGATTGTGTGTCAAATTTCTGGTTGACGCACTGCTACAAATATTGCACGCGCCCTTGCCTCCCTCTTTGAGGGAGGTGGCAAAAATCGGCTCTTCGGAACCGATTTTTGGCGGAGGGAGTGTAGTTCTTAAGATAGGACACTCCCCCAGTCACCTGCGGTGACAGCCCCCTCAGGGAGGGGGCCAAGGTATTGTGCGTTTCAGGAAATAGACCGTCAAACAGAAAATTGTTTAATTATAGAATAAAGTATTTCCGGGAAAAGTCAAGGAAAACCGGACACAATGTGTCCGGTTTCTATGGAGCAAATCATATCTTGTTCCAATGATAACACGCAGGAACAGAGAAGGCGTGGACCTTACCCTCAGAAAGCAAGGTCAAAGACCAGCCGTCCGTAACACTACCGCCTAAATCGTCAGGCAGCGAAAATTTTGCAAAGGGCAGATACTGTGTCAGAACCTCCGCAATGTCATCCTTGCCGGGGATCACATAGATATTTTCTGCACCGGCTTGCTTGAGAATTTCTGCCAGCTGTGCCGCCCCTTGGGCGTATTCCTCCCGGACACCCGGGATACGGCTTGCTTTGACTTCCTCTACAAAATTGCCGGTATGCACAATGATCTGCGGCTTGGCAGTCTCGATGATTTTTTGTATGTAGGGATAGTGGCAGGAGCGGGTGTTTCCAATGCACAGAAGCGTTTGATCAGAGTTTGTGATAAATTCCGGCCGCAGCTGCAGACCCTCTGCTAAAAATTCCTCTGCCAGAAGTTTATCCTGTTCCTTTTGCCAGATCCGGTTAAAGGTACGCATTTCATAGGGCAGGTGACTGCCGTCCATATAGGCAAAATCATTTTCGTCTTCAGAGTTATACATAGAGTAGCCGCAGTTAAAGTTATTGCCCTCGCATTTAGACAGCCGCAGCACCTCACAGGCGCAGTAGACGCTTGCCCCGTGTCCTACCAGAAGGATATCTTCCGTAGGCGCAAGGGCGTCAAGACCTGCCTGAATTCTGGTGATCACATCCTCTGCTTTTTCCGGAATCAGACCCCACCAGGGATAGGGGAGGGTTGCTTCCGGGTCGATAAAACGGAATTTTTCCCGGATCTCCGACAGTGTCAAGCCGGTAAAATTGGCAGTGGATTCTTTTGTCTTTACGATCTCCCGGATGGGCGCCCAGGGCACGATCAGAGAGCCGGTTTGTTCTGCAATCATTTCTGAAGTTTCCAGCGCTCGGGCAAAGGGGGAAGAATAGATCTTTCCGGAAAAGCCCAGGTGCTTCAGGTATTTACCCAGCTGTGTGCCCTGCTTTCTACCCAAAGCGGACAGCGGGGGATCTCCTTTGGGGAATTGGGCATCGCCGCCGATGCCCCAGTCCAGAACCTGTCCATGTCTTGTAATATATATCTTCATTTTATCCTCGCATTTTCTCGAAAAGGTCCATATAACGCCGGGCGGGCTTGTCCCAACTGAAATCCTGCTCCATATCGGTCACCTGCAGTGCCCGGAAAGCATCCGGCGCATTGCAGTATAGATCCAGGGCGTTTTTCAGCGCGCTGTAAAAATCGTCTGCATTGTAGCTTTGGAAGGTAAAGCCCAGACCGCCCTTGCCGTTTTTGTCGCAGGGGGGTACGGTGTCCCGCAATCCGCCGGTGGCGTGGACCACCGGAACAGTGCCGTAGCGCATCGCATTCATCTGGCTCAGACCGCAGGGCTCGCTCTTGGAGGGCATCAGGTAAATATCGCCGCCGGCATAGATCCGGGAGGCAAGACCCAGATCGAAGGTGATCTTTGCCGCCACTTTCGTGGGGAACTTTCGGGCAAGATCCCGGAAAAATTCCTCGTATTTGGCTTCGCCTGTGCCTAAAATCACCAGTTGGCAGTCATTTTCCATAAGGCCGTGGGCAATGTGACACAGCAGATCCAGACCTTTGTGACCGGCCAGCCGTGTCACCATAACCATCAGGGGCACATCTGCCCGGACCGGCAGACCCACTTCCTTTTGCAAAGCAGCCTTGCAGGCGGCTTTTCCCACAGCAATGGTTTTGGCATTATAGTGGGCAGGCAGCGCCGGATCGGTTTCCGGATTGAATGTGCCGGTGTCAATGCCATTGGTAATGCCGGTGAGTTTACCGCAGTTACCTGCGATCACACTGTCCAGCCCGTGGGCATAGTAGGGGTACATCAGTTCTTTTGCGTAAGTTTCAGAAACGGTGGTGACCATATCGCAGGTCTCAATGGCACCCTTCATCACATTGATTGCGCCACTCATATCCAGGCGAACCCGATATTCTTCCGGAAGTGCCAGCACATTGTCAAAGAAGTCGGCATTTGCCCAGCCCTGATATTCAATATTGTGGATGGTGAACATACACCGGGTATTTGCAAAGCAATCGGAAAACTGTGCTTTCAGCATCACCGGAACGGGGGCAGTCTGCCAGTCATTACACTGGATCACATCGGGGATGTAATGCATAACACCCAGAGCGATCAGGCAGGCCTTGGAGAAGAAGGCGAACCGTTCCCCGTCGTCCAGGTGACCGTAGATGGCACCGTCACGACCGCCAAAATAATACTGGCTGTCCACGAACCAGACCTGCACAGCATCTGCCCGGTTTTTCAGTTTCAAAATACCCGCATATTGCCGCCGCCAGCCCAAATCCACATCGAACTGTGCAATTTGCTCCACTTGGTAAGCGGGGTTTTCCTTGATCTTCTTATAGTAGGGAAGGATCAGCACCACTTCGTTTCCGTCAATCCGGGAAAGGGCGGCAGGCAGTGCCTCCATTACATCGCCCAAGCCACCGGATTTGCAGTATGGAGCGCCTTCGGAGGCCAGGACTGCGATCTTCATACGGTATCTCCTCTCTTGACTACAATGGGATTATTGGGTGTGCCGATCAGTCGGGCACCGGGACGGACGGTAACATCCTTGTCCAGAATTACATACTTAAGTTCACTGTTTTCACCGATGATGGAATCGTTCATAATCACGCAGTTTTCCACATTTGCGCCGGGATAAACTGTGACGTTACGGAACAGGATACTGCCGCTGACCTTGCCACCGAGCATACAGCCGTCAGCAACCAGACAGTTTTCGATCTGACTGTTATCGCCGTAGAAGGTGGGAACACGGTCACGGACCTTGGTGTAAACCGGATGGTTGTAGCCGAACAGGTCGTGGCGTATTTTCTTGTTAAGCAGAGAAAGGTTATTCTGGAAATACTGCTCCACAGACTCGGTAAAGAGAACTTCGCCGGGGAAAACGTAGGGGTTAACGGTGATCGCACCCTTCTGCCACTGACCCAGCACCAGATCCCGGTCCATATGGTACAGATTGTGGGCAATATGCTCCTTAACCTGACGGGCAAGCCACTTTTTGCTTACTACGAAAATATCCATAGATGCCAGATAATCCGCAGGTGCGGCATAGTCAACAGCCATATCGGAGATCTCACCGTTTTTATCCAGTTTCAAAGCCAGGTCAAACTGCTGTGCGCCGTCACAGACACCGGCTTTGGTAACCACCGTTACATCCTTGCCGCTGGCGGCGTGCTTGGCGATCACATCGGAAAGGTCAATATTGCTCAGCACAGAGGAGTCGATCATTACCAGATACTCGTCTTCACTACCGTACTCCAAAAAGCCCATAGCAGAGTGCAGGGATTCCAGTTTGCCCCGGTAGGTATCGGTCTTGCTCATTGCATAGGGGGTCAAAAATTCCAGACCGCCTTCTTCCAGTTCCATACCCCATTCCTCACCGGAGCCGATGTGGTTGACCAGGGATTGGTAGTGGTGGCGGGTGACGATGCCCACGTGGCGCACACCGATGGCGGCCAGATTGGACAGTGCAAAGTCTACCTGACGATAGCGGCCGCCAAAGGGAAGGCTGGCCATTGTGCGCTGGGCGGTGAGTGTGCCTAAAGAGCCGTCGTTGGCGAAAATAATACCCATTACGTTCATAGCAATACCCTCCTTACAGCATATCTCCGGGCAGCAGTGCTGTACCGGCTTCTACCACAGCGCCCTTGGAAGTGACGCTGATTTGTTTTTTCTCGTTGGGGGCAAAAGCGCCGCCTACCACAGCGTTCCGGCAGACCTTGCTGTTTTCACCCAAAATGGCGTGGCGGACGATGGCACCGGATTCAATTACAACACCGGGCATCACCACACTGTCCTCCACCAGAGCACCCTCTCCCACAGAGCAGCCAATAGAGATCACACTGTGGCGGACGGTTCCGTAAATTTCAGAGCCTTCGGCAACGAAACTGTTGGAAACACTTGCCTGTGCGTCAATATAGGAGGAGGGAAGGGCATTGTTCCGGGCGCAGATTTTGCTGCGCTCATCACCCCGGATGTTAAATTCCGGGTCTTTGCCCAGAAGTTCCATATTGGCTTCCCACAAAGAGTCGATGGTTCCCACATCCTTCCAGTAGCCGTCGAAGGTGTAAGCCATCATTTTGTGACCGGCATTTAAGAGGTTGGGGATAATATTTTTACCAAAATCGTTGGAGGAGGTTTCATCATCCTCGTCCGTGATCAGCGCTTCTTTAAGCACATTCCAGTTGAATACATAAATACCCATAGAGGCATTGGTGGATTTGGGTTTTTTGGGCTTTTCCTCAAATTCATAGATCGTGCCGTCGGGGTTGGTATTGAGAATGCCAAAACGGGAGGCCTCTTTCAGGGGCACATCCCGGACGGCGATGGTGCAGGAAGCATTGTTCTTCTCGTGATACTCCACCATAGCGGCGTAGTCCATTTTGTAAATATGGTCACCGGACAAGATCACGACATAGTCAGGATCAAAACGCTCAATAAAGTCGATATTCTGATAAATTGCATTGGCGGTACCTTTGTACCAGCCGCTTTTTTTGTCGTGCCGTTCATAGGGGGGCAGGACCTGTGCACAACTGTGGGTCTTGTTCAGTCCCCAGGGCTGACCGTTGCCGATATACTCGTTTAGTTCCAAAGGTTGATATTGGGTCAGAATACCAACCGTGTCAATACCGGAGTTGACGCAGTTACTTAAAGGAAAATCAATGATGCGGTATTTTCCGCCAAAGGGAACGGCTGGTTTTGCGGTCTTTTCAGTCAGCACCTTCAGGCGGCTTCCCTGACCGCCAGCCAGAAGCATTGCGATACAGCGTTTTTTCTGGAAATACATAATGACAACTCCTTATGTTTACGACTTGACGGCATATACCGCCACCTATAGAATATCATAAATCACGCGTTTAGAAAAGAGTCAATGTGTCTAAAGTCTATATAAACTTTTTGACAGATTTTACAGGTGTTGCCGCTTAAAAAGATGTTTTTCCACGAAAAAAGACAGCCGAAGGAAATATCTGCATTTGTGCCTTGACAAAGAATGTTTTGAAGTTATACAATGGCAGTATATGTTTTTTCAAAAAGGAGGGGAAATTATGGACGCTGGCAGTAGTGGCAATATACCGGACCGAAGTAGACTGCCCGTCTGTAATGGGCAGTTGTTAGCGGTCCGTGTGTTTACTTTATAATAAAGGAGGACACCGGATGAAGGAACGGTTTGAAATCGTTGAAAAAACACTTTATAAAATGCTGGAGGAGAAAAAGTATTCCACCGCCCGGGATATTCTTGGAACCATGAACCCGGCAGATATTGCGGTATTTTTATCCTCTGTGGAGGAACAGAAGATCCCTTTGCTGTTTCGTCTGCTGCCCAAAGAACTGGCGGCGGAAAGTTTTGTGGAAATGGAACCGGAGGAGCAGGAACTGCTGATCCGGAGTTTTTCCGATAACGAACTTAAGGAAATTATTGACGAATTATATGTGGACGACGCGGCAGACCTGGTAGAGGAAATGCCTGCCAATGTGGTCAAGCGTATTTTGCGTCAGGCTGACCCGGAAATGCGCAGGTCTATCAACCAGATTTTGCGGTATCCGGAAAATTCCGCAGGCTCGATTATGACTACGGAATATGTTTCCCTGCGCCCGGATATGACTGTGGAGGAAGCGATCCTTCGCATCCGCCGTCAGGGCGTGGATAAGGAGACCATCTATACTTGCTATGTGACCCAGGGCAGAAAACTGATCGGACTGGTCACGGTAAAGGATCTGCTCCTTGCTTCCGATGACGAAATGCCCATCCGGGAACTGATGATCGAAAACATTATTTCCGTTACCACCCATACGGATCAGGAAGAAGTGGGACAGATGTTCCGCAAGTACGATTTTCTGGCACTGCCGGTGGTGGACGGTGAAAACCGGATGGTGGGTATCGTTACCTTCGACGATGCAATGGATGTTATCGAAGAAGAAACCACCGAAGATATCGAAATGATGGGCGGTATGTTGCCCTCAGAAAAGACTTACCTGAAAAGTTCTGTGTGGGAACTTTTCAAAAACCGAATTCCCTGGCTGATGCTACTGATGGTATCGGCAACCTTTACAGGAATGATCATCACCGGCTTTGAAGACTCCCTGGCAGCCCAGGTGGCGCTGACTGCCTTTATCCCCATGCTGATGGGTACCGGCGGCAACTCCGGTTCCCAGTCCTCAGTTACGGTCATCCGCAGCCTGAGCCTGGGGGAACTGCAATTTTCCGATCTGCCCCGGGTGCTTTGGAAAGAGATCCGTACCGCTGTGATCTGCGGCTTTGCACTGGCAGTGGTCTGCTTTGTGTAGATCTGGCTGGTGGACCGGCTGCTGCTGGGAAATGAGGAGATCACCCTGATGATCGATGCAGTGGTGTGTGTTGCGCTGTTTGTGACGGTGCTGCTTGCTAAGATCGTAGGTGCAGCGCTGCCCCTGGGGGCAAAGGCGCTGAAACTGGATCCGGCAGTGATGGCAAGCCCCTTTATCACTTCCATCGTGGACGCAGTGTCCCTGCTTGTCTATTTCCTGGCTGCCAAAATGCTGTTAAATATCTGATCTTAACAAAATGGGGAACGGCACACAGGCCGTTCCCAAAAATAAAAACAGAGCCTGCCGACTGGCAGGCTCTGTTTTTATAATGCTCGTTTTTGCCGTCTGTTTGCATCCGGTGTTGTATCCAACAGATAATCCGCAGATACATTGTAAAATTTGCACAGTGCGATTAAGTGACGAATAGGCAGTTCGTTTGCGCCGCGTTCATAACGGGCATACATCGTTTGAGATGTTCCGAGTGCATCTGAGATTTGTTTTTGCGTAAGATCATTATCTTCTCTTAGACCGCGTAATCTGTCCATATATGTGGGCATATACAATCCTCCTTGTATATCATACCCACAATCTACCACAGTAAAGATGTTTACTATTGACTTTAGTAAATATCTTTACTACAATATGCGCGTAGCATGCAATTTTGGAGGGTAAAATGGAACAGCGAGAAAAACGCGAAAAACTATATGCCTTGGCTGAACAGGATGATGTTTATAATGTGTGGAAGAATGGTTTTGAGGATTGTGTTCAGCCGTTTTGGGAGTTTGTGAGCAAGCAACCAAAAGATGTCCAAAAAATTTTATGTGGCTATGCAGATTGCGGAAGGATGATGATGCAGAGAATTATCAATATAGCCTGTGAAAAAATGGAGTTTGTTAAGGACAGAAAGTAATTGCCTTGCAGGGGTATCATCACTGGGACCGTAATTGTCAAATTTCTGTTTGACGGGCAAATGCCTTCCCCTGGGGGAAGGTGCCCCAGTGCGCACACTGGGGCGGATGAGGGAAAAACCAAAAGCAAAATATAAAAATATCGCTTAAATTAGCATAATAAAGACCCTCATCCGTCTTCAAATCCG
>JAZNDD010000125.1:0-3283 GCA_045587865.1 Faecousia sp.
CATCAGGAAATCCGTCCTCGATGGGCGGATTTCCTGCAGCTTGCCAATATTTCTGTATTTTTGGGGCATCGAACCCCAAAAATACAGATGGGACGCCGAGGGCGGCGTCCCCTACGAACAAGCTGGCAAACAGAAATTTGACATTTCCGCAGTCCCAAAATGGGCTCTTTAACAAAAGCACCAAAAATCCCCCCGTGGGGGATGGAAATTTCCAGTCGAAATGTAGTTAAAACAACAATTGACTTTCTAGGAAAAAATGAGTAAAATAACACTGATACACTATGGGCTCATACTGTCCGTATGAGCCGGATAATTTTGTAATACAGGAGGAAACAAGATTGAAGGATTGGGCATTTACAACCACCGTCGAGGAGATGGAAGAAGCCACCAACTCATTGCTGGAAAACGGCAAGAAGGTTGGCGCTGACACCTGGCAGCAGCGTGTTAAAAACCAGACTCCTCACTGCGGCTTTGGCGAAGGCGGCACCTGCTGCCGGATCTGCTCTATGGGTCCCTGCCGCATCACCCCTAAGGCACCCCGCGGCATCTGCGGCTGCGATGTTCACGGCATCGTTGCCCGTAACTACCTGCGCTTTACCGTTGGCGGTACTGCTGCACACTCTGACCACGGCCGTGAGATTATGCACACCCTGCACCAGACCAAAGAGGGCGGCAACTATCAGGTCAAAGACCCTGAAAAGTTGATCCGCATTGCCAAGGAGTGGGGCGTTGAGACCGAGGGCAAGGACATTTACGATCTGGCGCACGAAATGGCTGAGATCGGCCTGCTGGAGTATGGCTTCCCCTTCGGTGAGCAGAAGTTCGCACAGCGCGCTCCCGAGCACACCAAGGAACTGTGGAGAAAGGCAGAGATTATGCCCCGGGCTATCGACCGGGAAATTGCCACCGCTATGCATATGACCCATATGGGTTGTTCTTCCCTGCCTGAGGCACTGATCCGCCAGGCACTGCGCGCCCGCCTGTCTGACGGCTGGGGCGGTTCTATGATGGGCACCGAGTTCTCCGACGTTATGTTCGGCACTCCCAAGCCTATGGACACCGAGGCAAACATCGGTGTTATGGAGAAGGATAATGTAAACATTGTTGTTCACGGTCACGATCCTTCCCTGTCTGAAATGATCGTATATTACGCAAACGATCCTGAGATGATCGCTTATGCCAAGAGCCTGGGTGCTAAGGGCATTACCGTTTCCGGCGTTTGCTGTACCTCCAACGAAGTTGCTATGCGTCACGGCATCCCCATGGCAGGTAACTTCCTGAATCAGGAGAATGTTGTACTTACCGGTGCTTGTGAAGCCATCGTTGTAGACGTGCAGTGTATCTTCCCTGCACTGGGCCCCCTGAGTAAGTGCTTCCACACCAAGTTTATCACCACCTCCCCCATCGCCCGGATGCCCGACTCCGAGTTCATCCAGTTCCACGCAGAAACTGCCGGTGAGAACGCAAAGGCGATCGTGAAGATGGCAATTGAGAACTTCAAAAACCGTACCCCCGAGTTGGTGAACATCCCGGGTCAGAAGCAAAAGGCAAGAGTGGGCTACTCTGTTGAGGCTATCAAGAAGGTTCTCGACGGCGTTGCCAACTCCCAGGTGGACGAGATGGGCACCACCAAGCCTCTGGTTGAGTGCGTACACTCCGGTGTTATCCGCGGTGCTGTGGCTATGGTCGGCTGTAATAACCCCAAGGTTCGCCCCGACACTGCACACATTGAGATGATGAAGAAGCTGCTGGAGAACGATATCATCGTTATCACCACCGGCTGTTCCGCTCAGGCTGCTGCAAAGGCAGGTCTGATGGATCCCGAGCAGGCTAAGGAATACTGCGGTGCAGGTCTGAAGCGTGTTTGCGAGCTGGCTGCCATTCCTCCTGTGCTGCATATGGGCTCCTGCGTGGACATTTCCCGTATGATGGTTCTGGCTTCCGATATTGCCAAGGACTGGGGCATCAACATTTCCCAGGTTCCCGTTGTGGGCTGCGCTCCCGAATGGATGTCCGAAAAGGCTGTTTCCATCGGTAACTATGTTGTGGCTACCGGTATCGAGACCTTCCTGGGCGTGGATCCCTACTCCAAGGGCTCTACCGAGGTCACCGAGCTGCTGCAGGGCGAAAACGGCGTCAAAGAGTGGGTGGAAGCAAAGTTTGTTGTGGACACCGACATTGATGCACTGGGCGACAAGATGATCGCCTGCATTGAGGCTAAGAGAGCAGCCCTGGGCATCTAAATTAAGATTATATGTCATCATTCCCCTATGCAATGTAGGGCGGGGGCTTCCTCCCGCCACACAGCATACCGGTTGGGAACGGCGGGACCAAGGCCCCGCCCTACGGTGACAATACGCGAGGTTTTCTAAATGAAAGTAGCGATTACCGGAAAGGGCGGTGGGGGTAAGACCACATTGTCCTCCACCCTGGCCCGGCTCTACGCAGACGAAGGACGGACCGGCGTTGCCGCCGATGTGGATCCCGATGCCAATCTGGGCCTTGCCCTGGGTCTTTCCCAGGAAGAGGTAGACGAAATAGTCCCCATTTCCAAAATGCGCACCTTGGTTGAGGAGCGCACCGGTGCCAATGCCGCAAATAAGTTTTTCAAGTTAAATCCCCAGGTCTCCGACATTCCGGACACCTTCTCCAAGGAAATTAACGGCGTAAAACTTTTGGTAATGGGTACTGTGGATGTGGGCGGCAGCGGCTGTGTGTGCCCTGAGCACGTGATGCTTAAAAGCATCCTGTCTGCAATGACTTATCGCAAGGACGATGTGGTGATTATGGATATGGAAGCAGGTCTTGAGCATCTGGGCAGAGGCACTGCGGCAAATATGGATCAGTTTATTGTGGTGATCGAGCCCGGCGCAAGAAGTGTGCAGACCTACCGCAATGTAAAGCGGCTGGCTTCTGACCTGGGCGTCAAGCAGGTCCGTGTGGTAGCCAACAAGATCCGGGATGACAGCGATGAGGAATTTATCCGCAGCGCCATCCCTCCGGAAGATCTTCTGGGCTTTATCCACTATAATCCCCAGATCATCGACGCAGACCGTCAGGGAAAATCGCCCTATGACTTCAGCCCCGCGGCAATCGAAGAAATCAAAGCAATCAAAGCGATCTTAGATCGCCAATAATTCAACACCACGGTCATTGCGAAACCTGTGTAGGGGACGGGTTCTCCGTCCCATCGGTAATGCCTCCCTTGATGGGTAGCTTACCACAGAGGGAGGCAAAACGCCTCCCCTACAAGCTCGGAATGACAAAAAATTTACAGGAGGAA
>JAZNDD010000126.1:0-13382 GCA_045587865.1 Faecousia sp.
GGACTTTTTCAAGCAAACCGTATGCAAAATACTCATCAATGACTAGAGATAATTTTCTTGGGTTTGGTTGCTCTGTCACCAGTCTTTTTAAGGAACAATTCAAAATTAATACGTTCAATGTTGAATCATATTGTGATAGAATTGCTTCGAACAACCTTGCTTCATCTTTGACGATTCGTTTTACCAAACGACAGCGAATGATTTATTGGTTATTCTGGACAGCGTACAGCACAAAAGTAAACACCAAAAATTTTGAAAAATTCTTTGGTGTTCCTCTCAAAAAAATGTACGGTTTTGAATTATGGCTATCAAAAAGATTGGGATTTGTCAAGGAATATGACGGTATTTATGAAATGACCTTAAAAGGTGCCTTTTATTACCACCATTATGAAAACTTTTATACGCTGTCATATATCGATAAAATGTGGGGAATTATGCGCAAGGAATCGTTCCCTAAAGAAATTAAATTTTAAAAGCGAGGTGAATTTCACCTCGCTTTTGCTATGTATAAAAACCGCCCAAAACCCATTTTTGACACCAATGCGTTCAATAGGGCAAACTAGTGAAAACCCTAGTGTTTATGTGGTTTTCAAGCGGTTTGACCTATTATAACACAAGCCTCCACTCTACGAACGATTCCTGTTGCCTTCATATATCTTTCTCCTTTTACGATACTTTACGGCACTACCGTCCGACCTTGTCATTGCGAACCAGTGCGCACACTGGTGTGGCAATCTCCAAAATCAACTGCATACTTGAGATTGCCACGTCGCTTCGCTCCTCGCAATGACAGTGGTAGCCGGCAGCTGCCTACAATAATTTTACAAATTACGCTGTTAGTATCTGTAAAACAAGGGAGATTTAAACCATCCTTTTGAGATTTGGACGGATCTTTTTCATTTATTCCTGATCAACCTTTAACTGCTTTTGCAGATCCTGTGCCAGAAGTTGCATAGCTGCCGCATCTGCTTTGCAGATCTTGCGGTCATAGGTGAGCAGGCCGTTGATCTCATCTTCCACATCGCTGACCTGGGTGTAGATGGCAGCACACAGTCCCTTGGGGATCGCCGGTAAGATCCGCTTTCTGTAAAGTTCTTCCAGTTGGTTCTGGAAATCGGTCAGATCCTTGCAGGTTTTGTAGCCATAGGTTTTTTGCAGATTAAACAGATGCCCCTGTGCGGCGTAAGTATAGCCGCCAAATTCACTGAGCACCAAAGGCTTGTTAGAGGGCTTGAGTCTGTGCCAGAAGTTAAAGTAAATGTGCAGGCTTTCCACATCGGATTTTTTCTGCCGGAACCAACCGGAAGTGGCATCAATGATCCGGGAACTGTCCAGGGTGCGTAGTTGTTCATAAACCGATTCGCTGTCAAACTGCCCCCAGCCTTCGTTGAAAATGGTCCAGTACAAAATGCAGGGGTGATTTTTCAGTTGCCGGACAGTGGCTTTCATACCGGAAAGAAACTGGGCGCGGGCAGCGGGGTCTTTGTGCTTTTTTTGATCCCGGGCTTTTTGAGTGCCCACAGTGGGAAGGATGGTATCCCGCAGGAAAGAATAGTCTCCGTTATTGACCATATCCTGAAATACTACCATACCCAGCCGGTCACATTGGTAATAGAATTCTTCGCACTCTACCTTAATGTGCTTGCGCAGTGTGTTAAAGCCTAAGTTTTTCATTGCCAGGATATCGTCGGCATAACATTCCGGCGTGGCGGGGGTATAAATGCCATCCGGCCAGTAGCCCTGATCCAGCAGTCCATGGAAAAAATAGGGCTTGCCATTCAGGCACAGACGGGGAATACCATCCACGGTCCTGGCTTCTATTTGCCGCAGGGCAAAGTAACTTTCCACCCGGTCGGTGGGCGTCTGAATGGTAAATTCATATAAATAAGGATCTTCCGGACTCCACAGCCGGGGATTTTCCGGTTTGATCACCGCCTTGCCATCTACAAGGGGATACGCCTTCCCATCCACAAGCACCGTACCTGCCTGCGAGGGAAGAACACAGATCACCGCAGAATTCATATCCGTTTGAATGTCCAGTTCTTCAATGTAACATTCCGGAACACTTTCCAGCCAAACGGTCTGCCATACGCCGGACACCGGGGTGTACCACATACCGCCCCGTTTTACAGTCTGTTTGCCGTAAGGGTAGGCATTGTTCCGCAGATCATCCATACAGCGTAACGCAATAACATTGTTTTCCTCCAGCGCATGGGTAATGTCAAAGGTCATTGCCTCATAGCCGCCAAAGTGTATGCCTACCTGCTTTGAGTTTACATAACACTCCAAAACCTGATCAGCCGCACCAATATGCAGCAGGACTCTGCCTTTCTGAAAGCCCTCTGGAAGGGTAAAGGAACGGCGGTAATGGAGAAAATATCCCTCAGGGAAGTGGAAATGCACCCCGGAAAGGAGACTTTCCGGGCAGAAGGGGACTTGGATGGTGCTGTCGTAGGCGGGTACAGAATTTTCAGAAACGCCAAAATCCCACTGCCCATTTAGGTTTACATAACTATCCCGGCGCATTTGGGGGCGGGGGTATATTTCCCAGGGCGTGTCCTTTAAGGCTTCTCCCCGGGTAGTATACAGATCCTGTAACATATCAATTCTCCTATCATAGAACGGTCAAATTCCTGTTTGACGGGTGCCTTCTCCCAGGGGAAGGCATTTGTCCGATAAACAGAAATTGTTACTGGATGGTTTTGGACTTCTTTAATATGGAAAACAGGGGCAAAAGCACTGCCCAGATGAAGATCGCAGCGATAAAGGCGGCAAGAAAAATATTTTTATTGGGCACAAAAGAGGCGGTGCCGTCGTCCCCAATGATCATTTCTGCATTTTTCAGAACTGCCGCACCGATGGCAGGTCCGATAATGCCGGGGATCAGCACCTGACCCACGATCCGCTGACCCTGGAACATACCGGCTTTGCCGGCGGGGGTGTGATCCCGGAGCATTGCCCCAAATACAGCCATACCGGAAAGATAACCGCAGAGCATCAGCAATGTTCCCACAAAAACAGGCACCATTGCCCGGAAGCAGTACAGCACCACAAAGCCTGCCATCAGCAGTATGATCGCAGGAATGATTCCGGTGCGGAAACCTTTACGGTCGTAAACTTTGCCGTAAAGGGCAGTAAAGGCGGCGGCAAGGATAATCGCCGGGGCGAAGATCAGCACATAGTTGTCCATACCCAGGGACACACTGTAATAGAGGATCAGGTAGGGCATAAAGATCTGAATGGCAATGCCAAAAACGGCATAAGCCACCAGTGTCACGTATAGGCACTTGTTGTTGCGGATCACCGAGGGACGGAAACCGTAGAAAATATTGGAAAAATACGTTTCATTTCCACGGGTGTTGACCGGTGTGTCCTGAATCAGGAAGAAACCAAGAAGACCCATTAAAAACACCACAGAGCCGACCACCAGAAAAATGACCGTCCAGCTTTCCTGCAGGTTCTGATCCAGACCCATAAAACCGCCGAACACCACCAAAATGGCCAGAAGGGGCATCATTGCATTGATTCCCTCTGCGGCGCCCCGGTTGGTTTCATCGGTGGAATCGGTGAGCCAGGCGTTGAAGGCGGCATCGTTGGCAGAAGAGCCGAAGAAGGTCATCACGCAGTCCATTACGATCACCAAAGTCACGCCTAAACTGGCAGCAGAAGCGGCCGCCGGGAATAAATGGTTAATCACATCTGTGCGGATCAATGCGAAACTGAGAATCGACACGCCCCAGCACAGATAGCCACCGCAGATGAATAGTTTCCGTTTGCCGATCTTATCGGACAGGGCACCGATCAGCAAGGTGGTAACCGTAGCTGCAATGGCAGATGCGGACACCATATAGGAGATCGCCTCTGCACTGGCGTTGAACATTTTATAAATGAATACATTAAAATACATATTCTCCATCACCCAGGCCACCTGACCGACCAGACTGAAGATCACAAGGGCGATCCAGAATTTTGGAGATTTTTTCGTTGCTTTCATAAAAACACCGCCTTTCTGAACTATAATATAGCACAGTTTTTCGAAAAAGCAAAAGGCCGCGTTGCAGGAAAATTGCAACGCGGCCTTTGTATCGATCATAGATTTCTCATTTTCATTTTTCTTGCCAGCAGGGTAAGTACCAGCAGGATAACATACAAACTGCCGATGGTGATAAAGCCCAGATCCCAGCGGCCTGCAGAAGTGAAGAAACCGAAAGTGCCTTCCTGCAGAGCAGCGCCCAGATACACGGCACAGTCCAATGTACCCACTACAGTGGCGGACATAGCACGACCGCCCATATCACCGGCAATGGCCCAGATGACACCGGTGACCATACTGAACACGCCGACTACAAACAGCATCAAAGTGGCTGCAGTAGCATTGGTGATAAAGGGGAAGATGACCAGGCAGATGAAGGTTACCACGGAGGCAAGCGCCAGCATAGGCTCCCGCTTGCCCTTAAATACCTTATCGGTGATAAAGGGGAACACAAACATAGCGCAGGCCTGACCCAGGGGGAGCAGAATGGAACCGAAGATCGCACTCTTCACATCCATACCGTGCACATCCCGGAAATAAGTGGGCATCCAGTTAAGCAATCCGTAACGACCAATACCTGCAATGGCAGAGATGAAGCAGAACACAATGAACTTGGGCTCGCTGAACAACTTGATGTAGGGATAGAAGAAGCCTTTGCGCTTGATCTCAGCACTGAGGGCTGCATCCCGGGCGGCGGCTTCCGGATCTTCTTCCACGAAGGGGGTCAAACCTGCATTTTCAGGTTTCTCCTTGAACAGGAAGATGAACGCAATCAATGCAATTGCCAGAGGAATGATGGGGAAGCGGAAAGCAGCGGTCCAGCCCCAGTCGGGGTTGAGGGTCAAACTCACAGATACGGACAAATAGGTGACTACCTGACCCATACCGGAGAAGGCAGTAGCAAGACCGGAGGAAAAGCCGCGGCGCTTTTTGGGCCACCACTGGTTAAGCACTTCAAGACCGTTTGCCCACACCATAGACTGGGCAAAGCCGTTGAGACCCCACAACACCGCAAACAGCCACATCTGATTGGCACCCACAAAGGAGATAGCCACATTGCAGATGCAGGATGCGATGACACCTATGGTCATATACTTTTTGCAGCCAATGGCAGAGCCGATGCGGCCATTAACCAACTGACCAAAGGCGTAACTCCAGAACAGTGTCTGGGTAATTGCACTGATGCCACCGGCATCAGGAGTGCCATCCGGTTTGAAGAAACCAAAGAAACTGGCAATATCATTCTTCACAAGATTGATATTCTGGCGGCCGTTGTAGAAGAACATATACATCAGACCGAAGGACAGCAGCACTGTCCAGGCCAGACGGGTAAATTTTTTGAAATCCGACTTGTTGTAGCCGTAGGTTGCAAGATTACTTTGTTTCACAACAGATCTCCTTTATATATAAAGATGAATGTTTTCAAGGGTTCTCAAAATGATTATACAATAATGAGAACGAATGTCAATGATAAGTCTTTGCAGTTTGGCGGGCAGTCGGGGCGACTGATCCTGCGCACCGTTCGTGCACAGGAAAAGCGTGTCGCATCGGATCGCGACACGCTTTTGTTGCAGATTAACCGAAGATTTTTGCGTCTGCCTCATCAAAGGGCAGGATCTCTGCGGTGACACGGGCGTAATCGTCCAGATTGTCGATTTCGTCGATGTAGTAATTCTCGTAGGAGAATGCGTGAATGTTCAATGCGGGGAAGATTTCGTTGAGGGCGTTTTCTGCGTAGCACTTATCCTCGCCCTTGTGGATGAACTCGACCACTTTGCCGATCCAGGCAGAAGCGGTGGCTTTTGTCATCTTGTAGAAGGGCTGGAATGCAAAGCAGTCCTCGTCAAAAATGTTGATGGAAACCTCCAGAATCTGACCGTCTTTCACTCTGCCCTTAAAGTCCTTCTCAGGCAGTGCCTTGCGGAAGTTGATGGTGGCAACGTTGCCGTCTTCGTTGTTGAGTACATCGTGAACCAGTTTCCGGTTGAACACCAGGTCGCCGTGGAGGAACACCAGGTCGTCGTTCATATACTCACGGGCAAGGTACATTGAATAAATGTAGTTGGTCTTGTCGTAAATATCGTTGCGCACAAAAGTGAAGTTCAGGTGGGGGAAGTCTGCAGCCTGCTGCTTCAGTTGCTCCTCAAAAGGACCGGTGGTGACGATAAAGTCGGTGATACCCTCCAGGCTCAGCAGACGGACCTGACGGTGGAAAATGGTCTCGCCGTCTTTGAGTTGTGCCATAGATTTATGGTGGGTCTTGGTAAAATCACCCATACGGTTACCCAGACCGGAATCGAAAATAACTGCTTTCATTATACTATCTCCTTGTTAGATCATTATTTGTCGAAAATAGGGAAAACACGCAATCGCGGTTCATTATACACAACAAGAAATATTTGTCAATAAAAAATCAACATAACTTGCAAAATCAGCCTTGAAAATCACACTGTGTTGATTTATAATATACAAAATGGGAATTTGAGGTGATTTTATGCCTGTAGGAACCAATATTAAGAAGCGTCGGTTCGAACTGCGAATGTCCCAGCAGGAACTGGCAGAGGCAATGGGCTATAAGACAAGATCCACCATTGCAAAAATTGAATCCGGAGAAAACGATGTGTCCCAGAAAAAACTGCAGCGGTTTGCCCAGGTGCTGGATACCACCCCGGAAGCCCTGATCACCGGCTTTGATACCCCCCGGCTGCAGACTGTGGAAATCCAACCCGAAATCGGCGGCAGAAGAAATAAAAATGTGGCGATCATTCTGGCAGGCGGAAAATCCGGCAGAAACCGCCAGAATATCCCCAGTCAGTTTATTGATGTAAACGGCAAGCCCATTCTGGTTTACAGTATGGATGCCTATCAGGCTCACCCGGCGGTAGACGATATTTATGTGGTGTGCCTGAAGGGCTGGGAAGATATCGTCAAAGCCTATGCCCAGCAGTATGGAATTACGAAACTCAAAGGACTGGTGCCTGCAGGCAGCAGCGGTATCCTGTCCTTAAAAAATGCCCTGGATCACATCCGGACCCAGTATAATAAAAAGGATATGATCCTGATCCAGGAAGCCACCAGACCGATGGTCACCACCGAAATGATCTCCAATCTTCTGCAGGCGTGCATCGCCACCGGCAGTGCCACCATCTGCCATAATATGAATGAATATGTGCAGTTTGATATTTCCGGTGGGAAACCGAAATATGTGGACCGGAATGCAACCATTGCAATGCAGTCTCCGGAGGTTCACCGGCTGGAACTGATGGAGCAGGTGTTTGCGGTGGCCGGGAAGCAAAATCATCCGCTGACAGAGTCCTGCTGTACAATGCTTTTGTACAACCTGGGCTATAAGATAAACTTTATTGAAAGCAGTGTCAACAACATTAAAATCACCAGAGAAGAAGACATCGCTGCCTTCAGCGCTCTGGTAAAACTATGAAACGGAGAAAATGAAGATGAAAACGGAAGAACTTGTTCTAAGCCAGAAGACCCAATTGCGTGCCAAACGAAACCCCACCATTGACGCAATGAAGTTTTTTCTGATTCTGGCGATCTATGTGGGACATTACGGCACAAATTCCGGTCTGCTGTTTCCTTTCTTCAGCGGATATCACGTGTGCGTTTTCTTTATGCTGTCCGGTCTTTGGGCAACGAAGAAACGGAAGCATAAAAAATGGGCTGTAAAGAAACGTATGTTTTTTAGGATAAAGGAAAACGATTTTGGGAGGTGGCTCAGCTTGCGAGCCACCTCCCAAATTTTATCAAATTCCTGTTTTACAATGCCTTCTCCCGGGGAGAAGGTGCCCCGCAGGGGCGGATGAGGAATGCGGGCGGTAATCTGGCTTTTTCCTCATTGTCGCAGACTTCTTCCGCACTTCACTGCACGCCATTCCTCATCAGTCAGCTTCGCTGACAGCTTCCCCCCGGGGGAAGCGATTGGTCGGTGCGTCGCGCCAACAGACCGTCAAACAGAAATTTGACGGTGTTGACAGGAATGTATACGTTCAATAAAAATTCAGGTTTCTTTACAGACCCTGTTTTTTAATAAAGCATTTTTAAGATTTTTGCAATTGGGCGTGCCCGCAGTTTTGTTGCAGCAAATGCAATAATAATGTATATGGCGATGCAACACAGGAAAGTAAGGGAAAATGTCAGCAGTGGGTGGCTGAAGCCAAAGAGCCGATCTGTAAGCCTGGACAGCACCGGGATTATGGAGGCGTGGGATACATAAATAATGGTGCTTGCCCGCTTAAAATGTACAGAATGTTTCCAATAAACAGGCTTCATTTTTCCGATTCCCAGAAACAGGAAAACACATACCGGTGCTAACATAAAATAACTGTCGTTGCCGTAATTTCCTGCCAAAGTTCCCACATATTTCCATTCCAGTAATAAAGCAGCACAACTAAACAGCGTTAGAAAAATCCAAAGCCATAGGGATGGAGACTTGATTTTTTGTTCTGCGGCCATTTTTCCGATCCATACCCAAAACAAGGCGGCGGGGAAACTGCACACCAAATAACCGAATACAGCAATATACTTATCAATTGCAGTTTTTAAAAATGTGCCGCCGATCAGGGTTTGATAACTGGAGGCCACGGTGACAAAACAAAAGGCAAGCAGAGCAAAAATCCACACAAAAAAATCTTTCCGCAGATATTTGGATAAGAAATAAATAAGCAAAACGCCTATGACCGATGCAGAGATAAACCAGGATGCAGAAAAAGAACTGCCAAAGAAAATGCTCCTGAGGATCGCTAACAGATTTTCCCAAAGATTACCGGAGAAATAAAGTTCTTTTCGTTTGAGCAATGTGATAGGAAGGAGAATCAAAAACCAGCACAAATACAGTTGCAAATTTCTCACAACAAATTTTTTCAGGATGCCTTTTTGTTCCGCTTTCGGCGCATTGTATAATTTGGAAAATACAAAATAGGAGGAGATCATAAAAAACAGGGGCACGGCAGTGCGTAACCAGGGGTACAATGCTTTGGGATACAAGGAAGCATGAATAGCGATCACCAGCAAAGACAAGCCGAACTTTATCAGATCGTATTTGGCATCATATTTTGTCCCGGATGCATTTTGTGTGTCCATTTTTATCTATTTCTGATAGCAAAAACAGCTTTCTGCTATCGGCTCTCCTTTCTGTTTATCTATAGTGGTATTATAAAAGAAGCCACAGGGAAAATCAATCATAAACAGTATGCCGGGGTGTTAACGGTTAAATGTCAAGATCCTGCAATTTGCTTGGTGTCGTGCCTGTTTTCTTTCGGAAGGCACTGTAAAAACCGCTGATACTGTCAAAACCGCTGTCGCGTGCAATGTCGATCATTTTTTCATTTGTAGTCTGCAGGAGATAAATTGCCCGCTGGATCTTTTTTTCCACCACATATTCTTTAAAGGAAATGCCATTTACCGCGGAAAAATGGCGGGAAAAGGAACTGTCCGTCATGCCTGCTTTTTTTGCGGCGTCCGATAAACGAATGCCTGTCGCAATATTAGAATCAATATAATCCATAAGTTCCAGCATTTCCAAGTCCCCTTTTGTGACCGGTGCAAAGGGGGCACGGACTTCTTTTTCCAGTTTGATGAAAAATTCCGTCAGTTTGGCAGATGCCAGTTCATACCGAACCGGAGATCCGGTTTTCCATTCCTGATAAATTTCCATCAGCAATGGGGAAAGGGCACTGTTTTTGATCACATTTTCCTGCCGCTTAATGCACTCCAGAAAAAACATAAAATGGTGCGGTTCTGAAAAGGCATTTCGGGTCAGGGTAAAGACGCACAGTTTGAACCCCTGTCTGCCGAAAGCAGTAAAGTGCCTTTTTTGACCGATCTTCAAAAGCACAATATCTCCCGCCCGGATGAGATGGGTCTGTTCCTCAATTTCCCACTGGGCTTCCCCTTCCAAAGCAAGGCATATCTTGAAATCTGCATAAAATGTATTTTTGGGCGCAGAAACAGAACCGTACTGTTTTTGCAGGATGCCCACAGAAAAATTCCGCTTATTTACAATCACCATATCGGTCACCTCAGGGGTTACTATAGCATAGATTTTCCTGAATTGCAAGAAATCGAAATAATTAGGCAAATAAAAGGCAGATTATTACTGGGATATTGTCTATACTAAATGCAAGAAAGCGAATTTTGAAAGGGGAAATGCAATGTACGATCTAATTGTTTTGGGTGCTACCTTTGCAGGCGCAGGCATTGCCAGCCGGCACAAGGAAAACTGCCTGGTGATTGAACGCAGAGCCCAGGCGGGTTATGAATTTTTCGGCACACTGGATTTTGCAGGGGAGGAAACGGAAATTTATTCCTATTTCAAAAACTGCCATATTCTTTTCGGTACGGAACTGGTTCGCGTGGAAAAAACCGATGAAGGCTTTGCCTGTGTTACCCACGGCGTACAGGGCTTTTGCACCTACTATGCAAAAAAGGTGATCGATACCCGGTGCAATCAGGAAATGTGCCTGTCCAAAACCTATAATCTGCTGATCCACAGTCAGGAAGAACCGGATTTTTCCAATTGCCATTGGAAACAGACAAAGGGAGAAAACCGGTATGTGGTCTTCTGCTCTGTGCCCCTTTCCTATGGGTATGTGGAGGCAAGAGCCGCGGCGCAGGATGTGATCGGGCAGTTTTCCGAAGCCCAGCGGTTGATTCTCTCGGCCAATGAATTTGACTATCGCGTAAAAGAGGGATACCCGAAAACACAAGATGGCATTTTGTACTTACCGTCCAAAGGCTATGAAACCCCGGAACTGGCCTTTGCAGCAGGAGAGGAGGCAGGCAAATGACATATCTTTCCCAAATTGTTGAAGGAAAAAGAACGGTAACCGATGTTTCGGCACCGGTATTTGCAAAAGAATATGATGTGATTGTTTGCGGATTGGGCACGGCCGGATCGTTTGCCGCCCTTTTTTCAGCGGAAAACGGACTTTGTGTATTGGGAATCGAATCCTTTACCTGCGTGGGCGGAACCCACACGGTCGGTGGCGTGACCAGCCATTATTTCGGCTGTCCCGGTGGGCGCTATGAAGAACTGGAAGAAAAGGTTTCTGCCTTTGCAAAGCGCTATACCTGCACCACTCCGGAAAGCAGAAAACTGGTAGCGGAGCAGGAACTGCACCGACAGGGGGCACATATCCTTTATGAGGCGTCGGTTTGCGGTGTGTATTTAGAAGACAACCAGGTAATCGGACTGCAGGTCTTGACCGATGGCGGGTTGGTAAACTACCGGGCAAAGGTGGTGATGGACTGCACAGCGGAAGCCTATGTGGCGGTGATGGCAGGCTGCCAAACAGAAGTTGGCAGAGCCATCGACGGTCAGGTGCAGCCCTATTCCCTGGTGTCAATGATCTATAACGGAGAAAAATACCGATACACCAATGTGGACTTTGGGCGGGTCAATCAGTTTGACCCGATTGCACTGTCCCAGGCCATCCTCTTTTCCAGATCCTATAAAATGGAGGAAGTGCATTCAGGACTTACCCAGATCGCACAGATGCCTTTGCTGGGATTTCGGGAGGGAAGACGGATCATCCCGGAGGAAAGGGTCTGTATTGAAGACCTGTTTGCCCAGAAGCAAACCCAGACCCCCATGTACTATTCCTACGCGGACCTGGATAAACACGGCTGGGATATTGCCTTTGACGGAGAAAAACTGGGCGATTGGGCGATTGGCGCAAATCTGGGCGCTTACAATGTGACTGTGGCGGTTCCCTACCGAGCAATTTTACCGAAAGATTATGAAGGCATTTTGGTCCCCTGCCGCGCTGTGGGCGTAGATCGGGATATTTCCAGTTGCGTCCGTATGGTTCCGGATATGAAAAAAATGGCAGAGGGCGCTGCCCAGTGGGCGACCCTTGCTGTCCGGCAAGGGAAAACGTTGCGGGAAGTATCCTATGCCCAACTGAAAGAAGCGTTGATGAAAAGCGGCTGTCTGAAAGAGAGCGACAATCGGGGATTCCGTATCGACGGCAGAAGAAATTGGGATGGAACGCCCCTGGTCCCCCGCAATGTGCAATGGATCGAAGATCCTGCAAAACTGGAAGAAGGGCTGAAGACCCAAATGCCGGGAGAAGCCATTTGGTCTGTCCGTCAAATGGGGGCAAAAGCCTTGCCGGTACTCAGAGCCCTTTTGCAATCGGATGAGGAAAACAGCCGGAAACATAGTGCATTTGCCCTGGCAATGCTGGGCAATTCCGAAGGCGTGGATGTTTTGCGGGAGATGGTGGCATCCAGAGATGAGCAGATGCTCAAGGATTGCCGAAAGCATAATCACTTGCGGGGATGTGTGGCGATCTATTGGCTGGGCAGACTTGGCGACAGACAGATCACACAAGAACTGATGGACCTGATCTGTAATCCGGAGGAGAACCGAAAAGCCGTCTACCATCAAACAGATGTGCAAACCACACGCTACGAAATTTCCGATTTTGAAGATGTGTATTTCCAGTTTATGTCCCAGGCGGTTATGGCACTGGTGCGGATCGGTACAGCGCATATAGACTTGCGACCCCAGATCAGAAAAGCATTCTCAGATGCGTTTTCCGATGACGCTTACTATAAGCGCATTACCACAAGACCCAAGATGAGCAGTGAGGGAAATATGGTGCAAACCATAAAAAATATTGCCTTCTCGGCAGTGGAGCGCTGGCATCTGTAAAAGGCAATATATGATTTTTGCAAAAGAAGGGGCTGTCTGAAAGTGTATAAGCAATGACCTGTGTGTCATTGTTTAAAAACCCTTAAATGTGCAAAAGGAACGGCACACAGGCCGTTCCCATAGGATTTAAATAAATATTCTTTTTCGGGGCCGTCTCATATTCATTTTGAGACAGCCCTTTTCTTGTTTTGCACACAGAACCGTTCTTTGCGTTATTACAAATCAGTATTTTACAAAAGGGAACAGGGACAGCCATAATTTTTTCTTTTTCCGTTTCCAGAATTTTTGTTCTGACCCTTCTGTTCGGCCGATTTCCATTTTGATGTATCTTAGTTCTTTTGCAAAATCATTGGAAAAGGATACTGCAATAACAACCAGTAAGACCAAAAAAACCGCAACGATTGCACCAATCAGCCACCAAACCCAGGCGCCCAGTTTACTTCCTGCCATTACGATCTTCTCCTGAAAATTTCCGGGAATTATTGAGCGTTGTAAAAACTACAAATGTTACCCAGCCACCTAATAAAAAACCAATTACAAACTGTATCAATGGGATCAACTCGCTTTTCTGGAAACCTTTGGTAATTTATATATCATCCGTTCATTTTAGGATTGGTTTGATTATATGGCATTTTGTCTGAAAAGTCAATTGTGCAACTACCATTAAAAATCCCC
>JAZNDD010000127.1:0-2777 GCA_045587865.1 Faecousia sp.
ACCCTCCTGCTCCACCCGGTAGGAGGACCAGATATCATACAAATTCAGATAGTGACCCAGGTTTTCCTTCAGCACCGGTCCGTGAAGGGGGCAGATCATGGAAATCTCCAGTCCGGCAGCCTTGCGCAGCAGTGCCTGGACCTGGGGACCGTACTTGCCCACAATGCCGATAAAGTAACGGCGGGATTCATCATCCCAGTCCTCATCTGTATCCCAGGTGCCAAATTTGCCGAAGCCGTCTGCAGAGAACAGCACCTTATCATAGCTATCGTAGGTAACGATCACTTCCGGCCAGTGGACCATTGGCGCGGTCACGAAGGTCAGGGTGTGCTTACCCAGGCTTAGGGTATCACCCTCGCCCACCACGATCCGACGGTCTGCATAATCTTCCCCGAAGAACTGGCTGATCATAGTAAAGGCCTTTGCAGATGCCACCACCGTTGCCTGGGGATACAAGGATAAAAACTGTGCCACATTGGCAGAGTGGTCTGGCTCCATGTGCTGCACGATCAGATAATCCGGCTGCTTATCTCCCAGCACCTTCTGAAGGTTGTCCAGCCACTGATGGGTGAAATTTTGATCCACAGTGTCCATGACAGCGATCTTCTCGTCCAGGATCACATAGGAATTATAGGAAATGCCGTTGGGAACGGTGTACTGACCTTCAAACAGGTCCACCTTCCGGTCATTGACACCGATATAGCGAATATCATTGGTAATAGTCATAAATTTGCTTCCTTTCCTTTGTTTCAACCTATCGTACCATAATTATGTTTTGTTATAAGTGACTTTATCACAGAACGGGCAAAAAATCCAGTATAAAATAAAATCAGAAAAAATAAAGGAGGTAAAATCCATGAGATTAAAGAATAAAGTTTCCATTATTACAGGCGGCAGCCGGGGAATCGGCTACGCAACCGCCGAGGCCTTCCTGCGGGAGGGCGCAACAGTCATTCTTACCGCCAGCTCCCAGGAGTCTGCAGACCGGGCAGTTTCCCGGCTGAAGGAAAAATATCCCCAGGCTACCGTTGACGGGATCAGCCCGGATCTTTCCAATCTGCAATCGGTTCGGGATGCCTTTGCGGTGGTCAGCGCGAAATACGGCTGCGTGGACATTCTTGTGAACAATGCAGGTGTTTCCGAAAGCACACCTCTTTCCGAGTACACGGAAGAGATCTTTGACAGGGTTATGAATTTGAATGTAAAGGGTGTATTCAATGCCACCCGTGTGGCAGCCGACTGCATGGTGGCAAAGGGCAGCGGTGTGATTCTCAACACCTCTTCCATGGTCAGTATTTCCGGTCAGCCCAGTGGTTTTGCCTACCCCGCCTCCAAATTTGCCGTGAACGGTATGACCGTTTCCCTTGCCCGGGAGCTGGGTCCCAAGGGTATCCGGGTCAATGCAGTAGCGCCCGGAATTACAGAAACAGATATGATGAAGGCAGTGCCCAAGGAAGTAATCGAGCCTATGATCCAGCGCATCCCTCTGCGTCGGCTGGGTCAGCCGGAGGATATTGCCAACGCCTTCGTGTTCCTGGCATCGGATGAGGCCAGCTATATCACCGGTGTGGTCCTCAGCGTGGACGGAATGGCAAGAAGTTGATTGTTTTAAAAGAAAATCCACGGCAAGAAACTCTTGCCGTGGATTATGTTTTTTCAAAATGATTACAGAGCAGCCTTTGCCTTCTCTACCAGGGCTGCGAATGCAGCTGCGTCCTGGATAGCCATCTCGCTGAGGCTCTTGCGGTTCATCTCGATGCCTGCCTTCTTCACACCGTTCATGAAGGTGGAATAGTTCAGACCGTAAGGCTTAACAGCAGCGGAAATACGGGTGATCCACAGTCTACGGTAGTCGCGCTTCTTCAGCTTACGGCCAACGTATGCGTAGTTGCCGGACTTCATGACCTGCTGCTTGGCCATCTTAAAGTGCTTGGACTTGGAACCCCAATAGCCCTTAGCCAGCTTCAGGGTAGCATTTCTTCTCTTGCGCGTCATCATTGCGCCTTTAACTCTTGCCATCTCTCAGTATCCTCCTTCGCTTATTTGTACGGGATCAGCTTCTTGACTGTCGCGGTGTTGGTCACATCAGTGTAAGCGGTCGTACGCAGACGACGGGTACGCTTTGTGTCCTTCTTGGTGAGGATATGGCTCTTGTAAGCGCGGGCTCTCTTAACCTTACCGGACTTGGTCAGGTTGAATCTCTTCTTTGCACCGCTATGGGTTTTCAGCTTGGGCATAGTTAGTTCTCCTTCCGAATCTTTAGGTGTAGAAAAACAAATTACTTGCTATTCTTGGGTGTAAGGAACATGGCCATAAAACGGCCGTCCAGCTTGGGGTTCTTTTCCATGTTAGCCACTTCAGAGCAAGCCTCTGCAAAGTCCAGCAGCAGCTTTTCGCCCAGATTGGTGTGGGCCATTTCACGACCGCGGAAACGAACGCTGACCTTTACACGGTTGCCACCGGTAAGGAACTTCAGTGCGCTTTTTACCTTGGTGTTGAAGTCGTTGGTGTCGATGCTGGGACTCATGCGGATTTCCTTGATTTCCACAACCTTCTGATTTTTACGGGCTTCCTTTTCCCGCTTCTTCTGATCGAAGCAGAACTTGGAGTAGTCCATGATCTTGCACACAGGGGGGACTGCGTTGGGAGAGATCTTTACCAGATCCAGACCCTGTTCTTCCGCCATTTCGTTGGCTTGCGCAGCGGACATGATGCCCAGCTGTTCGCCGTCGGCACCGATTAGGCGGATCTCCTTATCCCGGATCTCCTCGTTGAGC
>JAZNDD010000128.1:0-5084 GCA_045587865.1 Faecousia sp.
ATTATGCTCCAGCAGACCCGGGTTGAGGCAGTCAAGGATTACTATATTCGCTTTTTAACAGCTGTTCCAACGATCCAAGCCCTGTCACAGGCGGACGATGAGGTGCTTCGCAAGCTATGGGAAGGCCTTGGCTACTACAGCCGTGTCCGCAATCTGAAAAAGGCTGCCTGTGTGATTGTGGATCAGTATGGTGGTATCTTTCCCCAGCAATATGATAAGGTTCTGAAATTGCCTGGAATCGGTCCTTATTCTGCCGGTGCTATTTGCTCCATCGCCTTCGATCAGCCCACTCCTGCGGTGGACGGAAATGTGCTGCGCCTTGTCAGCCGCTTGACAAATGACCCGACCCCGATCGATGACATTGCATATAAAAAGCAGGTGCAGCAGGCATTACAGAAAATTTACCCCGGCAGGGCAGGGGAGTTTACCCAGGCGCTGATGGAGCTGGGCGCGACCCTCTGCGGACCAAACCGAAAACCGGACTGCTCCCACTGTCCCTGTAAGGACTTTTGCCTGAGCTACCGAGCGGGAACGGCAGAACAGTTGCCGGTTAAATTGCCTAAGAAACCCAGAAAGCGGGAAGAGCGGACTGTGTTCATCCTCAGCTGCCAGGGAATGTATGCGCTGCAGAAAAGGCAGAGCAGTGGACTACTGGCTGATTTGTGGGAATTTCCCAATGTTTCCGGAACGCTGACTGCAACAGAGAGCATCGCGAAAGTGGAGGGATACGGATTAAAAACGCGGGATATTATTAAGCAGGTGGAGAAAAAACATATATTTACCCATATCCATTGGGATATGAATGGAGTTTATGTGGAGGTCAGAGAGCCTGCCGGACCCTTTACCTGGCTTTCTCTTTCGGAAATTCGCCAACAGGCAGCACTGCCTACCGCCTTCCGACAGTTTCTGGAAGGACAGACAGAAAACTGATATTATTTCCAATAAAACAAAAAATACCAAAAATAATGTTTGACAAATGACCCAATTGCCTATATAATAGCTTAGCACGACTGTGAGGAGGGGGATACTATGCAACTTGGACTGTCTAAGATCATTGACCGTCCCGGCGAGAGTATCGACTTTTCCGTCAGTGTGGATCTGAGCGATCTTTTGTATGGAACAAGCTACCCGGTTTCCGAACCGGTACTGGCCAGCGGTACAGTGCGTAACACTGCCGGTGTGCTGGTAATGACCGGCTTGATCACCACTTGTCTGCACGGTGTTTGTGACCGCTGCGCAACGGACTTTGTTCGCAATGTGGAGTTTCCCATTGATGTGGTGCTGGTTGAAGAGCTTTCCAACGAAGAAAACGAAGATGAATGGGTATTCCCTCTGGAAGGTGAATGCGCAGATTTGGAAGACATTGTGCGAACGGTGTTCGTGCTGAATATGGACTCCAAGCTGCTTTGCAAGCCCGATTGTGCCGGTATCTGCTGCCGTTGCGGCAGGAACCTGAATGTTGAGCCTTGCATTTGCCAGAAGGAGATCGATCCCCGCTTTGCTGCTTTACGGCAGCTTCTCGACAAATAAGTAATAGAAATGCTGTAAAAGCAGTTTGACCAAGGAGGTGTCATCCATGGCTGTACCCAAGTGTAAAGTGTCCAAGGCCCGCCGCGATAAGCGCCGTGGTTCCAACTGGAAGCTGTCTGCTCCCAGCGTAGCGGTTTGCTCCAAGTGTGGTGAGCCTGTCATGCCTCACAGAGCATGCAAGGCTTGCGGCAACTACAATGGCCGTCAGGTTCTGGCTGCCCAGGCTGACTAAGACAGGAAAAACCAGGGGGAGGCGTAAATGTGCGCCTTCCCCTTTTTCCTTTTCGGAGCAGCGGATCTTTTTTCCCAATGCGACCTTATGAGGGGTAAAAACAGAGGTCATTGCGAGCCAGTACGCAAACTGGCGTGGCAATCTCCTTATATATTCGTCTACTGTTGAAATTATGTTGATTTAAGTAGTGATTTGTGTAATAATATATATGTTTCGAAGGAAAGGAGTGGTTCCTATGGCAAAACCTTTGGTTGCAATTGTAGGACGGCCCAATGTGGGCAAGTCTATGCTCTTTAATAAACTGACCGGTCACCGCACATCTATTGTGGAAGACACCCCCGGTGTAACCCGCGACCGGATCTATGGCGACTGCGAGTGGTGCAACCGGACATTTTCCCTGGTGGATACCGGCGGTATTGAGCCGGGCACAGAAAACGATATGCTGAAGTTTATGCGCCGTCAGGCAGAGATCGGCATTGAGCTTGCGGACTGCATTGTTATGGTTGTGGATGTGCGTTCCGGTGTTACTGCTGCAGATGAAGATGTGGCGACGATGCTGCGCAAGTCCGGCAAACCTGTGGCACTGGCAGTAAACAAGTGCGACTCCATCGGCTATGTAAATCCGGATGTATATGAGTTTTATAGTCTGGGAATTGGCGATCTGTTTGAGGTTTCTGCAGTTCACGGACACGGAACCGGTGATCTTCTGGACTGGTGCTTGGAGCACTTCCCGGATGAGACCGATGAAGAAGAGGAAAGCGATGTTATTAAGGTTGCCATCGTTGGAAAGCCGAATGTTGGTAAATCCAGCCTTTTGAATCGGATTTTAGGGGAAGAACGGGTGATCGTTTCCAATGTGGCAGGCACTACCCGCGATGCCATTGACTCCGAATTTGAAAATGAGACCGGCAAGTATTGCTTCATTGACACTGCCGGTATGCGCCGTAAGAGTAAAGTGGACGATATCATCGAGAAGTACTCCAATATGCGTACCATCAATGCCATTGAGCGCTCCGATGTGTGTTTAATCCTGATCGATGCCAATGAAGGTGTTACCGAACAGGATACCAAAATTGCAGGACTTGTCCACGAAGCCGGTAAGGCGGCAATCATTGTTGTCAACAAATGGGACGCAGTGGAAAATAAGGAAACCAATACAATGCGGGACAAGGAAGCAGATGTACGCAATGGTATCAGTTATATGCTTTACGCACCGGTTGTATTCCTTTCTGCGTTGACCGGTTCCCGGGTAGACAAGCTGTTCCAGGTCATTCAGGATGTCCACAAGCAGAATACCAGCCGGATCACCACCGGTGCGCTGAACAGTGTGCTGGCAGATGCTACCGCCCGTGTTCAGCCTCCCAGTGATAAGGGACGGCGCCTGAAAATCTATTATATGACTCAGGCAGGCACAAAGCCTCCTCATTTTGTTATCTTCTGTAACGATGCCCGGCTGTTCCATTTCTCCTATCAACGGTATCTGGAAAATCAGATCCGTGAAGTGTTTGGATTGCAGGGCACCCCGATCCGTATTACAATCCGCCAAAAAGGCGATAAGGAGGAGTAAGTATGTGGTACTCCATATTGGTAGCCGTATTCGTCGGCTATATGCTTGGCAATCTGAATGGCTCAGTATGTATCTCTGCTTTGATGAATGACGATGTGCGCAGTCACGGCAGTGGAAACGCCGGACTTACGAACTTTGTCCGAAATTACGGCGCGAGCAGATCGATCCTTGTGATTTTGATCGATGCAGGAAAAGCAGTACTGGCTTGTGCCGCAAGCGGTTTGATCTTGCTTCCATATTTTCATTTTGCTGAGGGAGCAAGCATTGGCGGTCTGGCTTTGATGCTTGGACACGATTTCCCGGCACTGCTGGGTTTCCGGGGCGGAAAGGGTATCTTAAGTGGTTTGTTTATTGCAGTAGTTGTGGACTGGCGTATTGCCGTAATTATTCTGGCAGTCTTTGCAGTTGCATACATTCTGACCCAGTATGTGTCCCTGGGTTCCATACTGGGTGCTACCACATTTGGTGTGCTTTTTATTGTGCTTCATCTTGATAGTTGGATCATAATGATTTGTGGTGGCTTGATGAGCGCACTGTGCGTCTTTATGCATCGTGGAAATGTGGTTCGTCTGCTGAAAGGCGAGGAGCGGAAAACAAATCTCTTTAAGAAAAGTAAATAAGAAACGGTCAGAACCTCTGGTAATTACTTAGTGCTTTGCCAGAGGTTTTGTCTATTGTTTGTTTCTGATAGAAAGAAAGGAGACAAAATCGATGTTAGATCGTTTTTTTGAGTCTATGGCCTTAAGGATGGATCCCCCACCTGCATACGGCCTGTTTCATATTCTGTTTACATTGATCGGCTTTGCACTTTGCGCCTTTTCTGCATGGAAATTGAGAAAAGTCACGGACAAAGTTGCTGGCAGGATATTATTTTTCTGCGGACTGTTTCTTATTGTCAGTGAGGTATTTAAGCAGTTTTTCTATTACTTCGTAATGGAAGATAATTGCTACTCCTGGGGTGATTTTCCGTTCCAACTTTGCAGTATTCCTATGTATCTTTGCCTGATCGCACCATTTCTGAAACCTGGTTATTTGCGCCGTGGAATGTATAGTTTTATGGTTCTTTACAATCTGTTAGGCGGTGCAATTTCCTTTGCTGAGCCTTCCGGGCTGCTACACGGGTACTGGTTTTTGACGCTCCACGCCTGTATCTGGCATATGATACTTGTTTTTGTGGGGCTGTTCGTCTGTTTTTCCAAGCGCGGAGGCAATCAGAAAGCAGACTATTGGGGCGCAACTGTTACATTTATCGTTCTTTGTGGAATTGCTTTCGGGCTAAACTGTTTTGTACAGTTCGGTCTGGGCGAACATATGAATATGTTTTTTGTAGGCCCAGGCAATTCTCCGATTGTTGTGTTCAAGCAGTTTTCTGAGTGGTTTGGCTGGTATATCAACACGCCGATCTATATCTTTGCAGTATGTTTGGGTGCGTATATGCTTTTTGTCCTGATCTACTGGCTTCAAAATAAGGAACTTCCCTTTCACAAAAGGGCTCAAGTAAACCATCCCATTGCCTCAAGAGACTAATGAGGGTTTATACCGGTCACACTTTTGACACCTGGATTTGGTGACAAGGGGATGGTTTGCTGTCTCCTGAGAAAAGGGACGATTTGAAAGCATAACGAGCCAATTTGGCGGGGAACGCACTTACGCGCTCCCCGCAATCTTTTCCAAATAAAAAACGCCACCGAAAATCGGTGGCGTTATAGATGCCGTTAATTAGACAGCCCGTTCAACCTTGTTGGAACGGAGGCA
>JAZNDD010000129.1:0-13713 GCA_045587865.1 Faecousia sp.
TTAACTGACAAATGAATAACATTCGACCTGCTTTTTCTAAGGAGAAATCTATGAAATGCCAGGCGTTAGGGTCAAGCCGGAAACAGCTTGGCCTCCCAGTGCGGTAAGAATGTGATGGATACATGATAGGGACGGTTTTGCTTTGCGACCGCCCCTGGTACGACTGCACTTTTTTGCAGTCGTGTTTTGTTTTTGTAGTTGCAATCAGGTTGTCTTGGAGGGTTACTATGCTCAGTGTGAAAACGCCGGAAGAGGTTCTGGCTCTGATAAAAAACGAATTCACTCCTATGGCAGAAATGGAGACCGTTTCTCTGTCCTCTGCCATGGGCAGAACACTGGCAGAAGATATCGCAGCATCGGAGTATGTGCCAGATTTTAACAGATCCACAGTGGATGGATATGCTGTGCGGGCCAGTGATACCTTTGGTTGTACCGATGCGATACCTTCCATTCTCCCTTTACAAGGCGAGGTGTTAATGGGTCAGGGTGCAGCATTTGTTTTGGACAGCGGGTGCTGTGCGGCGGTCCCCACCGGTGGCGCAGTGCCAGAAGGCGCTGACAGTGTGGTTATGCTGGAATACACCGAGGATTATGGTGACGGTACCATCGGCGTGTTGAAATCTACCGCTCCCGGGCAAAATATGATCTTTCGGGGCGATGATGTTTATCCCGGCAAGGCGATCCTTCAAAAAGGCAGAGTTCTTTCATCCCAAGACATCGGCGCGTTGGCTGCCATTGGCCGGGTTCAAGTGCCTGTTGTCAAGAAGCTGACTGTGGGTGTGCTCTCTACCGGAGACGAGCTTGTGTCACCGGATGTTAAACCCGGTCCCGGGCAGATTCGGGATGTGAACAGCCCTATGCTGGAAGCTTTGTTGACAAGTTTCGGCGTGAATGTAATTAGCTATGGTATTGTAGTAGACGACGAAGCACTACTGCGGGAAACCATAGAAAAAGCCATCGCCCAGTGTGATGCTGTACTGCTGTCCGGTGGAAGCAGCGTAGGTGTAAAGGACGCTGCTTGCCGAATTATTGAGTCTATGGGTAGCCTTTTGCTGCATGGTATTGCCATCAAGCCAGGCAAGCCTACTATTTTAGGTAAGACAGGGAACAAACCGCTGGTCGGTCTGCCCGGCCATCCTGTAGCGGCTTATTTTATCACAAAGCTGTTTGTTCTGCCCTTGTTATCACAGCTTATGGGAAGAACCGAAGAGGTTCACACGACTACAGCAAAGATTACGGAAAATATAAGTGCTAACCACGGCAGAGCCCAGTATCACTGTTGCCGTTTAGAGCGCAGGGGTGAGGAACTTTATGCATACCCTATCCGGGGAAAATCCGGATTGATCACCACACTGGCCGGTACCGATGGCTATTTCTGTATCGACAGAGATTGTGAAGGATTGCCCCAATTTGCAGAAATTCAAGTTACGATCACACAAGGAGATTGATTCTATGGGATTTGAATATTTAACCAACATCCCCTTGGAAAAAGCAAGGGAAGATTATATCGAGTTGATGAAACGCCATGGCTATGGCCCTAAGACAGAAGTAATTCCTGTGTGGGATGCCTGTGGACGGGTCACCGCCCATGCGGTCTATGCCCACATTTGCGCGCCCCACTACGCTGCCAGCGCTATGGACGGTGTTGCGGTAAACGCCAGAGACACCTTTGGCGCAACGGAAACAACCCCGATCCAGCTGCAGCCCTATCAATATATCGTGCTGGATACCGGTGATCCCATCCCCGAAAACTGTGATGCTGTGATCATGGTGGAAGATATCGTCAAAAACGAAGATGGCTCCATCACCATCCACGACGCTGCAGCTCCATGGCAGCATATCCGCCAGATCGGTGAAGACATCTGTGCCGGAGAAATGATCCTTTCTTCTCATATGCCGGTTTCACCTGCTGCCATTGGTGCAATGATTGCCGGCGGTGTGCTGGAGGTGGAAGTGATCCGAAAGCCGGTCGTGGGCATCATCCCCACCGGTGATGAGATCGTTCCTCCCTGTACTGATCCCAAACCGGGCGATATATTGGAATTCAACGGATCTATCTTCTCCTCTATGGTACGCCAGTGGGGTGCCGAAGCAAAAGTTTACCCCATCGTTCCCGATAAATTTCAGCTGATTAAAGATGCTGTGGCGCAAGCAGCCGGGGAATGTGATCTTGTAATTCTAAACGCAGGTTCTTCTGCTGGCCGGGAAGACTATTCTGCGCAGGTCATCCGAGAACTCGGTGAAGTGCTGTACCACGGTATTGCCATGAAACCCGGCAAACCTGCTATTTTGGGCTGTCAGGGTTCTACACCTATTTTGGGTGTACCCGGTTATCCCGTTTCCGGTATTATCGTCATCGAGCAACTGCTGAAGCCCTTGATTGACCATTGGATGAAGGTGCCTGCTGCACCCAGTGTATATGCCAAAGCAATTCTCACCCGCCCGGTTGTATCGGGTCTCAAATACCAGGAATTTGTCCGTGTGCGCCTGGGCTATGTGGGTGACAGATTGATGGCATCCCCTCTGAGCCGCGGCAGCGGTGTGGTTTCTTCTTTCATGAAGGCCGATGGCATTCTGGAAGTACCCCAAGGTCTGGAGGGCTATGAGGCAGGCAGTGAAGTTGCTGTCCGGCTGCTTTGCTCCGAAGAAAAGCTGAAAAATACGGTTGTTGTCATCGGCAGCCATGACCCCTTGCTGGATGAACTGGGCGATATGCTACATGTTGCTGATTCCAGTGTTTACATGGCATCCTCTCATGTAGGTTCCATGGGCGGTATCATGGCTATACGCCGTGGGGAAGCCCATGCTGCAGGCTGCCATTTACTGGATACCGTCACCGGTGAATACAACCTCTCCTTTATCCACAAGTATTTCCCCAACGGCGGCGTGAAGCTGATCCGCTGTGTGGGCCGTCAGCAGGGCATGATGGTGGCTAAGGGCAATCCTTTGAATATCCAAAAGTTTTCTGACATTGCACGGGAGGGCATCCGCTATGTCAACCGTCAGAAAGGTTCCGGTACCCGCATTCTGGCAGATTATCTGTGCAGCCAAGAGAATCTGGATACTGCCGCTATTTACGGCTATGACCGGGAAGAACTGACCCACACCTCCGTGGCAGCACAAATCGTCAGCGGCAGCGCTGATGCCGGCATGGGTATCTACTCTGCTGCAAATCTGTACGGACTGGACTTCATTCCGATCTGCATTGAGGAATATGATCTGCTGATTCCGGACCATGCGTGGGATACGCCTCAGATCCAGCAGATGATTGCTACCATGAAGAGCGACGCTTTCAAAGAGAAGATTCTCTCTTTAGGTGGTTATACCGTAGAAGGTTGCGGCGAGATTATTCCGTTGGACTGACTGGAACTGCTTAACATCGCTAAAATGATGAGGTGACTTTATGATTGATCGGCTGGGCCGTGATATTACCTATCTCCGTATTTCTGTTACGGATAAATGCAACCTGCGCTGCCGGTATTGTATGCCGGAAGAAGGTGTGTGCAAAAAGAGTCATTCCGAAATGCTGACAGAGGACGAGATCATCACCGCTGTGGAAGCTGCGGCATCTTTGGGCATTACCAAGCTGCGGTTTACCGGCGGCGAACCCCTGGTAAAAAAGAATATCGTTTCAATCTGTCGCAGAGCTGCCGCTGTGAGTGGTATTGGGGAGGTTTGCCTGACCACCAACGGCATACGCCTGCCGGAACTGGCCGGGGAGCTGAAGGAAGCCGGGGTAACACGGCTGAATTTAAGCCTGGACACATTGAATGAAGAAAAGTATGCTTACATTACCCGTGTGGGCAAGATGGAAGCATTCCGGGCAGGTCTGGATACCGCACTGAAGGTAGGTTTTGAGAAAATAAAAATCAATTCCGTGTTGATCGGCGGCTTTAACGAGGAGGACATTCCACAGTTGGCAGAACTGACCAGGCAGTATCCTGTGGATATGCGCTTCATAGAGATGATGCCCATGTATGACAGCGGTGATTTTGATGAAAAGGCCTTCATTCCATGCTCCCGTGTTCTTGATTATCTGCCGGATGCTGTTCCTGTAGGAGAAGATGACGGCGTTGCCAAGCTGTACCGCTTGCCGGATGCCAAAGGAAATATCGGCCTTATCAGCCCGGTTAGTGCCCATTTCTGCGGCTGCTGCAATCGGATTCGTCTGACAGCCGATGGCAAGGTAAAGCCGTGCCTGCACAGTGCCGATGAGTATTCTTTGAAGGGCTTGGACTTTGCTGGGATGCAGAGTGTATTAAAAGAAGCTATTTGGAACAAACCTGCTTGGCATGGGGATCTGGATGCCCTGCACAGAAGCCAGGCAGGACGAAACATGAATCAAATAGGAGGCTGAACGATGTCCGACTTTACCCACTTTAATGAACAGGGTCGCGCAAAGATGGTGGATGTGGGAGAAAAACCTATTTCGCAACGCACCGCAGTGGCGGCGGGCCGCGTGCTTGTAAATGAAGAAACCTTTTCTCTGATTCAAAGCGGCGGTATGAAGAAGGGAGATGTGTTGACGGTTGCGCAAATTGCCGGAGTTATGGGAGCCAAGCGCACCCCGGATATCATCCCCATGTGTCATCCCATCTTGATGGATGGCATCAATTTGGAGTTGACACTGGATGAAAATCGCAAATCTGTGGAGATCCGTGCCACCGTTTCCTGCGATGGCCGTACCGGCGTAGAGATGGAGGCACTGACGGCCGTATCCACCGCTGCTCTCACAGTTTATGATATGTGTAAGGCGGTCCAAAAAGATATTGTAATCTCTAACATCCGGCTTCTCAGCAAAACCGGTGGCGTCCATGGAGATTATTTCCGGAAGGAGTACTAATATGTATACTGCTGCTGTCATTACCATCAGTGATAAAGGCTCTCGCGGTGAACGTATAGATACCAGCGGTCCGAATCTGGTGGAGATTTTGAAGGATAAAGGCTTCGATGTCACCTATACCCAAATGATTCCCGATGATCGGGAGTTGATCAAGGCAGAGCTTATCAAATGTGCCGACGAACTGAATATTGCGTTGGTGCTAACTACCGGCGGAACAGGCTTCTCTCCCCGGGATATTACTCCGGAAGCTACCATGGAGGTAGTGGAACGCCCAACACCCGGTATCCCAGAAGCTATGCGTGCAGAATCTATGAGAATAACTCCCAAAGGCTGTCTTTCCCGGTCTGCAGCCGGCATACGGAAGAGAAGTCTGATTATTAACCTCCCTGGCAGCAAAAAGGCAAGCCAGGAAAACATTCTGGCGGTTATCGATCCTGTTTCTCACGGACTGGATATGCTTTACTCTGAAGGCAGCGCAGACTGCGCCAAATAAAAATATGGACCTGTTGCGTATTTTTGCAACAGGTCCAGTTTTGTTTCAATTTAGTTCTGTTTCGGATACGCACTCATTCTTAATTCGGCCCACCAGATACTGCAGTGCTTCCACAACTCTGGGGCGAATATCACCGCCAATGAGCACATACATAATGTCGTCGCCCATTTTTAGCTGCCCTTCATTCAGCCAGACTTTGATATAGTAAATACCCTCCATTTTGTAGGTGTCGGCAATGACGGAATTGACCTTTTCTTCATCGTAAGAAAAGATCATACCAGTAACTTCTTTGCTGTTCTCCGCGCCATAACGGACTTTCGCCTTGGCAGTCTGGCGGACAGTTCCATTATGGGTCAAATACATACCGATTTTTGGCGCAGATTCATGGGCCTTGGCCTCTTTCAGCCATGCGTCAATGGAAGGGATTTCTTTCTTCATTACGAAAACCTCCGACTTAGAAAAATGAACCGGCACCGGATTGTGCCTTTTCTTTATTATACCGCATATTTTCGAAAAAGAAAAGAAAAACTGTTGATTTTTCCTGCTTCTTGTGCTATAATTTATTGGTAAAAAATGAGCCCCCCAATTGTGTGGGTACATAGCCTTTGTGGAGCGGTGGACGAGCCTCTTTCCAAAAGCAAAAATGGTAATACTAAAAGTATACCCTTTTGCATTTGGTGTGGTTCGTTTTTTTATTTTCTTTTTCTGGAGGAACGATATGAAAAAACTGCTCTCTGTGCTGCTTGCACTGGTTCTGATCTTGAGCCTGGCTGCCTGCAGCAACACCAACCCCAAGGAAACCACAGAAGGCACGCCTGCCGTCGACACTATGATTCTAAAGGAAGCCGACGACAAGATGCTCAACACCTATTCTGCCATCGCTGTCAATCCGGATGCTCCGTTTGTGGATGCTGATGGTAATGCCGTTTCCGGTGTCTATGTGAACACAACCGGTGCGAATGCCCTGATTCAGTGGCTGCTGAGCGAAGAGGCTCTGAAGATGGCTGGTGAGTACGGCTTTGCAGAGTACGGCGAGTACCTGTTCTATGTGCTGGAGAATGCTCCCAAGTATACCGGTGAGATTGCCAAGGCTACTGAGGAGACCAAGACCATCCGTCTGTCCACCACCACTTCTGTGAAGGACTCTGGTCTGCTGAGCTATCTGCTGCCCGCTTTTGAGACTGCCTACGGCTACAAGGTGGAGGTTCAGTCTGCCGCTACCGGCAAGGCCATCGCAGCTGCCAAAGCAGGCAACGCTGACCTGATCCTGGTCCACTCCAAGAGCCAGGAGGAAGCTTTCGTCAACGATGGTTTCGGCCGTGTTGTGGAAGGCTTCGACGCCGAGCGCGTTTCCTTTATTTACAACTACTTCGTCTTGTGCGGTCCTTCTGCTGATCCCGCCGGTGTCAAGACTGCTGCTTCCGTTTTGGACGCTTTCAAGGCCATTGCTGACGGCAAGTATAAGTTTATCTCCCGTGGTGACGGCTCCGGTACCCATACCAAGGAACTGGCTCTGTGGCCTGAAGCCCTTGGCATCACCCAGGAAGCTGATTCTTTCAAGGATTATACCGAATGGTATACCTCTGCCAACACCGGCATGGGCGCTTGTCTGGTTATGGCTGAGGAAATGGGTGCCTACATCCTGACCGATAAGGCTACCTTCCTGACCTTTGTGGCCAACAAAGGTGTTATGGATTGATTTTTCAGCAAGTATAAAGTAAAATAATCCCGTGGGAGATCTCTCCTACGGGATTTTCTAAAGAAAGGGGGTAGCACATATGAAAACATCCTTGATGAAAGCAATTGAGCTGATTCTGTCCATGGATGCGGAATTGCTGGACATCTTAAGTGTCACTGCCGAGATGAGCATACAAAGTTCGATCCTGGCCTTGTTGATTGGATTACCGATTGGTATTTGGCTGGGCGCTTCCAAATTCCCCGGAAGAAATGTGCTGCTGGTTGCCAATCGAACCCTAATGGGTATGCCTCCGGTAGTTTGCGGTTTGCTGTTTTACATGCTGTTTTCCGGTGTTGGACCCTTTCGCCATTTGCGCTTGCTATTTACGGTAGATATTATGATTATGGCGCAGGTTGTGTTGATCACTCCCATTGTAGTAGGAAATATAGAGGCCTATGTTGCCGGCGTCGCCCCAGCTGTTCGGGAAACGGCAAAGGGACTTGGACTGGGAGGCTTAAAAACTTTCCGGCTTCTTTGCGGCGAATGTATCTATCAAATCATCTCCGCCTATTTGCTGGCTTTCTCCCGTTCTATTGCAGAGGTGGGAGCGGTGTCTATGGTTGGCGGTGCTATCAGTTGGAAAACCAATGTAATGACCACTGCGATCATGCAGTATACTAACCGAGGTAATTTCTCCCTGGGTGTAGCGTTAGGCATTATTCTACTAAGCCTTTCACTGATTGTTAATATTGCCATTTCCCTACTGCAAAGGAGGTTGAGTCGATGAAGATATCTTCTTTTTCGAAAACCTACGAGGGTCGATGTGTCTTGTCCTTTCCAGGGATAGAATTGCGTCCGGGAAGAATCTATGCGATCATCGGTGCCAACGGCAGCGGAAAATCTACTTTCGCCAAGATCCTTGCTGGGGTCCTGCGTCCGGACAAACAAGAACAGCTATTCAGCCAGGTTTCTGTTGGATATATGCCTCAGAAAAACTATGCCTTCCGTATGAGCACCAAAGCTAACCTTCTATTGAATGGAAATGACAAAACTCGTGCCACTGCCCTAATGGAAGCAGTCCGGATCAGTCATCTGGCTAACAAACGGGCAGATCGACTCTCAGGCGGTGAAACCGCCCGGATGGCTTTGGCACGGCTTATGATGAAGTCCTACGATTTGGCGATTCTGGACGAGCCGACCGCACCTATGGATATGGAAACCACACTCATTGCTGAGCAGCTAATTGTCGACTATGTGAATAGAACCGGTTGCGCTTTGGTGCTGGTTACGCACAGTTTGCAGCAGGCGCGACGGATCGCCAATGAAGTTCTATTTTTCCATGAGGGAAAACTTTTAGAGCAAGGAATTGCTGAACAGATGCTGACCTCTCCTGAAAAGGATGAAACAAAACGCTTTTTAGAGTTCTATGGATTCTAACTTCCTTCTCTACCATATCACTGCTTTGAAATAAGCCTGTTAATATCAAGCAGATTGACAATCAGGCAAATAAGGCGGGTGTACTGCTTTGTGCAGTACACCCGCCTTGTCTTAATTGTGCTTTTGTATACCTCGTTTCCGGACAAATCGCCGAATGGCAAATAAACCGGCTATACAAAGAACTCCGGTTAGCGTGATCCATAATTTGTCGTGAGCCCAAACAACCAGGCAGGTAATGGCTATGATAAACACTTCCAAAAAGCTGTCAAGGGAGGTATTAATGAGCCATCTTATAAACTTGAGTACCACAGCTAATGCTAGCGCATTGCGAAGGTGGTTGTTCGTATCTAAAAGATACCCTTCTACCGTGAACATACGGAAAATCTCTATCGCCAGTGCTGTTACAAGAACGATAATTGTTACTGCGGCAATTGTCAGTTTCATAAAGCGGAGAACTTGGCAGAAGACACCCTTTGATTGAGCGCATCGGGCTTCTTGGTTCTCTGGCTGAAGATCCGTTTGCTGATTTGAACGCATGCTCATAGCTAACCTCCTTCCGTATTCTACTTGGTATTATATAGGAATTTGGCGAAAAAGGAAAGACTAATTTTCGATAACGGTAAGATTTGCTGTAATACTCTAAATGTTCAACTAAAGGAAAGTGCGACGTGGATTCCACGCCGCACTTTTAAAAATCACTACAAAGTGATGTACTTTTAAGGAAGGGGCCCCGAGGATTGGGCAAATCGGGGGCCCCCGAAGGAAGGATAACACGCCTGTGACAAGGGGGAGTGCGCAGGCGCGTTATAAGCAACATAAAGTGATGCACCAGAACTTTGTGAAACGATCTATAGGTATTACCTATAGAACCTTTTGTATTCGTCATTTCCGGTCTGCATCTGTGGAGGGGATCGCAAAGTTACAGCCTTTCAATCTGTTGGGAGCGCTGTAGATATTGAAACGGTTCTCCCGGGAAAAACCCAGAAGCGTAATGTTGGCGCTGCGGGCAGTTTCCACAGCCGCAATAGTGGGAGTGGAACGGGATACGATCATAGGAACACCGATGGCGGCCACCTTTTGGATCATATCCATGGGGATCCGGCCGCTGGTAAGGATATACTTATCTTTCAGCGAAACTCCACTGAGCAGCGCCTTTCCTGCCAGTTTATCCATGGCATTGTGACGGCTGATATCCACGCAGGAGAAGTAAGTGCCACTGTCGTCACAAAGCGCACAGCAATGGGTTCCGGCAGTAGCTTTTTGCAGCGTAGAATTATCGTAGAACCGCTGCTGATTGTCAAGCAGGATCTCTGGGTCAAATACGGCACTGTCACACAGAGGCGTCCGGGACTGAGGCTCGAACTGTGCCAGCTGGACAGAAGCTCTTCCTGCCTCTTCATCCAGCTCCAGGGATATAATGTCATCCAGAGAACGGATATATCCCTGAGTGTAAAGATAACCCACCAGGAGTTCTTTACGCTCACTGGGAGAACAATACAAGATCCTATCTGTTTTTCCAGAAATCTCTACCCTTAGAGCCGTTTCGTGGACCATCAAATCTCGCATAGGGACATATTCTCCCCGGATATAGCGAACAATCTCCAGCTTATCCACCAAAGCTCTGGCTTCTCCTTCCGGTTCCTCTGCAGTGGTGCCTAAATATTTTTCGTATTCGCTACGTGTGTTGATGTTGGTAAACATTTGAAGCTCCTTATCAAAACTGGCAGCCTCATCCTGGGAGATCACGCAGGCCCGGCTTGCGTAAATAAAGCGGAACAGAGAACTGTTTCCGGTTTCCAACCGGTAAACCACCTCATCCAACAGTGCGCGAGAATAAAAGGCGTTGAAAGGCTCAAGCCGATCTTGAAATTTACCGGCACAGATATCTGCTCCGGAATCCAAAAGATTTCTTTTCAGATGGCGAACAAAGTCCAAGTTTACCACTGGCATATCGCAGGCCAGCAGATATACATACTGACTGCGGGCGTGGCTCAATGCCGCATGGACACCGGCCAAAGGCCCTTTGTCTAGGTAGGTATCGCTACACAGCCGGACATCCATTCCTTCATACAGCTGAGGTTTGGCGGTAACGATAAGGATGTCAGTGAATTCTTCCTTCAGCGTTCGAATAATGTTTTCCAAAATTCGCCGGTCATCTGCCATCAGGAGTTGTTTATCAAATCCCATCCGGGAGGATTTTCCCCCGGCCAGGATGGCAGCGGTTCCAAACATAGGAAGAACCTCCCGGAACGTTTCCGTTCCGGGATTTCTGTTTGCAGAATCCACAGTTAGATCTTATCGATCCGGGCAGCGCAGACCTTCAGTTCGGGGATCTTTGCAGTGGGATCGACAACAGTGTTGGTCAGCTTGTTAGCGGGGCCGTCAGCAAAGTGGAAAGGCATAAACAGAACGCCTTCCGGTACGATGTCGGTCACTCTTGCCTCGACGATAACGCCGCCGCGGCGGGAAGAGACCTTCACATCATCACCGGAAACGATGCCCAGCTTGGCGGCATCGGCGGGGTTCACTTCCACATAGGAACGACCGGCAATGTTCTTGAGGCCCTCAACGCGGCCGGTCATAGTGCTGGTATGATAATGATACAGAATACGGCCGGTGGTGAAGATCATGGGATATTCACTGTCGGGAGTTTCTGCGGAGGGACGGTAGGGAGCGGGTTTGAACAGAGCACGCTCACCACGGCTGAACTTGCCCACATGCAGAATGGGAGTACCGGGATGATCGGTGGTGGGGCAGGGCCACTGCAGACCTTCCTTCTCCAGACGGTCATAGTTCATGCCACCGTAAGAAGGAGTAACAGATGCGATTTCTGCAAAGACTTCCTCAGCGGTGCGGAAGCTGTTGGTATAACCCAGAGCAGCCATCACATCGTTCAGAATCTCGAAGTCAGCCTTGCACTCACCCAGGGGAGAGATAGCCTTGCGGATGCGCTGTACACGACGTTCCGTATTGGTGAAGGTGCCATCCTTCTCAGCAAAGGTGCAGCCAGGCAGGACCACATCGGCAAGTTGAGCGGTTTCGGTCAGGAAGATATCCTGAACAACCAGCAGTTCGCAGGCCTTCAGCGCCTTCTCTACATGGGTCAGATCGGGATCGGACATCATGGGGTTCTCGCCCATGATATACAGACCGCGGATCTTGCCTTCTTCCACAGCATTCATAATCTCGGTGACAGTCAGACCGGGCTTTCCGGAGAGGCTGACGCCCCAAGCATTCTCAAACTTCTCACGAACGGTATCGTTGAAGATCTTCTGGTAACCGGGCATATCGCCGGGCAGACAACCCATATCGCAAGCGCCCTGAACATTGTTCTGACCGCGCAGAGGATTCACACCGCAGCCGTACTTGCCGATCTTGCCGCACAGCAGAGCCAGGTTAGAGGTGCCCATAACGCCCTCAGTGCCGGTGGAGTGCTGGGTAACACCCATAGCATAGTAGATACCAGCCTTATCTGCCTTGGCATACATACGGGCAGCTTTTTTCAGTTCTTCAGCATCAATGCCGCAAATCTCAGCAACAACCTCGGGGGTGTAGTCCTTAACGACTTCCTTAAGCTCTTCGTAGCCTTCGGTACGCTCGTCGATGTACTGCTGATCCTGCAGGCCTTCAGAAATGATGACATTCATCATGCCGTTGAACAGGGCAACGTTGGTGCCGGGCTTGATCTGCAGGAACACATCAGCCTCGCGGCACAGAGGAATCCGTCTGGGTTCGGCAACGATGATCTTTGCACCCTTCTTGTGAGCCTGGCGGATCAAAGAGCCGATAACGGGGTGGGTCTCGGTAGTGTTGGAACCAGTGACGAAAATAACATCCTGATCAGCAGCTTCGGCAATAGAGTTGGTCATAGCACCGGAGCCCAAAGTTGTAGCCAATCCGGCAACGGTGGAGGCGTGGCACAGACGTGCGCAGTGGTCCACATTGTTGGTGCCGATGGCAGCACGCATCATCTTCTGGAAGACATAGTTGTCCTCGTTGGAGCAGCGGGCACTGCTAAGACCAGCCAGAGCATCAGCACCGGATTCAGCCTTGATGGTCTTGATCTTATCAGCAATGTAGCCGATGGCTTCTTCCCAGGAAGCTTCCTGCAGAGTGCCATCCTTGCGGATCAAGGGAGTGGTCAAACGATCCTTGTGGTTAATGAAGTTATAACCGAACTTACCCTTAACGCAGAGCAGACCCTTGTTGGCCTTACCGTACAGAGGCTGTGCACCAACAACAGTGTCGTCCTTCACCAACAGTTCCAGCTGGCAGCCTACGCCGCAGTAGGTACAGGTGGTGGGAACCTTCTTGGTTTCAAAAGCACGGTAACGCACCTTGGACTTGGGCAGCAGAGCGCCAACGGGACACACGCTAACACAGTTACCGCAGGATACGCAGTTAGTGCCACGGATCAACTGATCGAAGGGTGTGGAGATCTTGGCCTTAAAGCCACGGTTTGCGATGCCGATAGCAGCCTCGCCGTGGAGCTTCTGGCAAGTCTGAACGCAGCGCTGGCAGAGGATGCACTGCTGAGGATTGTAAGTAAAGAATTCGTTGGAGTCGTCGATGGGGTAATCGTTCTTCACACCGGCAAAGCTGGTCTTTTCCACACCGTACTCATAGCACAGATTCTGCAGCTGGCATTCGCCGTTCTTGGCACAGCTGAAGCAGTCTGCGTTGTGGGTAGACAGCATCAGATCCAGAACAGATCTTCTTGCTGCGATAACCTTTTCGCTCTTGGTGTAGATCACATTGCCTTCAGCCACGGGAGTGGAGCAGGCAGTGAACAGCTTGGGGATACCTTCGATTTCCACCAGGCAGATCCGGCAGGATGCCTCGGGGGTCAGGTCCTTCAGGTAGCAAAGGGTAGGGATTTCAATACCTACGCTCTGAGCTGCCTCCAGAATGGTGCTGCCTTCCTTGGCCTGCACTTTGATGCCGTCGATAGTTACATTCAGCATAGTTTCCTCCTAAAATGTAGATGGACACGGCAACGCCATCACAAGATGGCATACACCGCCAGAATATACTTTAATACCAATTTCATATTATAAGTGCTGCAAGGCAAAAAAGCAATAGAATTTCACATATTTCTACAGAAAAAACTTTTTTGCAGAAATCGCAGATAACTTATTGCTTGTCGTCGCGGTAAGTGGTATTATCTTATAGTAAATCAAATTAAACTGGCGTTGGTATGCGCCGGTATTCACAAAAACGGACGATTTCCCATCGGGCGTATTTTGTAATTGTTGAATTAAC
>JAZNDD010000130.1:0-3612 GCA_045587865.1 Faecousia sp.
AATGGCGTGCAGTGAAGTGCGGAAGAAGTCTGCGACAATGAGGAAAAAGCCAGATTTCCGCCCGCATTCCTCATCCGCCCCTGCGGGGCACCTTCTCCCCGGGAGAAGGTATTGTCAAACAAAAATTTACAGCCGTTGCAAGTATTGACAAAAAGGCACGAAAAGTGGTATCATTAAGTATTACTTTTTTGAGGTGTAATATGGAAAATATGATGACAGATATGGACCGAAAACTCCAGGAAGTGGCTGGCCGTATCCGGGAACTTCGGGAAATCAGCGGCTTTACTGTGGAAGAAATGGCTGCACGCACCGGTGTTTCTGTTGAAGAATACATAGCCTGTGAGGCAGGCAGCAAAAACCTGAGCATTGCATTTTTGTATCGCTGCGTACTGATCTTTGGCGTGGATATGGGTGACCTGCTGGAAGGTCACAGCCCCAAGTTGCGTTCCTATGCATTAACCCGAAAGGGAGAAGGTCAGCGGATCGAAGAAGCCCACCATATGGTCGGTTTCAATCTGGCGGCAGGTTTCCGCAACCGTATCGCCCTGCCCCTGTATATGGAAATCAAGTACCGCCCCGGTGCAGAAAATGAGCAGATCGAACTGGTGACCCACGAAGGTCAGGAGTGCGATATTGTCATTCGGGGTCATATGAAAATTCAGATTGGCAGCAAGACAGAAGTTCTCCACCCCGGCGACTGTATTTACTACGATTCCGGCACGCCCCACGGTATGACTGCCGTACAGGGTGAGGACTGTGCTTTCTATGCCATCGTTCTGAGCAACTCTGCTGCCCGTGAGGAAGAGCAGGTCGAGGCTATGGCTGCCCCCGATGCAAAGCCTGCGGTTTCCGACGAACAGACCCGTGTATACCACAACTTCATCATTCCCACAGAGGAAAACGGCAGTCTTACCAAGATTGCTTTCAAAAACGAAGAGAAGTTTAACTTTGCTTTCGATGTGATCGATGATCTGGGTACCAACAAGCCGGACAGACTGGCAATGCTCTATGTTGCTGAGGATGGCTCTGAAAAGCGCTTTACTTTCCAGGATATGAAGAAGGAGTCCGCCCGGGCTGCCAACTACTTTAAGGCACTGGGCATCAAGCGGGGCGACCGGGTGATGCTGATTCTGAAGCGGCACTACCAGTTCTGGTTCTCCGTTCTGGGTCTGCATAAACTGGGTGCAATCGCCATTCCCGCCACCAACCAACTTCTGGAAAAAGATCTTACCTACCGCTTTGCCGCAGGCAATGTAAAGGCGATCCTTTGCACTGCGGACGGGGACGTGGCAGAGGCTGTGGATGCAGCCGCCGCAAAGAGTCCCTGCCTGGAGCATAAGATTTTGGTAAACGGCTGTCGGGAAGGCTGGCACAATTTTAACGAAGAATTCCCCATGTATTCTTCCCACTTTAACCGCACTGCGGATGCTCCTTGTGGCAGCGATCCGATGCTGATGTTCTTCACCTCCGGCACTTCCGGCTATCCCAAGTTGGCCGCCCACAATTATAAGTACCCGCTCGGTCACTTTATTACTGCAAAATACTGGCACCGGGTTAATCCGGACGGTCTGCACCTGACCATCTCCGATACTGGCTGGGCAAAGTCTATGTGGGGTAAACTTTACGGTCAGTGGCTATGTGAGGCGGCGATCTTTGTATATGACTTCGACCGCTTCGATGCAGAAAAGATCCTGCCGATGTTCGCAAAGTATCACATCACCACCTTCTGTGCACCTCCCACAATGTACCGGATGCTCATTAAGCAGGATATTTCCCGCTTTGATCTAAGTAGCATTGAACACGCCTCCACTGCCGGCGAGGCACTGAACCCGGAGGTTTACCGTCAATTTAAGAAACACACCGGACTTTCCATTAAGGAAGGCTTCGGTCAGTCTGAAAGCACCATTATTATTGGTAATCTGATCGGTCAGAGCCACAAGATCGGCTCTATGGGCAGACCTGTTCCCTTGTACGATGTGCATCTTCTGGATGCAGACGGCAACGAAGTGGAACGGGGCGAACCCGGCGAAGTTTGTATCAACATTTCTCATGGTCTGCCCTGCGGTTTGGCGTACGCCTACGAAGGCAACATTGATGTCACCAAGGAAACCTGGCGGGATGGCTGGTACCACACCGGCGACCTTGCCTGGATGGACGAGGACGGCTTCTTCTGGTATGTGGGCAGAGCGGACGATGTGATCAAGTCCTCCGGCTACCGGATCGGACCCTTCGAAATTGAAAATGTGATTATGGAACTTCCCTATGTTCTCGAATGCGGCGTGTCTGCTGCCCCCGATGAAATTCGCTGTCAGGTGGTTAAGACATCCATCGTGCTGGTAAAGGACTTTGTGGGCACAGATGAACTGAAAAAAGAAATTCAGAACTATGTCAAGTCCCGCACCGCTCCCTACAAGTACCCCCGCATTGTGGAATTTAGAGAAAGCCTGCCCAAGACCACAAGTGGCAAAATTATAAGAAAGCAACTGTAATTTTAATTGACAATGGACAATGGACAATGGACAATGAATATATCAGCAATTGTCAATTGTCAATTATCAATTGTCCATTCCATAAACGAGGAAGGACAATATGGAACACAAGCGTTTAACCCTGTTTGCCGGACATTACGGCTCCGGCAAGACAAACATTGCTGTAAACTATGCAATTGCTCTGGCAACGGAAGGAAAAAAAGTCTGCATTGCAGACTTAGACATCGTCAATCCCTACTTCCGCACCGCGGACAGTGCCAAGGAGCTGACAGACGCCGGGGTGACATTGATCTCTCCCCAGTTTGCAAACTCCAATGTGGACCTGCCTGCCCTGCCGGCAGAAGCCTACCGGCTGGTACAGGACAAAAGCATCTACGGCGTAATGGACATTGGCGGTGACGACCGAGGCGCTTACGCCCTGGGTCGGTATGTGCCCTTTATTAAAGAAGAAGGCAACTACCGGATGATCTTCGTTGCCAACTGCTGCCGTCCCCTGACCACCACCGCGGAAGAAGCGCTGGAAGTAATGCGGGAAATTGAAGCAGCCTGCGGTCTGCAGTTTACGGACATTGTCAATAACTCCAACTTAGGACCGGAGACAACAGCCCAAACGGTAATAGACTCCCTTCCTTACATTAAAAAGCTCAGCGAGCTTTCCGCTCTGCCTGTGTTTGCTACCACTGCTGAAATAGGCGTTGCAAAGCAGTTAGACCTTCAAGAAGTTTTCCCTCTGCATTTGCAGGAAAAATATTTTGACCTTCCAATTGCCTAAGAAGAAAAAGGAGGAAATTATATGGCAAAACTCACCTTTCAAACCGACCTGTGTAAAGGCTGTGGCCTGTGCGTAGACGCCTGTCCCAAGGGCTGCCTCACCATCGCTGCAGATAAGATCAACAAAAAGGGATATTCTCCCGCCGAGATGGCTCAGCCCGACAAGTGCATCGGCTGCGCATTCTGCGCAACAATGTGCCCGGACTGCATCATCACCGTAGAAAAGTAAGGAGGCGCGCTTTATGGCACAAAGAGTACTTATGAAGGGCAACGAAGCCATTGCAGAGGCTGCTATTCGGGCAGGCTGCCGTCATTACTTCGGTTACCCCATCACCCCCCAGACAGAAATCGC
>JAZNDD010000131.1:0-7116 GCA_045587865.1 Faecousia sp.
GGGGCTGTCACCGCAGGTGACTGGGGGAGTGTACTTCTTAAGATAGGACAACCCCTCCGCCCAGTGTGCGCACTGGGCACCTCCCCTATGAGGGGAGGCAAGTGGCGAGGCGGTACAACAGACCGTCAAACAGAAATTTGACATTCTGTAAATAAAACAGGAGCTGTCCCGAAGAGCAGCTCCTTGTTTTTTCAGTTAACGAATTACATCGCAGCCTAAGTAGGGCCGCAGTACTTCAGGAACGATGATGGAGCCATCGGGCTGCTGGTATGTTTCAATGATGGCAGCCAACACTCTGGGGGTGGCAATGCCGGAGCCATTGAGGGTATAGGCAACTTCCCGCTTGCCCTCGGCAGTAATATACTTGATATTTGCCCGTCTTGCCTGATAATCGGAGAAGTGACCAACAGAGGAGACTTCCAGCCAGCGCTTTGCGCCGGGCGCATAAACCTCGATATCATAGCAGCGGCCGTACTTGTCACCCATATCGCCGGTGCAAAGGTCTACCACACGGTACTGCAGTTTCAGATCCTGAATGATCTTCAGGCAATCGGCCAGCAGGTCAGCCAATTCTGCATCCTTCATCTGGGGCTCGCAAACCTTAACCAGTTCTACCTTGTGGAACTCGTGCACTCTCTGCAAACCGCGGGTATCCTTACCGGCGCTGCCCGCCTCTCTGCGGAAGCAAACTGTGTAACCGCAGCGGTACTGAGGCAGTTCACCGGCCTTGAAGGTCTCGTTGGCAAAGCAGCCGGTCAAGGGCACTTCAGCAGTGGGGATCAGCCACAGATCATCCAGCGATGCCTTATACTGCTCTGCGCTGAACTTGGGCAGGTGACCGGTATACATCAGCGTCTGGGAGGAAACCATATGGGGAGGAGTCACTTCCAGATACTTCTCGCCATGGAGTTTCAAGCCGTAAGAAACCAGTGCCCGCAGCAGCTGAGAACCCTTACCCTTATACAGGGCAAACATCGCGCCGGAGATCTTGCTGGCAGCCTCATTATCCAAAATACCCAGTTCCTTACCCAGTTCCCAGTGGGGCTTGGGATCTTCCACCGCACACTTATAATAATCCTCGCACTCCCGAACGACCACATTGTCGTTTTCGTCCTTGCCCTCGGGTGCATCCTCATCGGGGAAGTTGGGAATATCCCACAGCAGTTCCTTGCAGGCATCCTCCAGTTCGCCCAAAGCCTTTTCCTTCTCTGCGATCTCATCACGCAAGGCACGCTTATCATCTACAGGAATGTTGCGGTCCTTGTTCCAGGCATTTCTCTTTGCCCGCAACTCGTCCAGTTCGGTCTTGGCCTTCTTCATTGCAATCAGGGCTTCTTCCAGTTTGTCGATGTTAGAAACATCGTAACCCTTCCGGGCAATGGAGCGCTTGACCGCTTCCTTATCTTTCAGAACCAGATTTTGATCGATCATTTTGGTTACAGTCCTTTCCTAAGTGGATATTTGCTCTATTATACATCTGTATTTTCGTTTTGACAACAAGGAATTTCAAAAAAGGTTGATATTTCTTTTTTTCTATTCTGCGGCTGGGTGATTTACTTGACATTTTTTATGAATTGTGATATGTTTTTTTAGTAAAAGTGGGATTATTGTCGAACAGATGATCCTGTTTTACCATTTTTTATTTTTTAGGAGGAACACACAAATGAAAAAGATCCTTGCGCTGATCCTGGCAATGGTCCTGGTTCTGGGCCTGTGTGCTTGCGGTCAGAATGGCGACACCAACGATGCCACCAACGAGGGCACCAAAGCCCCCAACAACGAAGTTGCTGGCAATGCTGATAGCAACAACGACAAAGTTGCTGCCAGTGACCTGAAGGTCGGCTTCATCTTCCTGCACACTGAGCAGTCCACCTACGACAAGAACTTCATCGACGCTGCCATCGCCGCTTGCGACGAAATGGGTGTTAAGATGGTCCAGAAGACCGACATCCCCGAGTCCAATGCTTGCTACGAGGCTGCTGTTGAGTTGATTGAAGTGGAAGAGTGTGACATCATCTTCGCTGACTCCTTCGGTCACGAGTCCTTCTTGATGCAGGCTGCTGAAGAGTACCCCGAGGTAGAGTTCTGCCACGCAACCGGTACCCAGGCACACACTGCAGAACTGCCCAACTTCCACAATGCTTTCGCTTCCATCTATCAGGGCCGTTATGCTGCTGGCGTGGTTGCTGGTCTGAAACTCAACGAAATGATCGAAGCAGGCGAAATCACTGCTGAAGAAGCAAAGATGGGCTATGTTGGCGCATTTACCTTTGCTGAAGTTATGTCCGGCTACACCTCCTTCTATCTGGGCGCTAAGTCCGTTTGCCCCAGCGTAACAATGGATGTTAAGTTCACCGGCTCCTGGTACGATGAGACCAAGGAAAAGGCTGCTGCTGAAGCTCTGATCAACGGTGGCTGTGTCCTGATCAGCCAGCACGCTGACTCCATGGGTGCTCCCACCGCTTGTGAGAACGCAGGCGTTCCCAACGTTTCCTACAACGGCTCTACTGCCGCTGCTTGCCCCGAGACCTTCTTGATCTCCTCCCGGATCAACTGGGTGCCCTACTTCAAGTATATGATCACCCAGGTTCAGAACGGCGAGGCCATTGCAGCTGACTGGACCGGCACTCTGGAGACTGGCTCCGTTGTTCTGACCGAACTGGGTAAGAACGTTGCTGAGGGCACAGACAAGAAGCTGGAGGAAGTTATCGCCGGTCTGAAGGACGGCTCCATTCAGGTATTCGACACCGCTAACTTCACTGTAGGCGGCGAGACTCTGTCCTCCTACAAGGCTGACGTGGACACCGACGCCAACTTCGAGAAGGATACTGAAGTAATCGAAGACGGTATCTTTATGGAATCCAAGTTCCGTTCCGGTCCTTACTGGGATGTTGAAATCGACGGCATCACTCTGCTGGACCGTAACTACGGCTAATCTAATATAAACCGGGCGGGGCAAGCCTACGCTTGCCCCGCCTTATGTTCTAGTTTTGAACAGCGGGCTTATTGGCTGAGCCCGGTTTTGAGAACTGGAAAAACACTATGTCATTCCGAGACCAGTTCGCAAACTGGTCGTGGGAATCTCCGGTGTACCATACCCGGGAGATTGCCACACCAGTGACATCGGTCACTGGTTCGCAATGACACTAACTTAATAACCTTGAGAAAAGGGAGGGTCTTTTCTTGGAAAAACAACCGGCAATTGAACTGAAAAATATTACAAAAACCTTCGGCAAAAAAGTTGTGGCAAACAAAAATGTCTGCCTGACTGCTTACCGGGGTGAGATCTTGTCCATATTGGGTGAGAACGGCAGCGGTAAAACCACCCTGATGAATATGATCTCCGGCATTTACTATCCGGACGAAGGCCAGATCTTTATCGGCGGCAAGGAGGTTACCATTGCCTCCCCTACCGATGCCTTTGACTATAAGATTGGTATGATCCACCAGCACTTCAAACTGGTAGATGTATTTACTGCCACAGAAAATATCGTTCTGGGTCTGAAGGAAAAACCTTATGATCTGAAGAAATTCGCTCAGAAGATAAGCCAGATCAGCAATCAGTACGGCTTTGATATTGATCCCAACAAGAAGATCTATGATATGTCCGTTTCTGAAAAGCAGACGGTTGAGATCATCAAAGTACTCTACCGGGGCGCAGACATTCTGATCCTGGACGAGCCTACTGCTGTCCTGACGCCCCAGGAGACCCAGAAACTGTTTGCCATTTTGCGCCGTATGCGCGAAGATGGCAAGTGCATCATCATCATTACCCATAAACTCCACGAGGTTTTGAGCCTTTCCGATCGGGTATCCGTTCTGCGCAAGGGTGAATATGTGGGCACTGTCAGCACCAACCAGACCAACGAATCCCAATTGACAGAAATGATGGTGGGTAAGAAGGTGGAACTGAACATCGACCGTTCTATGCCCCAAAGTGTTGAGGATCGGCTGGAAGTGCGCCACATTTCCTGTGTCAACCGGCAGGGCGCTACCGTGCTGGACGATATCTCCTTTACCGCCCGAGGCGGTGAAATTTTGGGTATTGCAGGCATTGCCGGTTCCGGGCAGCGGGAACTGCTGGAATCCATTGCCGGTCTGCAGAAACTGACAAAGGGCGATATTCTTTACCACAATCCCAAAACCGGTCAGATTGATGACCTGCGGAACAAAACACCGATCCAAATCCGGGATCTGGGTGTGCGGCTGTCCTTTGTTCCGGAGGACCGTCTGGGTATGGGTCTTGTGGGCAATATGGACATTGTGGACAATATGATGCTTCGCAGCTACCGGAAAGGTAAAAGTGCTTTCCTGCACCGCAAAGAGCCCAAAGACCTGGCAGAACGGATCATCCGGGATCTGGAGGTGGTGACCCCCAGTGCCACCACACCGGTACGCCGTCTGTCCGGCGGCAATGTGCAGAAGGTGCTGGTTGGCCGTGAGATTGCCTCCGCCCCCAAGGTGCTGATGACCGCATACCCTGTCCGTGGCCTGGATATCAATTCTTCTTATACTATTTATAATCTGCTCAACCAGCAAAAGGAAAAGGGCACTGCCGTGATCTTCGTCGGTGAAGATTTGGATGTTCTGCTGGAACTGTGCGACCGGATCTTGGTGATTGGTTCCGGTAAGATCACTGGCTTGTTGGATGCCCGCACAGCCACAAAGGAGCAGATCGGTCTGCTGATGACAAAATCTGAGGCAATGGACTCTCAGGAAGGAGGAGACAGCAATGGCAGCAAATAAAAAGCATCGTGATCCCCTGATCCATATCGCCAAGCGGGATAATCTTTCTTCCGGCAAAGCCTGGCTGATCCGCTTAGGTGCTATTTCACTGGGTTTCCTGGTGATCGGCATCCTGTCTTCTATGCTTACCGGTGCAACGGTTATAGAAGGCTACCAAATTATGTTCAAGGGTGTATTTGGCAGACTTTTAGAAGGCAAAACTACCCTTTTGTGGCGTTTTTTACAGCAAACTGCAATTTTGCTGTGTCTTGCTTTGGCAGTTACCCCTGCTTTCCGTATGCGGTTCTGGAACTGCGGCGCAGAAGGTCAAGCGCTGATGGGCGGTCTTGCTGCTATGGTATGTATGATCGAGATTGGCGACAAAGTCCCCAACGGTATACTGATCCTGATCATAGCCATCGCCAGCATTCTGGCCGGTGCGATCTGGGGTCTGATCCCGGCACTGTTCCAGGCTCAGTATAAAACCAATGAAACCCTGTTCACCCTGATGATGAACTATGTTGCCACCCAGATCGTGGCATACTATGTATATCTCACAGGCTCCGGCTCCGGTATTATCAAGCCAGTAAAGACCGGCAATCTGCCTGTGATCCTTGACCAGAAATATCTTCTGAACATTCTGATCGTAACCGCTTTGATGGTTGGACTGTTTATTTACCTGAAATACAGTAAGCACGGCTACGAGATCTCTGTTGTAGGCGAAAGCCAAAACACCGCCCGGTATGTGGGCATCGATGTAAAAAAGGTCATCATCCGCACAATGGCGATCTCCGGTGCCCTCTGCGGCATAGCCGGTATGCTTCTGGTCGCCGGTACAGACCACTCCATCAACACAAACACCGTAGGCGGTCAAGGCTTTACTGCCATTATGATCTCCTGGCTGGGTCAGTTCAACCCCTTCATTATGGCGCTGATGTCCGGCCTTGTGACCTTCCTGCAGACCGGCGCTGCCAAGGTAGCCGACAGCTTCTTCCTGAACAGCGCTTATGCCGATATCGTTTCCGGCATTGTGATACTGTTCTTAGTGGGTTGTGAATTCTTCATCCAATACACTGTCAAATTCCGCCACCACAAGAAAGGAGGCGCAGCATAATGAATATGTTCGTTGCATTTATCAGCTCCGCCATTCCTCTGGGTGTTCCCCTTCTCTACGGTTCCACCGGTGAGATCGTCACCGAAAAATCCGGTCACTTGAATTTGGGTATCCCCGGTATTATGTATGTGGGCGCCATTGGTGGTGTCATCGGCGCATTTATGTACGAAAGCGCCTGTGATGCGGCCGCTATTGCTATGAATCCGTTTTTGGCGATTCTGGTCCCGCTGCTATGTTCCATTCTTGGCTCTGTGCTGATGGGTCTTATCTACAGCTTTATGACTGTCACCCTTCGGGCAAACCAGAATGTTACCGGCCTTGCCCTGACCACCTTCGGTATTGGCATCGGCAACTTCTTCGGCAGCTCCCTGACAAAGCTGACAGACAGCGACCTGCCCATTGTTGCCCTGACCCGTACCAGTAACCTTTACCGTACAGCACTGCCCTTTGCCGATGATCTAGGCTGGTTCGGACAGATCTTCCTTTCTCACGACTTCCTGACCTACTGCGCTGTAGCAATTGCTCTGGTCGCATCTTTTGTTCTGAACCGCACACGGGTAGGCTTGAATTTGCGGGCAGTGGGTGAAAACCCTGCCACCGCAGATGCTGCCGGTATCAATGTTACCAGATATAAATATCTGTCCACCTGCATTGGCAGTGCCATTGCAGGTCTGGGCGGACTACAGTATGTAATGGCATACGCCAACGGCATCTGGTCCAACAACGCCTTCGGTGACCGGGGCTGGATGGCGATCGCACTGGTAATCTTTGCCCTGTGGAAGCCCACAATGGCCATCTGGGGATCCTTCCTGTTCGGTGCGCTCTGCAATGCAAACAACTATATCCGGGGTCTGGGTACTGCCACCCAGGAACTTTTTAAGATGCTGCCTTATATTGTAACCTTGCTGGTACTGATTATCACCAGTATGCGTAAAAAGCGGGAGCATCAGCCGCCCCAGAGCCTGGGCCTGAGTTACTTCCGGGAAGACCGCTAGAATCAAAAAATGGGCCCGTTGCATTTTGCAACGGGCCCAATGAATTGCCCTTTTGGGGCTTGAATTGGCTTTGCCGTGATTTGCCCGAGGGCGTGAATAGTGCCTTACGGCACATTTTTATGGGGCAATTCAATTCATTGAGCATAGCGAAAATTCACGAGGCTTTGCCTCAATTTATGATGCGAAGCATCAAATCATCTCATTAAATTTCTGTTTATCGGTTAATTCGTAGGGGACGCCGCCCTCGGCGTCCCATCAGAAAATCCGACCTCGATGGGCGGA
>JAZNDD010000132.1:0-15891 GCA_045587865.1 Faecousia sp.
CCCCTTGTTTTTCAATGGACAATTGACAATTACCTCAAAGGTACGCGCATCAGAAAAAACCATCGAAACCCGTGTCATTGCGAAGCCCAAAGGGCTGTGGCAATCTCCTGTTTTCGATATATTGCTTTGTTAACAAGGACATAGTCAGCGGATAGATCCATTTCGTGGGACGCCGGGGGCGGCGTCCCCTTCAAAAACTTATGTAAACCGGAAGAAAGGGGGAAGGGAAATGAAACTGGAGCATACAGCCAGGCGCAGTGGGCGGCTTTCTTCATTTTTGAAAGAGGAAATGGGAATGTCCACAGGGCTGATGAACCGCCTGAAATGGCAGGAAAAACTGTTTGTAAACAACATTCCCCGGCATACGGATTTTGCGGTTGCCCCCGGGGATGTGATCACCGTACCCCTGGATGAGGAAACGCCTCAGTATCCGGCAGAATTTACGCCGGTCACCCTTTTATATGAGGACGAACACCTGCTGGCTGTGGATAAACCGGCGGGAATGCTTATTCACCCTTCCCGCAGTAAACTTACCGGCACACTGGCAAACCGGGTGCTGGGCTATTACCAAACCACCGGGCAGAACTGCGCCTTTCATCCGGTGACCCGGCTGGACCGGGATACCTTCGGCATCGTCCTGCTGGCGAAAAACGCCCATATCCATTCCCTTTTGCAGTCCTGCCAACTGACAAAAATTTACCACGCCCGCACCTTTGGCGGTCCGAAAGCGGAAGAAGGGGTCATCGATGCCCCCATCGCCCGCAAGCCCTTACCCAGCCTTTTGCGGGAAGTTTCCCCGGAAGGAAAACCGTCGGTGACGGAATTTCGAGTGCTGGAACGGGGAGACAATTGCCGTCTTGCCCTGCGTCCGATAACCGGACGCACCCACCAGTTGCGGGTGCATTGCGCTTATATGGGATTTCCCATTTTAGGAGACCCCCAGTATGGGAGCGAAGCATCCCAGGCCTATTCCCAATCGCTGGGTCTTCAAACCCAGTTGCTGTGCGCCAAGGAGATCGCCTTTACCCACCCAATCACAGGAGAAAAACTTTGCTTAACCTCCCGGCTGGATGTGTAAGGAATTGGAAGTACCATAGATCGCGAAACCCATCGAAAATGCGTCATCCTGAGCGACTGAAAGGACTCAAAGGATCTTCGCACTGAAAAACTGCTCAGCACAGACAGCAATGCGTAGATTCTTCGACGCGCTTCGCTTGCTCAGAATGACGCGGTTTTGTCGTTTTTCGTACCTGTGCGTTAACTATAAACTAAAAAAGCAGGGCAAAGGGCAACACCTCATAAGGAAGTATTGGTTTTAAACGGTCCCTTTTCCGCTTAACATCATAAAAAAATGCTCGAAATACTTTGTGTATTTCGAGCATTTTTAACGCACAATGGTGGGAATAGACGCCATTTTTCAGGCATTACTTCCTTATGAGGTGTTGCCCAAAGCCCTGCTTTTTTTATTCATAACTTAGGCTGCCCCGTTCGGAGTCTACCACACCCACATAGGTGGTGCCGGTACCCAGGGTTACAGGTGTGCCGTCTTCGTAAGTATAGGTGAAAGCGCCCCGCAGGTCATCTCTGTGCCAGGTGATGGGAAGGATCTGACCGTCACAGAGCAGGTGGCCTTCACCGGAACCGCTGAGTTCATAGAAGGAACGGCTGTAGTAAGCATCGGAACGGAAGAACTGTCTGGTATAGATCACGATCACATTCCGGAAAGCAACCTGCTGGCCTGCACCGGCGTCCATCAGATCCTTGCCGTACTGGGATGCCTTATACAGACCGGTTGCGGAATCATAGGCAAAGGAAGTGGTCTTGGTGTTGCGGAAGGTGACGGTCACAGAAGTGGCAGAGCCGCCGTCAATCTGGGGATCTTCCGCAAAGGTCAGGCCGTGGTCATAGCCGTCGCCTTCATAGGTGATGTTGTATTCCTTGTCGCTCAGGCCTTGCAGAAGTTTCTCACCGCTGGTAAACAGGGTATGTTCCCAGGAGTAGCCGGAATTGTAGCGGGTGTAGTCCCGGAAGAAGTAAGAGCCGTTGTTTTGCTCATTGATGTGCTGCCAGTCGGAGATCTTGTCGCCGTTGTCGGAATAATTGGCGTTGAGGGCAAACTGACTGCCGCCGCAGTGCACCAGCACCGCATCGTGGGACAGGGCAATGTTATTGAAGAAGGTTCTGGCGCTGCGGACAGGGCCGATAGAACCCACATTGCTCAAATCGGAGAACACTGCCAGCATACGGGTAATGCCACCTTCGGTCTCCAGTTCATAGATCATATCTGCCTGGCTGATGCCGTACTGGGGCAGAGCCGCCTGAATATTATTGATAACGATTGCAGTGGCACGACCGGTCCAGGGTTCTTCCAGCACCTTGCCGTTTAAGGGGTGGTGATAGATCACCGGTGCTTCGGTGGTTTCCGGGACGGTGGTAGGCTCCGTAGTGGGAGCGGCCGTAGTTGCCGGAGCGGTGGGTGCTGCTGTGGTTGGGGCTGTGGTTTCTTCACCGGCGCCGCAGCCGCACAGGATCAGGCACAAAGCAAAGACCAAACATACAATGCGTTTCATAAATATCTTCCTTTCAAATGGACTATCCCTATTGTAACAGAAACACAGAAACATTGCAAGAAAAAGTAGAAGGAATTGTGGCTGATATTATTTTTCGCCACAAGATACTGTGCAGAACCAAAAAACACAACTTTTTTTCTATAAAAACAGCAATTTCGAAAGGTTGTGCAGAACAAAAACCTATGTTATAATACTAACCCAATGATTAAGATGGAGGAAAATCAGCCTTATGCAAAGCACAGATCTGAAAATCCAGCAGGCAGATATTCATAAACTGCTCTGCGCCGCCAATCCCGATGCGGCTTTGCTTTACATATATTTACAGTGCGGCAATCCCCTGAAAAATGCCCGGCAGGAACTGGCGCTCAATCAAACCAGGCTGGATTGTGCCGCAGCCACTTTGCGGCAACTGGGGCTCTATCAGGAGGAAAAGGCACGCCTGATCGTGGGGGAACGCCCCCAGTATAGCGAGACCGATGTGCTGACGGCGATGGATACAGACAATGGCTTTAAGGGTCTTTACGGAGAGATCCAGCGGCTGCTGGGCCGCACCCTCAATACGGAAGAATTAAAGATCCTGCTGGGATTTGTTCGCTATCTGGGATTGCCTGAGGATGTGATCTCGGTGCTGGTGTGCTACTGCAAGGAGCGCGCCCGGCAAAGGGGCAGTTTGCGAAACCCCTCCCTGCGAACCATCGAAAAAGAGGCTTACGCCTGGGCGGAGCAGGGCATCGATACAATGGAAGAGGCGGTTGCCTATATGCGTAAGCAGGCAATGCGCCGCAGCCGTATGGGACAGCTGATGGAAGCACTGCAGATCCGGGGCAGAAATCTGACCCCCGGGGAAGAAAAATATGCCCAGCAGTGGCTGGACTGGGGATTCAATCTGGAAACAGTGAAACTTGCCTACGAGCGCACCTGCCTGAATACAGGTGGTTTAAGTTGGGCGTATATGAACAAGATTCTCTCCCGCTGGCAGGAAAAAGGGTTGCTGACGGTGGAGCAGGTGCAGCAAAAGGATACAAAAACCCAGCCGAAGGGCGCATCCGGCCAGTTGGGCGATGCGGAACTGGAAGCGATCCAAAGAGTGTTACGGGAGGGTTAACCTATGGGATACAGTATAGATGTCATACGCCGCGCCCGCCAGCGGCTGGAAAGCGCAAAGGCGGACCGGGAATCGGAAAACCAGCAGCATTTGCTGGAGGCTTATCAAAAAGTTCCCCGTATTCAGGAAATCGATCAGCTGTTGCGCCGGTCTATGGCACTGGCGGCACAGGCCGTATTTACCCAGGGCGGCGACGCAAAACTGGCAATGGAGCAGGTGAAGCAGGCGAATCTTGCCCTGCAGCAGGAGCGGCAGGAACTGGCCCGGGAATATTTTGAAGAAGGCTACCTGGATGACAGTCCCATTTGCACCATTTGCGGCGGCTCCGGCTACATTGGCGCAACAATGTGCGAGTGTTTGCAGGAACTTTGCCGTCAGGAGCAGAAAAAGGAGATCTCCTTGCTCTCTTCCAATGATGAACGGTTTGAAAAATTTCGTCTGGACTATTATCCCCAGGAGAACGACCCCAAGTATGGCGCATCACCCCGGGTGATTATGGAGCATAATTTCAACATCTGCCGGAAATATGCCGCAACCTTCGGGGAAAACAGCGGCAATCTGCTGTTTGTGGGCGGTACTGGACTGGGCAAGACCTTCCTGTCTGCCTGCATTGCCCGGTCTGCGGCGGATAAGGGCTATTCCGTTGCCTATGAAAGCGCACCCCACTTGTTTTCCAAACTGGAAAAAGATCGTTTTAACCCAGATGAAACCAGCCACCAGGAAGTGGAAAGACTGTCAAAGTGTGACCTGCTGATTTTAGACGATCTGGGCACCGAACTGCCCGGCAATTTCGTCACTGCGGCGCTTTATGCCTTAGTCAATGACCGCCTGCTGGCGGGAAAACCCATGGTGATCTCCACAAACCTGAACATCGACGAGATTATCTGCCGTTATTCCCCCCAGATCGGCTCCCGTTTGCAGGGAAGTTTCCAGCGGCTGACTTTTGTAGGAAATGACATCCGTGTGTTGAAAAACAGAGGCTATTAAAATGAAAACAGCAATTTTATTTGATCTGGATGGGACCCTCCTGAATACATTGGAGGATCTGACTGATGCAGTGAACCATACCCTTACCCGATTTGGTTGTCCGGAGCGAACACTGGACGAGGTGCGTTCTTTCGTGGGAACAGGGGCAAAAAATTTGATCCGTAAGGCCTTACCGGGAACGGACACAGACCCGGATGTGGAGGAAGTGCTGGCATTTTATCAGAAATACTACGCCACCCATTCCCAGATCAAAACCGCTCCCTATGGGGGCATTTTGGAGGCACTGGATCAAATCGCCGCCCGTTACCCGGTGGCAATCGTTTCCAATAAACCGGATGTGGCAACAAAAACGTTGTGCGCCCAGTATTTCCCTGGGGTGTTCGCCCGGGGAGAGGATAGCGACTGTCCCAGAAAACCTGCACCGGATATGGTGTTTCAGGCGATGCGGGAAATTGGCGCAGAAACCTGCATTTATGTAGGCGATAGCGAAACAGATGTGGAAACTGCCTGCAATGCGGGGGTAAAATGCCTGAGCGTCCTGTGGGGATTCCGGGACAAGGAATGCCTGATTGCCGCCGGCGCGACCCATTTTTGTGACAACCCGGCTGACCTGCTAAAAAAATTAGAAGAAATAATGTAGAAATACAGACGATCAATAACCGTGTCATTGCGAGGAGCGAAGCGACGTGGCAATCTCAAAAACCAGCCTCGTACCAGGAGATTGCCACACCAGTGTGCGCACTGGTTCGCAATGACATACGTTTTAATTGCCTGTTTAACAAAAAAAGAGGAAGTCTTATGGCAAATGAATTTTACGCCTTGATGGGCAGGATGCGCTACATTACCCGCTGGGGCTTAATGCGCAATACCTTTTCGGAAAACATTCAGGAGCACAGCCACCAGGTGGCGGTGCTTGCCCACGCCCTGGCGCTGATCCGCCGGGACATTTTGAAACTTAGCGGCCCGGACCCGGATAAATGCGCGGTGGCGGCACTGTATCACGATGCATCGGAAATTTTGACCGGTGACCTGCCCACGCCCATTAAGTACTACAATCCGGATATTAAGACCGCATACAAGCAGGTGGAGCGGATCGCAGGAGAACGGCTTTTGGATATGCTGCCGCCCCAGTTGCGGGATAGTTATGCCCCGCTGGTGCTGGAAGATGATCCGGAAACACTGCCCATTGTGAAGGCGGCGGACAAACTGTCTGCTTATATTAAATGTATTGAGGAGCAGAAGGCGGGCAATACGGAATTTGATTCTGCCGCCCAATTGTCCCTGACTGCTTTGCAGAAAATGGCAATGCCGGAACTGGACTGGTTCATTGAAAACTGTTTAGAGCCCTTTAGCCTGAATTTGGACCAGTTGTAAAAACACTTGTACGGAACGGCCTGCGTGCCGTTCCTATCTTTTTCCGCAATGTCACTTGACGATTGCCGGGAAATGTGATAGCATTATTAAGCAATAGCGCAATTCGGTATAGAAAACAAAGGAACACAAAAAATATATGCCGCTGTGGTGGAATAGGTAGACACAAGGGACTTAAAATCCCTCGGAGTAAAATCCGTACCGGTTCGATTCCGGTCAGCGGCACCATAATACCTACCCTTATTGGATACTTTTCGTATCAGCAGGGGTAGGTATTTTTATATGCACTTTTACCATGAAATAGGGTGATTTCCGAAATCTACAAAATCCAGGATGCCCCAAACGATCAGCGGCATTTACACCGCACGCGGTTTTCCGTTGTCTCCGAAAGAAGACTTTTATTTTCGTTCGATCACCCGGTCCGGGAACACAGAAGCCTTGATCAGATCTTCTGGTGCAATATCCAAAGCGTCGGCAAGGCAGTAAAACACATCTAAAGAAAAGCCGTATGCCAGATTGGGGGCTTCGATATTGCTCAGCAGGGAGCGGCTGATATTTGCCTTTTCTGCCAGTTTTTCCTGAGACATACCGCGAATTCTCCTAAGGGTCGAGATAGCAATCCCAAGTTGGATAAACCGATCTGTGTTTTTATAATCTACGATCTTTCCCATAACGAATACCTCACTTCGTAAGAAACGAATTTTATAATCATTATACTTTCCAATATGGGCACTTTCAGTATGAGATAGTATGCACTTGACTGTATTCGTAGGCGATAATATTACGACAGTACCTTTCATATTCAAATGTATGCGTTTGTCTTGATTTATCTGTAATTGATGCTGTACAGATAAGTCAAAACAGCCAGCCAAAGGGGTTTTGCCAGAAAGGAATGGGCTATTTTGTTGTAAAATATACAAAAAAACTATGTAATTACTTGATTTTTTGTGATTTCAGGAATTGACATTGAGCAAAACATTGTATATAATACAACCACATATTTGATGTACTTTCCTGGGGAGAAAAATGTTCGCGTACGGCGGACTGTTTTTCCACTTGCGAAAGGACTTAATTAAATTGTGCCTGAGCCTCAGAGCCTGTGCCATTTAATCGTGTATGCGATTATGGTACAGGCTTTTTTATTTTGCCGTTTGCCATAATGCACGAAGAGCCGGGGTGAGAATATTTGCAAGAGACACAACTAGATAATGAAGTTCATTCAAGGTGCCGCCGTTTTCTGTGCCCTTCCTGCGGGAAGCATACAGTTCTGTGGCTTCTTCCTACCACACAGGTAAAGGATCTGCCTATCAAGTGCAAAAGGTGCGGAAAAGAAAATGTTGTAAACATTATGCCTGTACCTGAGTTCCTTGAAGGGCAACCGGTATAAGGACAGAAAAAGTCCGGTTTTTTGTAGCATAAATGGCGCAATCGGCAAACGCTCAGCGTTTGCAAAAATTTGCAAACGGTTGTAGTAAACATTTACAACAAAGGAGATATCAACAAAATGAAACAGGATGAGATCCGGAGGAAACTAATCGACGGTACAATCCTTGTTATCGCCAGAGATGGCTTGGAAAAAGCCTCAACAAAACAAATCGGACTTGCAACTGCCGTAAATGAAGCCTACATCTACCGCTGCTTTGCAGATAAGGAAGATATGCTCGCAAAAGTTTTTGATGTACTGGACGAAGAACTTGTGGATGTTGTGATGCAGCATTTGCCGGTAATGTATCGGAGGGAAATGGAATATGAACAGCGCAGCCGATACTTTTTCTTTGTGGTATGGAATTTTATAATTTCCAATCGCGGGCGGTGCCTGGCCTTTTTGCAATACTATTATTCGCCGCAATTTATAAAGAATTCTGCTCAGGCGCATAAGAAACGATATACGCCGGTGGTAGAAAAATTCCGGGAAGCCTTTATAGATGAGGCAGATGTGTGGATGATCCTCAACCACATATTAAATGTAATGCTGGATTTTGCCGCGAAGGTGCACAATGGGTTGATGCCCAACAGTGATGATTATGCAGAGCACGTGTTCCGGGTTATATACCGTTCTGTAGAACAGTATTTCAGAAATTAAAGAAGAGGAGTTCGTTCCTATGAAAAAAGCGCTGAACATCATAAAAACAACCTTCGTCTGGCTGGTGGTGCTGCTGGCTGTGTCGATGATGATCTTTACAGTGATCTCAGTAACCACCTTCAACAGAAACGACCGGGATCTGTTTGGCTACAAAATGTACATCGTCAATTCAGACTCTATGGCAGCCACCGACTTTAAAGCCGGCGCGCTGATCCTGGTCAAAGAAGTGGATCCAGCCACCTTAAAAGAAGGGGATATTATCACCTTTATGTCCCAGGACACCGCCAGTTTTGGAGAAACCGTCACCCATAAGATTCGGGAAATTACCACAGATGCAGAAGGCAATCCCGGATTTATCACCTACGGTACGACCACAGGGGTGGACGACGAGACCATCGTAACCTATCCCTATGTGCTCGGTCAGTACCGGAGCCATATTGCCGGGCTTGGCACATTCTTTAATTTCTTAAAGACCACCCCCGGTTACTTTGTGTGTATTTTTACGCCATTTTTGCTGATCATTCTTTATGAGGGTGTGAAATTCTTCAATCTGTTCCGCCGCTATAAGAAGGAACAGATGGAGCAAATGCAGGCAGAAAAGGAAAAACTAGAAGCAGAAAAAGCAGAAAACGAAAAGATGCTCCGGGAACTGCGGGCGCTCAAAGCACAACTGGAAGGCACTGCGCCGGCAGAGACGGAAAAAACAGAAAGTGCAGAAGTTTGCAGTTAACACCGCTGAAACAGAAAGAGTGGATGTACGGATGGTACAGTTTTTTATAGGTCTTTTAGTCGGCGGTTTCTTTGGATTTGTTGCCTGCGCCGTTTGTGCAATGGCAAGAGACGAAGACCGCTCGAAAACCCGCAGAAGCAAAGAGACAGGAGGAAAAAATGCCCCCAGCAAATGATGTTAGCACAGCCCTGCGTTGGCTGATCATATTGATCGTCATTTTTTTAGCGATCCTTTTATTAGTCGGCTTGGTTTCCTTCTATAACGAATTTTCCCGGGAACTGAGATACATCAACAGTGAGATTGCAAGAACGGTCGGTTCCGAGCGCAGATATTGGCTCCAGCAAAGACGGAAATTATGGTTATCCTTAATTCCTTTTGTGAGATATTAAGTTCTTTGCAGACAAAGCCCAAAAATGTGTCTTCATTTTTTTCCTCGCGCCGTTCTATCCCCTTCGGGGGATAGGCGGCAAATATGCGTAAATAGGAGTTACATATATGAAAAAACTGTGGAGTATTGCGTCCACCGTATTGGTGGTGCTGATGGTGCTGTGCGCCGTGTTCCTGATGGGATCCCGGCTGCTTGGGTTCCAGTGCTATACTGTGATATCCGGCAGTATGGAACCTCAGTACAGCGTGGGAGACCTGATCTATGTAAAAAAGACAGATCCCAATACCATCCAGGTGGGCGACCCCATTACCTTTCTCTTAAATGAAGATCTGGTGGTAGCCACCCACCGTGTTGTAAAGATCGATGGAGAAAACCAGCGGTTTTATACCAAAGGTGATGCCAACCAGATCGCAGACAGTGAGCCGGTGCATTTTAACAATGTGATCGGCGTGCCCCGGTTTTCCATTCCGAAACTTGGATATGTGTCTGACTTTGTGCAAAACCCTCCCGGTATGTATATCACCATTGGGGCAGGTGCTGTGCTGATTTTGCTGGTGTTTTTGCCGGATCTGCTGGGCAAGAAGAAAAAAGCAGAGGAAGCGGCTGAGACAGCCGCAAAACAGGCTGAAATTGACTCTGCCACAAAAGAAAACGAAAAACTCAAGCAGGAACTGGCAAAACTCCGGGCAGAAATGGCAGAAAAATAATCCTGCCAAACTTGGTTTCCAGTTTGTGCGTATTGATCGGTTTTGGAATTCCAATAGGCACAAATTTGAAATATATCTTTGAAGAAAGGAGGAAAATTCAATGAAAATGACAAAGAAAAAGGTGTTTGTTGCTGCCCTTGCGATCAGCCTTGTGGCTATCATCTCTATGGGCACCCTGGCTTGGTTCCAGGCCAGCCAGAGCGTTGAAAACATTTTCAAGGTATCTACCACGGATGACGGCGAAACTCCTGATTTCAGCCTTTCCCTCTATGAGAACATTGTGGATCCCGATACTGGCAAGATGATCGACAGCAATAACGACGGTGTGATCGACGAAGGCGATACCACCACCGTAGGCAACACGTATACAAGCCTCGCTCCTGGCGACGAGCTGGACAAGAACCCCACCGTTCAGAACACTGGCGCATACGATCAGTATGTTCGTGTGACGGTTACCCTGAATGATGCAGACAAGTGGGTACCCCTGCTGGCTAAGTATAACCTGACCATCGACGATGTGATCGCAGGTTATGTGGATGCCGACTGGCGCAGTGAGATCGTAGACGATGACTACACCGACGGAACCGTTGTCAACGAGTATTATCTGGAAGGCAAGTTGGCTCCCAACGCAACTGCAACCCTGTTTACCGGTATCCAGATCCCCGGCGACCTGACCAATGAGGATGTAAAGACCTTTGCTGGTGAGTTTAATATGGTGATCATTGCAGACGCTATCCAGGCTGACAACACCGGCGACAACGCCTACGATGCTTTCGCAAACTACTGGAAATAATAAGAAAATAGAAGAAGAAACCATTTGGCTGAAAACGGATTATAAAAAGCCAGAAACAAACTGCACTCGTTTTGTCGGCATTTACGAACTGCAGTTTTATCCGATGCCGACAAAGTAAAAGGAGGTCATTTTAATGACGAAATTTAAGGGCACCAAGCGTGCACTTCTGATGAGCGCTCTGGCACTGCTTCTGTGCGTGTCTATGCTCGTTGGCAGCACCTTCGCTTGGTTTACCGACTCTGTGACCAGCGGAAGCAATGTGATCCAGGCTGGTACGCTCGATATCGTTATGGAATATTGGGACGGCGACAGTTGGGAAGATGCAGAAGGTCAGGTTCTGGAGTTTGTCAAAGGCGGCAACTACCACGGCTACGTGGGAGAAGTCCTTTGGGAGCCTGGTTGTACTTACGAGCTGCCTAAGATCCGCGTTCGTAACGAAGGCAACCTGGCAGCAAAGGTTTTGCTGAAAGTTAACGGCATTACCGGCGACGAGAAGTTGCTGGAAGCCATTGAGTTTGAAACGAAAGTTGCAAACATTCCCGATAGCCTGAAGACCGGTTCTGCCGGCGCAGTATATTCTGCTATGGAGGGCAATTCCTACGGTCTGATGTATGGCACTGCTGACGGCACCGTCATGATGGACTGGAGCCTGATGGGCAAGGGTCATACCAGCCTGAACACCGGCCACACCGATACTTCTGCTGAGTTTACCATTTCCGGTCATATGAAGGAAGAGGCTGGCAACGAGTATCAGGGTCTGAAGATCGAGGGTGTTTCCATCACAGCACTGGCTACGCAGGAAGTCTACGAGTACGATAGTTTCACTAGAGAGTATGACAAGCAGGCACAGTTCCCCGAAGTCACAGTGGTATCCTCTGCTGCTGACCTGAAGGAAGCACTGGCAGCCGGCGGCAATATTGTTCTGGACACAGATATCACAGTGGCTGAGACCATCGTTGTGCCCAAGACTGCTCAGGCTACACTGGACCTGAACGGTAATGACCTGAGTTATGCTGTTTCCAACAGCGGCGCTTCTGCTATCATCACCAACAACGGTAACCTGACAATCATCGGCGAAGGCAAGATCTCTTTCGTTGCGGAGAATCCTGATTTGCAGGCAATCCCTGCTTACGCAACCAACACCATTACCAACGAAGGCACTTTGACCATCGGCGAGGGTGTTGTTGTTGAAAACGGCAGTGATGGCGGCGCCAGCTATGCAGTTGACAACAAGGGCGTGTTCACTCTGGACGGCGGCACTCTGATTGGCAAGCGTTGCGCTCTGCGTATTGCAAAGTACAATCAGGACAACGTTAAGTTCACTATGAACAGTGGCCTGGTCAAGGGTGCTACTCCTGCATGGATCCAGCTGCCCGGCAGCGACAGCACTGCCGCTCCCAGCATCTCCGTTGTGATCAACGGCGGTACTTTTGAGTCCACAAAGGCAACCAGCGCGGATAATAACGTTCTGTATACTTATTCCTATGGCAACAGCCACGCCAATACTTCCATTGTGATCAATGGCGGCGACTTTATCGGCGGCACGGTTTCCATCGGTTCCGGTTACAAGGGTGATGCACCTTCTCTGACCATCAACGGCGGCAACTTCGATTACGATGTGCTGCAGTGGTTGGATGGTGATGCTTCCACCGTTGTATACGCTGCAAACTAACATTTAAGCCCGTCCTATCCCCCTCGGGGGATAGGCGGCGATCAAAGGGCACTGCACAAAAGGCAATGCCTTTTGATCGCTGAAAAGCAAAAATTTAATAAGGAGGTCATAAAAATGACAAAGAAAAAGTCAACCAAGCGGGCACTGCTTCTGAGCGCACTGTCCCTGTTGATGTGCGTGTCTATGCTCATCGGCAGCACATTTGCTTGGTTTACTGACAGCGTAACCTCTGGCAGAAATACCATCACTGCCGGAAACCTGGACGTGGTTCTTGAATACAAGACCGACTGGGCAGACAACTGGACGCCTGTTGACGAAAACACCAAAGTTTTCAAAGAGGGCGCACTGTATGAGCCCGGGTACACCGAGATCGTTTTCCTGAGAGTATCCAACGCAGGGTCTCTTGCCTTAAAGTACAACCTGATGGTGGATATCGCTGGAGAAAAGGCATCTACAAATGTAAACGGCAAGGAATTCAAACTGTCTGACTATCTGGAAATCGGCACCTATGAGATGGACGAATTCTCTTCCGGTGCAAACTATGCAGATCTTCTGATTCCTGTTATGTTCGGCTCCCGCCAGGCTGCACTTTCCAGTGTGACATTGAACAAGCTTTCCTCTGCTAACAGCATTGTTCGCTCTGATTCTCCCATTTTGCCCGGAGAGCAAACCTCCAAGGTTTTGGCAATTGTTCTGACAATGCCCGAAACGGTTGGCAACGAAGCAAACTATGACATTGCATACGCTGCACCGGAAATCGATCTGGGTATCAAGCTGGCCGCAGCACAGTTTACCCACGAAAGCGATAGTTTTGGCTCTGATTACGACAAGGATGCCAAGTATCCTGCCTTTGCGGATGTTTGGGACGGCACAGTGAACACTTCCTGGTATAACGAAACGGATACCGAATTTGCACTGAGTTCTTCTGAAGATCTTGCAGGTCTTGCTTCTCTTGTAGATTCCGGCATCAATTTTGCAGGTAAAACGATTAAGCTTACCACAGATGTGGACCTTGCGTCCCTTCCTTTTAATCCCATCGGTCATTCCGGAAACGGAAAGTCCTTTAATGGCGTTTTTGATGGACAAGGTTATACCATTTCCAACTTGTACCAGCAAAGCGACCTGGGCGCTTGGCAGTACGAAGGCGAATATTACGGTCTGTTTGCTTACACCAATGGTGCTACCATTAAAAATGTAACGGTTGCAGACGCATACATCTCCAGCGGAAGAAACGAAGCAGCAGGTGTTGTGGGCAATGCGGAGAATACAACGTTCTCTGACATTACAGTTTCCAACACTACTTTGATTGCCTATAACAATTCTGCCGGCGGTGTTGCAGCAGAGTGCTACGGCGACTGCTCTTTCACGAACATTGTTGTGGATGAAGATACCGTTATCGGTCCTCTTTGGGGCACATATGATGTTCGCCTGGGCGGTGTAGTTGGCTTGGTTCAAGCTGGCAACAATGTGTCGTTCTCCAATATCACGGTTGCTTGCCAATTGGATGCCATCAATGACGTTGCTGCAAACTACCAGTATTGGCTATACCGTTATAGCGGTATGCTGATCGGTCACGTTGACGGTGTAAACGGCGTTGCTGACCCCACCGGATATGTTACTTGTGAAAATGTAAACGTAATTTACGGCGATTGGGTCAACTATCATTACTGTGAATACGCCTCTCTTGGTGCCGGCAGCTATAATGATCCCGGAGAGTATAAATACGCACGCGTTGAAGCAGGAACAGGAACAGACGGAATTGATCTGTCTGCTTGTAACCACAGCGCGGATGAGTCCCATAATGTACTCATTGTCTTCGATCAACTGTTCGGCGGTGGTCAGGGCATTTCCGGTCTTAAAACCTATGACGGCGTAACCGTTACTTATCCTAACAACTAATTCAAGTCCGTCCTATCCCCTTCGGGGGATAGGCGGCGATCAAAGGGCATAAAGAGAATCCTTTGTGCCTTTTAATCGCTGACAGGCAATTGCAGAAAGGAGGTCATTTCTTTGGGCAAAATTAAGATGAAAATATTTGCCACTGCACTTGTGGCGGCGCTGATGGCATTTATCAGCACATCCACCCTTGCATATTACTCCACCGTGGGAAAAGCCACCAATGTGGTGACCTCCGGTAACATTCAATTTGTCATTCACGAAATGACCGACCAGGGAAAGGAATTCCCCAAAGAGGGTGTGTATATCGTCCCCGGAGATGTGATCTCCAAGCAGGTCAGCATCGAAAGTATTTGCCAGCACCCCTTCTATTTGCGGGTGAAAATGGTTTACGGTGTAGATTCCCAGGAGCTTTCTGCAGAGGACTGCTTCAAGCTGAATATTGATGAGGAGCGCTGGGTTTTGCACGAAGGCTGGTATTACTATACCGGCATTGTAAATCCCGGGGAAACCACCCCCAATGTATTCTCCCATGTGGAGATCGTAGGCGACAAGGTGGATTCCAGCTACATCGGCAGGACTCTGACGCTGACCGTCAACGCACAGGCTGTGCAAAGTGAAAACAATCCCATTACCGACGGCAACCCCTACACCGCCTCCGGCTGGCCTGCAGAATAAGGGGGAGATGTAGATGAAAAAGATACTTACAGCCCTGCTTCTTTCCGTTATCGCCCTGTTATCTGTCCTGTCTGTATCTGCAGCAGAGGGCAAGGTAACCTATAGCGGCAATGCAGGAAGCTTTATCTTCCAGCCGGGAAGCCAGTATTCGCCTACAGATCTGTTTCCCGACTTTAAGGGCGTAATGCCCGGAGATACCTTGACCCAGAGAATCACTGTGAAAAATGATGCAGACAATAAGGTTAAGGTCAAGATCTATATGCGGGCATTGGGTGCCCATCAGGACTCCCGGGAATTTCTGTCCCGGCTGGTACTGCGGGTGCAAAAAGACGAAGAGAGTGAACTGGCGTATCTATTTGATGCTGCTGCCAGTGAAACGGCACAGCTGACCGACTGGGTATGCCTTGGAACCCTTTATTCCGGCGGTGAGATCGATCTGGATGTGACCCTGGATGTGCCCACTGCCCTTGGCAATGAATTTCAAAATCAAGTGGGCTATCTGGACTGGGAATTTATGGTTGAGGAGCTTCCCATTGAGGATGACGATCCCAAGCCACCCCACACCGGTCTGGAGTTCAATACATATTTTTGGCTGGGTATGATGCTTATATCCCTGGCAATGATTATTCTTCTTTTGCTTTGGCAAAAAAAGGATAGTCGGAACAAGGAGAAAACCGCGCAATTGTGAAAAAAGGAGGATTAAGGCGTGAGAACTCAAGAAAAAAAGAAGCCTTTTAAACAGGTCGCCTTAGCCCTCAGCCTGTGTGCCCTGATTATTTGGGGCATTCTTGGTACAGGCGCATCCCTGGCGTGGTTTGCAGACACCACTCCGGAGATCAATAACATATTCCACTTTGCGGATTTTGATCTGACCGTTTCCCACCGTCTGACCGACGGCAAGTGGGAGGAGG
>JAZNDD010000133.1:0-4995 GCA_045587865.1 Faecousia sp.
GACAATGCCGGCAACAGAGCCTGCAGTGTAAGCAACGAATTTCAGCTTGTCAGCCTTTTCCAGCACATACTCGTCCAGCTTGCAGCAGCCCCAGCCGGTCACCAGGATGTCAATGCCTTCCAGTGCGTCCCGCAGCTTAGCAGGTTCGATCTTACGCTCGTCGCCTTCATACCAAATAACCTCACCCAGGCTTTCCAGCAGCTGGATGTTTTCTTTGGTCATAAAGGTTTCACGACCGAGGTTCCACGCAACAAGAATTTTCATAAATTGTTCCTCCATTTATCATAAGGTTATTTTAAACGCATTAATCATACCATACTTTTCCTGTTTTGGGTATTGTTAATTGTATCATTTTTTGCTTTTTTTTAAAATAATTGTGCCAAATTTCTGAAATATAGGCATTTACGAGGCAAACTGCAAAAAATCAAAGGTTTTTTATAGGGAAAAGGACTGGATTTCTGTGTGCACGATCATTATAATAGATAATGAAATATGTTGGAATTCAGGAGGCGTATTACATATGATCAATTTTGCAATCATCGGCACCGGTGTGATCGCAAAGTATCACGCACTGGCTATCGGTATGAATCCCAATGCCCAGGTGGTGGCAGTTTGCGATATGAACCAGGCAAGAGCCAAGGAATTTGCTGCAGAGTATAATGCTCCCAAGGTGTTTTCCGATTATCACGAACTGCTGAAAGATCCGGATATTCACGCAGTGAGCATCTGCACCCCCAGCGGCACCCACGGTGAAATTTCCATTGCCGCTGCCAAGGCTGGCAAGCACATCCTGTGCGAAAAGCCTATTGAAACAAAGAAAGAAAAGATCGATGAACTGATCCAGGAAGTGGAAACCCACAATGTGAAGATGGACTGCGTCTATCAGCGCCGTTTCCAGGAAGTACCTATGAAGGTCAAGGCCGCACTGGACAGCGGTGCCTTCGGCAAGGTGCTGATGGCAAGTGTTTATATGAAATACTGGCGCTCTCCGGAATACTACGCAAGCGCCGGCTGGCGTGCCACCTGGGAATATGACGGCGGCGGATGCCTGATGAATCAGGGTGTCCACGGTGTGGATCTGCTTTGCTGGTTTATGGGCGGCGTGAAAAAGGTAAATGCCATCACCCGCACCCAGCTGCACAAGATCGAAGTGGAAGATGCAGCCGTTGCGGCTGTGGAGTTCAATAATGGCGCCATCGGCGTGATCGAAGGCTCTACCTGTGTCAATCCCGCAAATAACTGCCGCTTTGAGATCCACTGCGAAAATGGTACCATCAGTTTTGATGACGGCGGTGTATTGCAGTGGGTACTGAACGGTGAGGATCAAACTGTGACCGGTTCTTCCGGCGACCTGGGTGCCAAGGAAGATCCCACTAAGCTAAACGAGTGCGGACACAGCCCTATGGTAGACGATCTTGTTAATAGTATTTTGAACGATACCGAGCCTTCCATCGGACCGAAGGAAGCAAGAAAGGCAGTGGATACCATCCTTGCCATTTATGCATCCTCCAGAGAAGGCAAAGAAGTGGCGGTATAAGGAGGGCTGTACGATGGAAAAGAAACACCCTTTCTTACTATCTATTATTACGGACGAAATTTCCCAGGACCCGGAAGTCGCCTTTTCTCTGGCAAAGGAATTTGGCTTTGACGGCGTAGAGCTGCGGAGCGTCTGGGACACCCCTGTGGAGCAGCTGCCGGAGGAGAAAATGGTCGCCCTGGCAGACCGAATCAAGCAGTGCGGTCTGCAGGTTTCTGCCATTGCATCTTCCTTTTTGAAGGATGATTGGGGCAATGATGACCGGGCAAAATTTGACCGTCTGGTGAAAGCCTGCCGCATTCTCGGTTGTAAGAAAATCCGGGGCTTTAGTTTCTGGGCGGCTAAGGATTATACCGATCAGAAGTTCGCCGATTACTTAGCTACATACGATGCATTGCTGGAAAAAGAGGGGCTTACCTTGATGCTGGAAAACGATCCGGCTGTGAACCTGAATACAGGCAATGCACTGGCAAGATTTTTCAGCGCCCACAAGCTGGGCAATATCGGTATTTTGTGGGATCCCGGCAACGATATCTACACCTGTGGCGATACCGTCAAGCCCTATCCCGATGAATACGAAGCAGTCCGCCCCTTTGTGCGGCACGTCCACGTGAAGGACGCGGTCCACAGTGGCGGTGAGCCTGTGGGCGTTGCCCTGGGTGACGGCTGGATGGATTTTCCCGGTCAGTTTAAGGCACTGATCGCCGACGGCTATACCGGCTGGGTCACCTTAGAGCCCCACTTCCGTTTGGAAGGGGAGATCGACGAAGAGCTTCTCAAGCGCCCCGGCGGTGCTGCCTTCTCCGAGGGCGGCTATATGCCTTCTAAGATCAGTATGGAACGGCTGAACGAAATGTTAAATAGTTTGTAAGGAGATCCCTATGAAAATTCTTTCTACAAACTCCAATTTTGTCAGAGAGCCGATGGCTGCCCCCTTTGGGTTCAAAGGCTCCTACCTGACAGAGCTTTGGCAGACTGTGGCGAAGATATCCACAGCAGATCACACCGGTATCGGTGTAGGCGTGCAAAGTGTGCTGTGGTCGGATTCTGCTGTGTTTGCCAGTGCCTCTGAAGCAGGCGGCAATGCCTGTATGTTTGCAATGACCGAATATGCCCTGAAACTAGCAGAGGGTATGGATTTTACAGACCCCTTTACTCTGCTGGACGAACTGTACCCAAAGGTCTATGAATACGGCAAGCTGGTCACCGGACGGAAGGACCTGCGCAAGACCTTTGCCTTGAATGCGCTGGTGGCGGTGGATAATGCTGCCTGGCAGCTTTATGCCAGAGAACAGGGGAAGGACGATTTCCTGCAACTGGTGCCGGAAGCAATGCGTGCCCCTCTGATGGGCAAGCAGGAAGCCCTTTGCAGCATCCCGCTGGTTACCTACGGTATGGATATGGATGCAGTGAAAAAACTGGTGGCAGACGGTCACTTCTTCCTGAAAATCAAAATCGGATCCGATCCGGACAAAGATGGCGACCGGGAGAAAATGCTCCAGTGGGATAAAAACCGCATCCGCCAAATTCACGAAGCGGTCAAGGATCTGACCACCCCCTATACGGAAAGTGGTCACATTCCCTATTACTTAGATGCCAACGGTCGCTACGACAGTAAGGAACGGCTGGCGCAGCTTTTAGAATATGCCGATCAGATCGGCGCGCTGGAACGGATCGCCATTTTGGAAGAGCCCTTCCCGGAGGATTACCTGGTGGATGTATCTGACCTGCCGGTGCGGCTGGCAGCAGATGAATCCGCCCACTCCGATGAAGACGCGATCCAGCGGATCGAACTGGGCTATAAGGCAATTGCCCTGAAACCCATCGCAAAGACCATGTCCATGTCTCTGCGGATCTTGGAGGAAGCCCACAAGCGGAACATTCCCTGCTTCTGTGCAGACCTGACCGTCAATCCCTGGATGGTGGACTTTAATAAAAATGTGGCATCAAGAATTGCACCCCTTCCCGGTATGAAGATCGGTGTTCTGGAGTCCAACGGCGCTCAGAACTACGCCAACTGGGATGCAATGACCGCTCAGCACCCCTTGTACGGAAAGGCCGACTTTATTTCCACAAAGAATGGCCTGTTCCAATTAGGCGAAGAATTTTACCGCACCAGCGGCGGTATTTTCTGTGATGCGCCTTACTACAGTAAGGTCGTCAAATAAATACATCAATAAAAATTTTTTATAAGGAGACAATCAAAATGAAAATCGTTGTACTGGTAAAAGATGCAACCCGGAAGAAGGTCTTCAGCGACAAGTACTATGATCGCCTGCGTCAGCACGGTGATGTAGTCATTTATGAAGGTGAGAACTTCGAGGATGTGGAGAAGACCAAGTCCTATGTTAAGGATGCGGATGTGATCATCACTTCCTGGGGCACTCCCAAGTTGACCAAGGAATATCTGGATCTGTGCCCCAACCTGAAGACTGTTATGCACGCAGCCGGCTCTGTTAAGGGCGTTGTGGACGAGGAAGAGTTTATGGCTCGCGGCATCCGTGTCACCGGTTCTGCTGTTGCGCTGGGTGAAGGCGTTGCAGAAACTTCCGTTGGCCTGCTGATCACTGCTTGCAAGGGCGTGTTCTCTCTGGCAAAGGATACCCACCACGGTATGTGGAAGGAACACAAGGACGAGTATGTTACCGATATTTATGATATCACCGTTGGTGTTATCAGCGCTGGTTTCGTTGGCCGTCACTTCATTAAACTGATGAAGAATTTCAATGTGGATATTCTGCTGTACGACCCCACTTTGAGTGCTGAACAGTGTGCCGAACTGGGCGCAACCAAGGCAGAACTGAACGAACTGCTGAGTAAGTGCGATGCCATCTCCGTGCACGCTCCCTCCATTCCTGCAACTGCTAAGATGCTCAACGCAAGCAACCTGCCCCTCATTAAGGACGGTGCTGTGCTGATCAACACCTCCCGCGGTGCTGTGTTTGATGAGCCTGCTCTGATCGAGGAACTGAAGAAGCAGCGTTTCTTCGCTTGCATCGATGTTACCGATCCCGAGCCTCCTGTCAAGGAAAACGAACTGCGCTACCTGCCCAACGTTGTTCTGACTCCTCACATTGCCGGTGCTGCTGCAAACGGTCAGCGCCGTATCGCAAAGCACATCTGCGAGGAGATGGAACGTTTCGTTGCCGGCGAAAAGATGCGCACCGAGATCGATCTGACCAAACTGGCTACTATGGCGTAAGTTACATAAAAAAGCGTGCTGCGGTGCAGCATCCTTTTTTCGTTGACAGTTATTCTTGTAGGGAACGGCCTGTGTGCCGTTCCGCAAAAAAAGGAGATTGCCACAGCCCTCCGGGCTTCGCAATCAATACGCATAAATGCATCACTATGAACAAAAGCACAACATCTTGTCCCCCTCTCTGAGGGGGATGTCACCGCAGGTGACAGGGGGAGTGTCCTATCCTAAGAACTACACTCCCTCCACCGCTAACGCGGTC
>JAZNDD010000134.1:0-3144 GCA_045587865.1 Faecousia sp.
GGGAAAAACCAAAAGCAAAATATAAAAATATCGCTTAAATTAGCATAATAAAGACCCTCATCCGTCTTCAAATCCGAACAAGTGTGTCCGGATTTGAATCCACCTTCCCCCAGGGGAAGGCATCGATAAACAGGAATTTGAGAAAATGGGCAGATGCGAAATGCATCTGCCCATTTTGGCGTATTAAACAATGGGCTGGTTAGCGGCTTCGATGATTTGCACGAACTTCTCAGGCACCAAAGATGCACCGCCGATCAGACCGCCGTCGATATCCGGCTGAGCCAGCAGTTCATAGGCGTTCTTCTCATTCATAGAGCCACCGTACAGGATGGATATGGCACGGGCGTGCTTGGAGGAATACAGTTTACGCACAACGCAGCGGATGTGCTCGCAAACTTCCTCTGCCTGCTCGGGGGTTGCGGTCAGGCCGGTGCCGATTGCCCAGATGGGCTCGTAGGCAATGATGATCTTGCGGATCTTGTCTTCGGGAATGCCCTGCAGACCCAGTTTGATCTGCATAGAGATCCACTCGGTCGTGATATCTGCCTGACGCTGTTCCAGGCTTTCGCCACAGCAGAAAATGGGGATCAGACCGCCATCCAGAGCAGCCTTGATCTTTGCATTGATATCTGCATCGGTTTCGCCCATAGCACGGCGCGCGGAGTGACCGATGATCACATACTTACAGCCGGTTTCAGCGAGCATATTCACTGCGATCTCACCGGTGTATGCACCGCTGGGGTTTGCATTGCAGTTTTCTGCACCGATGCCCACCCGGGTCTCACGCATCACGCGCATAGCGGCGGGGATGCAGACGGCGGGGACACACAGAGCGATGTCACACCAGCGACCCTTGGGCAGAATGGACCGGAAATGGGTCATATAGTCCTTGGTCTGGCAGGGGGTCATATTCATTTTCCAGTTACCGGCAATGACGGTCTTACGATATTTTCTGTTCATTGTGATACTCCTTACTATATATACATCGTATAACGATGTGGTCATTCAAATTTGGGACGGGACTTGCCCGTGGAGAAGGGGAGGACTGTAGCGGCGGGGGCAAGCCCCCGCCCTATATGAAATCCTGTGTAATTACTTATCCTGCAAGCAGGAAATACCGGGCAGTTCCAGGCCTTCCAGGAATTCCAGGGAAGCGCCGCCGCCGGTGGAAATGTGGGTGATCTTATCAGCAAAGCCCAACTGCTCGCAAGCAGCAGCGCTGTCGCCACCGCCAACGATGGTCACAGCATCGGAATCAGCCAGAGCCTGTGCAACGGCGATGGTTCCCTTTGCCAGGGTGGGGTTCTCAAACACACCCATAGGTCCGTTCCAAACAACGGTCTTGGCAGCCTTGGCGGCAGCAGCAAATTCTGCGCAAGCCTTGGGACCGATGTCCAGACCCATCTGGTCGGCGGGGATAGCCGTGCAGTCCACATACTCTACGGGGATCTGAGCGTCAATGGGGGAGGGGAAGGAAGCGGCAACGGCGGTGTCCACAGGCAACAGCAGGTTTACGCCCTTAGCCTTTGCCTTAGCCATCATTTCCTTGCAGTAGTCCAGCTTCTCATTGTCCACCAGACTCTTGCCCACGGTGTAGCCCTGTGCAGCCAGGAAGGTGTAAGCCATACCGCCGCCGATGATCAGGGTGTCCACCTTCTCCAGAAGGTTGTTGATAACATTGAGTTTGTCGGAAACCTTAGCACCGCCCAGGATGGCAACGAAGGGACGCTCGGGATTGGCCAGAGCCTTGCCCATAATTGAGACTTCCTTCTGCACCAGGTAGCCGGAAACAGCAGGCAGGTAATCTGCCACGCCGGAGGTGGAAGAGTGGGCACGGTGTGCAGCACCGAATGCATCGTTTACAAATACATCCGCAAGATCCGCCAGGGCCTTACTCAGTTCGGGATCGTTCTTGGTTTCACCCTTGATGTAACGGGTGTTCTCCAGCAGCATCACATCGCCGTCCTTCAAAGCGGCAGCCTTCGCCTTGGAGTCCTCGCCGGCAACATCGGAAGCCATAATGACTTCTTTGCCCAGCAGTTCGGACAGGCGGTCAGCAACGATCTTCAGGCTAAGTTCCGGCTTCCACTCACCCTTAGGCTTGCCCATATGGGAGCAGAGAATGACCTTAGCACCCTTATTTACCAGATACTCGATGGTAGGCAGGGCAGCAACGATCCGCTTGTCAGAAGTGATTCTACCTTCCTTAGTGGGAACATTAAAGTCGCAGCGGCACAGAACCCGCTTGCCGGCTACTTCAATATCCTCGATGGACTTCTTGTTGTAGTTCATTTTATTTCCTCCATTTTGGTTGATTACAAATTCTATGAGATTGCTACGACTAAACGGGACAAAAAACCGTCCCCTACACAGGTTTCACAATGACGCGGAGGGTCATACTGTAGGGGCGGTAATCTGCCGCCCGCAAAGCCTTCTTCTTTTCGATAGCTAGCAACGGGAGGCTGATAGCCTCCCCTACATTCAGCTTCGAAGGTTTGTGCGTATTTTATAGCATTTTGCCGTGGTCCAGAAGACCGGGGAAGTCCAACTGCCGCAGGGCTTCATACACGGTGATTGCAACAGAATTACTCAGGTTTAAGCTGCGGGCTGTAGAGCGCATCGGCAGACGGATGCAGCAATCTCTATGCGCTTCCAGAAAATCTTCCGGCAGACCTTTGGTTTCTTTGCCGAAGAATAAGTAACAGCCATCCTGAAAGTTTGCCTGGGTATAACTTTGCGGTGCTTTTGTGGAAAGGCACCACATTTGCTTTACATCATTTTTCTCCCAGAAATCCTCCAAATTCTCATAGTCGCGCACATCCACCAAGTGCCAGTAGTCAAGACCCGCCCGCTTGACCGCTTTGTCAGAAATGTCAAAGCCCAGAGGCCGGATCAAATGCAGCACCGCGCCGGTGGCGGCACAGGTTCGGGCAATGTTGCCGCAGTTTTGGGGAATTTCAGGCTCAAGGAGCACGATGTTCAGCATTTTTGTTCACCTACATAAAAAACTCACCTAAATATTGTATGCCAAAACCTCCATAAAAGCAAGGAAAAAATGTAAAAATCTGAACTTTTTATAGTATATACATAAAAAGACCACCGAAAAAGAAAAAATTTTGGATTTTGGAGAATAGAGTATATATG
>JAZNDD010000135.1:0-7831 GCA_045587865.1 Faecousia sp.
ATCAATAACAGCAAAGCCGCCGGCCAAAAGGTCGGCGGCTGTTTTTAACTGTTTGACAAATTGGATTTTACTGAATATTCCACAAAATAAAAGAGATTGCTATGAATGACAATGGGATCAGCAAAACAGACAGAATCTCACCGATATTGTTTTTTCCTCCCTGGGACGCAAAATCATAAGGTTCTTCCCATCGTTTCGTTACAGAAAAAACAATGTAGATGATCCAATATATACACGAGGGAATTGCCACAATTCCCGTCCAGATACCGTTGGATAAAATAATCTCCCGTTCAAATAGCAGAAAGCTTACCAAAGATAATATTGGACAAATATAATGCAAAATAATATTCGCAGTTTTAGGGCTATATCCAAACAAGAAATCGTCTTCTGTGATTCGAATTTTCTTTCCTGCTCCAAGGAATACAAGAAATGTCAACATTGTGGCCAGCAATCCGCAGGTCGCTGTATATCGTAATCCTTTTACAAATTCGGGTATTGCTCTGTCAGATACGATACAAACAATCAAAAAGACGCAGAAAATGAAGCTTACAATCAGACCTATAAAATTTTGCAAATAAGTATAGTATTTTAGAATATTCCGTTTTCCCCTGATATGTCCAAGCGTGCGGAATTCGCAGATTATAATGATTAAGTTTATTATGAATGCTGCAGTCAACATAGGTTCATTCATGTTCTACACCTCTTTCATGCATCATAACACAACGAATAGAAAATGTAAATCCGCCAGTATAATCCTCTCAGTCTTACAAATAATAGCATCGTAATTCGACAACATTACGAGGAGAGAATATATATGAAAGCTACTGGCATTGTAAGACGTGTTGACGATCTCGGCAGAATCGTCATCCCCAAGGAAATCCGACGCACTTTGCGGATCCGTGAAGGTGACCCGTTGCTGAAAACATTGACACCTCTCGACAGATTCTGTCGGGCTGTACATAGTATGATAAATCGGCACACAGAATAACCACGCTATACTTTTCAAATATCTATGCTATGATAAGGGAAACAAATCTGTTTTGCAAAAGAAGCCGGCCCGACTTGTGTTGTGCACACAAACTGGGCCGGTTCATTTCCTTTTTATTTTCTTATCCAGAATGATAGCACTCAGCCTCTCAGTAAAAAGCAGCTGGTGTAAGCCATTTTGTCGGCGCCATAGTAATAGGTCAGGCCGTTGGCTTTGCAGACCTCCAGCACCAGCATACCGTAGGCCTCCATGGAGGAAATCTGCTTGTCCGGGAAACGGCAAGGTTCATCCGGATAGGTGCATTTGGCGCAGGCTGTACAGCAACCCGCACCGATAGCAAGCACATCCAGGCCCGCCTGACGGAGATTTTTGTACATTTCCGCGAAGTGTTCCTTGTGGTCTGCTTCAATTTCCATCATGGCTTCAAAGTCGAAGCCGTCTTCAATATCGCCGTAGGTCTGCACCAGAATGCCGTAGGTGCAGACCTTGATTTCTTCGCCGCATTCTTCCAGGGTACCACAGCCAGGAGGACAGCTCCAGCGTTTGCCGTACTGGCCGCAGGAATTAACGGCGCACATATCCCGGACTTCCGGTTTCAATTCAATGGTAGAAACATCCAGAGGTGCCCAGGCGGAAAAGCCCGCTTCCTCCGCAATTTTTGACAGCTGCTCGTAGGTCATTCTTCTTCCTCCTCCGCAAATTCCAATGCATCCACATAACAATCCTGGAAATTCGGCAGGCTTGCCAGTTCCAAGAATTCCGTTTCTTTGGCGAGTTTTCGGCTGTAAGTAAATTCATCCCTACTCAGGGCACAAAGTTTGGCTCCTTCTCCCGCGGCGTTGCCGATGGGTTGGATCTTATCCAACAGCACCGGCGGAATCATGCCGATGCGGCAGGCAGATACCGGATTCATGTAATTGCCAAAAGCACCTGCCAGGTAAACCTTCCGGATATCTGCGACCTGTACATCCAAATGCTCTGCCAGCAGCTCGATACCCGCCCGGATAGCAGCTTTCGCCAGTTGGACTTCTCTGATATCCTTCTGAGTTAACGTAACATTCTCGCAAAGGGTATATTCTTTTCCCTCCAGATAACCGGATCCGTCCAGAATTTCCGTATCCAGAAGCACTGCTACCAGATCCAGAAGACCGGAGCCGCAGAGCCCTTTGGGTTTGGTTTCTCCGATCACATGGTATTTTATTTCGCCGTTTTCCAGCCGTACATGATCTACCGCACCTTCTGCACCCCGCATACCGCAGGAGATCTTTGCACCCTCGAAGGCAGGTCCAGCAGCGGTGGAACAGGCGATGCGGCGTTCTTTGTTTCCCAGAACCATTTCCCCGTTGGTGCCGATGTCGATGAGCAGGGTCAATTCCTCCTGCTGATCAAACCGGGTGGACACCATGCATCCTACCGTGTCACCACCCACAAAACCCGCGATGTTGGGTAGGATCCTTGCCTTTTCTTTTTCCATGGCCTCAAAAACGGCGGGCATATAGGGCGGAGTCACCAGAGGTTTCGGGTCGATGTTCAGCAACAGATGGTGCATGGCTGTGTTGCCCACGATGGTGGCCGTACCCACAGCTTCCGGGCGGATATCCACGTTTTTGCAAACTTTTTCCGTCAGTTCCACCAGAGCATTTCGGATGCAACGGCTTAAGATTTCCCCATTTCCGTCCAGAGCGTGCTGGATTCGGGAGATCACATCCGCGCCGAACTGGCTTTGCGGATTCATGCAGCTTTCCTGTGCCAGAAGGTCTCCCGTGTGTCCGTCCAGAAGATAGCAAACCACAGTGGTAGTGCCGATATCGAAGGCCAGAACGTAGTCAAATTCCTCATCCGGCTTTGTTTCGGCAGCGACACCGGAGGTAAGGATGGTGACCTTTTCCTCTGCCTCCGTGAACACGGTCATATCCCGGTCAACTACACTTTGACAGGCCAGAACTTCCTTGCCCTCCAGCCCTACCTTACACTTGCCGCAGGTGCCTTTTCCGCCGCAGGGTGCGTCCGGCCGGAGGCCTGCTGCGATCTGTGCCGAAAGTAAAGAAGTACCTGCTTCCACCGGAACAGAAATATTATCAGGCAGGAAGGTTACAGTATATCGTTTCATGGAGTTCCCTCCTTGGATTGCAGACAGGGACCGATGTTGCCATCGGTCCCTTTTATAGTAAACTATGCAGATAAATTAAGCAACCAGTTCCTTGGCCTTCTTAGCAGCAGTGGCAGCGTCGGGGGTGTAAGCGTCAGCGCCAACCTTGTCAGCGAATTCCTGGCTGATGGGAGCGCCGCCAACCATGATCTTGTAGTCCTTACCGGCAGCCTTCAGAGCAGCAACGGTGGCTTCCAGAGCGGGCATGGTGGTGGTCAGCAGAGCGGAGCAGGCCACGATCTTCACGCCGTCTTCAGCGGCAGCAGCCACGAACTTGTCAGCGGGAACATCTACGCCCAGGTCGATGACCTCGAAACCGGCGGACTCGATCATCATGGCAACCAGGTTCTTGCCGATATCGTGGAGGTCGCCTGCCACGGTGCCGATGACGACCTTGCCCAGGGCACCTGCTGCGCCGGCTGCCAGATGGGGTTTCAGGACCTCAACGCCCTTTTTCATGGCCTTGGCAGCGATCAGCATTTCGGGAACGAAAATTTCGCCGTTCTTGAACTTTTCGCCAACCACATCCATAGCAGCGATCATCTTGTTCAGAATTTCATCAGGAGCGAAGCCTGCATCCAGAGCTTCCTGAACAGCAGCGGGAGTCAGCTTGGCCTTGCCGCGGGATACCAGATCATAAACTTTTTCGATAGCCATATGTATATTCTCCTTATTCAAATTATCAATATAATATTTAGTTCTTAACCGGCCCAAACAGGCCTTCGCGATAAGCGCCGATGTATTCCATGCAGTAATCGTCCAGACCCAACAGTGCCTCGGTGGCGAACATAACGCCCATCATGTCCCGGTTGGTGGGATCCAGGATGGCGGAGTCCAGACCGGCGTTCATGGCCAGAACGGTGAAACCCAAATTGATCATCTTGCGCACCGGCAGGTTAAAGGAAATGTTGGACACCGCAGCGGTAATGTGGATGGAAGGATACTGCTCACGAACGGTGGTAATGACCTCGATATTGGTCTCGATGCCGTTTTCGCTGGTGCAGAGCATTTCCACCAGGGGATCGATGTGGATGCGGCTGGGAGCGATGCCGTATTCCTTGGCTTTCGCCATGATCTTGTCGAAGACCTTTAAGCGGTCAGCAGCGTTCTTGGGGATACCGGTGTCGTCAGACAGCAGGGCGATGACCTGCCAGCCTTTGTTTTCCGCCAGAATGGGGAAGATCTTGTCGATCTTGTCGCCTTCGCCAGAGACAGAGTTGATTAGGCCGGGCTTGTTGCAGAATTTGTAAGCCTGCGCCAAAACGTCGGCAGAGGGAGAGTCCACCGCGATGGGAAGGTCAGAAACCTCCTGGATACACTCGATCATCCATTTCAGGGTTTCGACCTCTACTTCTTCAGGAACGCTGGCACAGCAGTCGATGAAGGTGGCACCAGCTTCCTCCTGGGCGATGGCACGGGCCTTGATGAAAGCCGCATCCCGCTCAGCAATGGCCTTGGCAACGGCAGGAATGGAGCCGTTGATCTTTTCACCAATAATAATCATTTGAAGGATTCCTCCTAAACGGGTATGTAAGAAGTTTAGAACATGATGTTCATGGGCAGACGGGCAGCCTCGATATCCTCCAGCTTGTGGCCATATTTCTCACAGTTGTACTTGTCGATGGCATCCCAGATGCCTGCGTAGGTGCCTTCGTACAGAGAGCCGGGACCTCCCTGGGTGATGCAGGGGATGAAGTACTTGTCGCCGCAGCGCTCGATGGCTTCCAGTGCAGCCTTGGTGCAGTCTTCCTGGGTCCAGCCATCGAAGTCGACCTGCTTGTTATCGATCTCGCCCATAAAGGTCATCTGTCCGCCATACTTCTTGATCAGTTCGGGGACGTTGTTGGACTTCATACAGCCCTGCCAAACATCGATGCCCATCTCGATCATGATGGGAACCAGGTTTGCACAATAGGAGTCGGAATGGTGAACGATCAACTCAACACCGTGGTCATGGTAGTACTTGTAAATCTTTTTGTAGGGCTCCAAGAAGAATTCTTCGAACATAGCGGGGCTGATAAAGGAGTTCTTTTCGCTGCCCCAGTCGTCGTGATGGAAGATTACATCGGGATGAAGATTCTCACAGATGCCCTTTGCCAGTTCCATCTCCCAGTCAGCTAGATACTCGATCAGCTCGTGCATCTCATCGGGATATTCATAGAATGCCATCAGGGCTTCTTCGATGCTCATCAGATGGTGGCACTGTTCAAACAGACCGGGAGCCACGAAGCAGGCTTTGTAAGCTTTGGTTCCGTCAACACCGGCATACATGCCCTTGCAGATTTCCCATAGGTGGGGAGGGAAGTCCAGAGAAGGTGCCTTGACGTAATCGCGCCAATTTTCAATGTCCTTAATAACGATCTTGTCGGGGGTATGTACAGGGAACTGGCCGGGCACATTTTCGGGGAAGGAGAAGGTAACACCCCATGCATTGACCATGTCGGGATCGCCCTTCTTCAGCAGGGGAGATGCCATCATGGCGGGATGAATCAGTAGGGAAAGCGCCTCGTACTGGTTGACCAGACGGTCGGGATTGCCGCCGCGAACAACTTCGCGCATATTTTCTTTTGCTGTCAGCATAAATTCTTCCTCCATTTAAAAATTTAATCAGCACAACACAAATTTCGCTCTGTGTTCCGCATAAATGTGTCTCTCCTTATAGCGGACTTTTGTGCAACACATCTATTTAAATCCTAACATTTTCCCTATATTTTGTCAATTCGCCGATTGTTAATTAAAAACATTTCACGTTTCACGCATTTTTCTCCTTTACATTCCACAAAAATGAGGATAAACTAAACATATAAATACAGAGGAGTGATGTGTGATGCAAACGAGTGAGCCACTGCGGTTTCTGCCTACCTTGCCCATGCTGGCAGAATACCTTTCTGCCACCGGATGGAACTGGGAAATGAGCCTTTCTGATAAGCAGCAGCACTACCGGGGGGTACGCCTTTACCACCGGAAACAGAAACTGCAAAAGGACGTACTGTATCTGCTACGCCCTACGGAAAGAGATTTTCCCTTTGACGACTATTCCTATCTGTCTGCTGCGGATCATCCCGGAAAGGCAAACCATCTGATTTGTCCCGGCCATCCCGATGAGGAGATCCTGGATCAGCTTATGGAAGTTTTTTCCCTGTTCCGATCCTGGGAGGAAGCCATTGACTTGTTGATTTACCGTAACGCCAGTCTTCAGGAATTGTGCGAGCTGGGCAGTCAATTTCTGGAAAACCCGGTCTGCATCCACGACGACTGGTTCGTCATGATGGCCATGACAACAGAATACGTCCAGTTGATGGAGCCGGAATACCAAGCAAGTTCCACCAAGGGCTTCATTCCCAGAGCGGTGGTTGAAGATTTCCAAAATGACAACGAGTATCTGGAAACCTACTCTTATCACGATGCTCAGATTTGGCAGCACACAGAGAACCAGAAATCCCTGTACGCAAACCTGTGGGATGGTTCTGTTTATAAGGGACGGCTGCTGGTGGCACAGAGAAACCGGGATTTCCTGCACCGGGATTTTCTGCTGGCAGAGGTTCTATCTCAGCGGGCCGTATGGCTTCTGCGTCGTAAGCAACCAGGTGAAGAAAGTGTTCACCAGAACATGGACACCATTGTCTTTGCTCTGCTACAGGGTCAGCAGTCGGAACCGCAGGATCTTGCACATTTGCTGAATATGCTAAACTGGAAGAATACAGACCGCTTCCTCTGTCTGCGGCTCAAACCTCAGCAAAACGGCAGTACCGATATCGCTGTGCACATGCTCCACAGTGACCTGTTTCGGGTCTTTCCTAGAGGCTACATCTTGCTGGGAAATCAGGAACAGTGTGTGGTGTGGAATTTATCTCAATTTCCCGACTCTGTCTCCCGGATCCATCATCTGCTGGCACCCCTTTGCCGGGATTACTGCCTGTATGCCGGCATCAGTGCACCGGTGACAGGTATCCAGGAATGGAATGCGGCCTATTACCAGGCAGGCGCCGCATTGGACCACGCCTTCCGGCTGCGAAGCGAGAAATGGATTCTGGCTTTCCCTGAATGCGCCCTTGCCCATATTCTGAAGACGCTGCCGCTACCGCTGACTCCAGGTCACCTGATCGCTCCGGAACTGCTTGATCTCATGGCTTATGACAAAGAAAATGATACGCCCTATTTTGATACTCTGCGGGAATATCTTCTCAAAGAGCGAGATATCCCCCAAACTTCCCAGACGCTGATCATCCACCGCACCACATTACTTTACCGCCTGAAAAAGATCCAATCTCTGATCCGGATCAATCTGGAAGATCCCTGGCAGCGGCTATATCTGACACTGTCTCTGTGGATCCTAGAGAACGAAAATCAAAAATGATGTCACACTTACGTAATAAGCCGGTCTTTCAACCGCATAATTCCCCTTTTCCTGCAAACAATACCATTGTTCAAGTTGGAAATTAAGGAGAGAAGATATATGAAAGCAACCGGCATTGTAAGACGGGTAGATGATCTTGGTCGTATCGTGATTCGCAAAGAGATCCGCCGTACCTTAAGGATCAGAGAAGGAGACCCGCTGGAGATCTACACAGAGAAGGACGGAGGCGTGATCTTCCGGAAGTATTCTCCTATGGGGGATCTCCAGGAATTTGCCGCCCAGATGTGCGAGGCCATCGGTTCCGCCACCGGCCATGCGGCCGCGGTAGCGGACCGGG
>JAZNDD010000136.1:0-25944 GCA_045587865.1 Faecousia sp.
GACAATTAAACCGTAATCCAATCCCCGGACTTTGCAATTACAACCGAGTAGGGAAGTGTATTGCTTTCCTGCAATGCCTGAATTTCTTCAAGACTCCATTTGGCATTATAGTGGTGGAAAATGAACTGCTTTGTATCACACTTTTTCATATGGGGCAGCAGTGCGTCCATATGGAAATGCTCAAACTCACAAATAATTGCATCCGTCGGTTCGCTTTCTGCAATTGCCGGAAAATCGTGGGGATCTTCCCGGTGCAAATCACCGGTGATAACCACCCGCTTGCCCTCACCCTCGATTATCATAGCATAACCGGGACGGCCACCGATCACATGGTCTGTGGGGATGGCTGTGACGGTAACATTTTCGTCCTGATACACAACACCGGCATCGTAAAGCTTCATTTGTAGCCGTGCTTCGTTGATTGTATCCTTCATAGAAAGCATCAGTTGTTGGAATCCGGTCAGCACACATTCTTCCGGCAGAAAGATTTCCAAAGCCCCGTTTTTCTTAAAACCACTGTGAATGGTATGGGCCAAGGTGGAAAGACCGGTGGTGTGATCTCCGTGTCGGTGAGAAATGAACACTGCCCGCAGATCGTTGAAGGAAAGCTTCTGCTGATACATCAGTTCTGCAACCGGTGCGCCCACATCGAAAAGGTAATAACTTCCATTACATTCCACCATTGTGGAAATTCCGGGGAAACCGTAACCGGCGCCTAAAATATGTAATTTCATTTTATTCTCCTTTTGTAAAGTGGGGAACATCCTCCCAAGAGCCGGAGGCAGAGGAACGGTAAACGGTCAGGATCAGATCGATCGCCCGCCGGGCATCCCTTGCCGGAGCGATCAAAGGTGCGTCCAGCAAAATGCCGTCAATAAAATTGGATACGATGGCATTGTGGGCATCCATATCAATGTCCTCCGGGGCAGCGCCGTAGCACTCCACATTTTCCGTCAGGCAGATCGCTTCTGTATTCAGTTCCTCGTCGGATAGGCTTTTATATACCATTGTTTTTCCGTCGGCATAAATAACTGTTCCGTGGATGAATTCAATGCGGATTCGTTCACACTCGGAGTTTGTCTCCGGGAAGTGGGAGAGAGTAGTACCCATCAATGTGCCGTGGGCGCCGCTGTCAAACTCCAGCAGGGCGCAGGCGGCATCCTCAACTTCAATGTTTCTTGCCATTGTGTCACAAACGGCACATACCTTTTTCACACCGCCAGCCAGATAGATCATTGCGTCAATGCCGTGACTGCCCTGATTCATCAGACATCCACCGCCGTCACCAGCTTTTGTGCCTTTCCAGTTGGAGGAATTGTAGTAAGTATGACTTCTGTAGCCTCGATACTGAAATTCAACCATCAGCATTTTACCCAGGTCTCCGGAGTCAATGAGGGCCTTTGCTTTTTTTAGATCCTGCCGGGTGCGGTTGGGGAACACACAGCCAAGTAAAACTTTGTTTTCTTCTGCTGCATCGATCATTGCAGTCATTTTCTCTGTGGTTACATCCAGAGGCTTTTCGCAAAGAACGTGAACACCGGCATTTGCGAAAGCGATGGTAGCCTCTGCGTGGTTGGAACTGGGGGAGCAGACAATTGCCATATCAATGCCACCCCGGGCAATCACTTCCCGATAGTCGTTGGTGACAAAGGGAATGTTATATTTTTTGGCAAAAGCCTCTGCATTTTCCCGGTTTTTGCCGTAAACGACGGCGGCAATTTGCGCTCTGCCGTCCTGTGCAATTGCTTCGGCGTGGCTGTGACCGATCATACCGCAGCCAATCAGTGCTACCTGAAGAATACTATTTTTCATATCTTTTGCTCCTTTCGTTTGCATAAAATAATTTTAACACAAAGAAAAAGCAAAAGCAATGCAATTAAACGGGAAGATCTAACTCCTGATAGAGCCCCACTGCTGCTGTTACACCCAGATTTTCCGCCTGATGGAGCAGTTCCTTCAAATCCTCCCTTGTGCGGTGTAATGTAAACTGAACCTGATTGGGTGCAATTTCTATTTTGTAGTGACAATGCAGTTTTTCCGAACAATGGGGCAGCACAGGGGGATTGCCCAAAAGCACAGGGGCAATACGGCTGCCTGTTTCGTCTAGCGTAATGATTTGTGTTTCCAAAGCCGCTTCCAGCCATATTTGCCGGTTCTTCCAGGGATTGAGCCACTGGCTTAGGGGGAGATACAAAGGCGGTGCAGATAAAAAAACAGGACCGTTTAGTCTTTCTGCATATTTGTCACTCACAGCCACCGGACAGGAAACCGTAGATACGATTGCCTGACAGATCCTATGGGTGGTTTCGTTCTCAGGCCGCTGAAAATCCAATATAATGCAGCAGCATTGTAACTTTTGGGAAACTTCCTCCAGTTGATCGGAAATCAACTGAGGATCGTGCGCTCCCGGCGGGGTGCTGTCGTTTAAAATCAGCACAGAGCCCGGCGCCAAATATTGGGGAAAATTGCTCAGTCCTGTACTGTAAGGAGAAAAGTGACAGGCCATATATGCAAGATGTTTTAGGGCCGGATCTGCACCGGATAACTCCGGTCCGGTCATCGCAAGATATAAGGGTAAAGGCATAGACAAACCCTCCCGTTCGTGTTATAATTCTCTTGATGTAATTTTATGAAAGCGAGAATGGGAATATGAATTTTCTGCTGCTACCCTTTGCGGTAACAGAAAAGTTAACAGACCTGACGCCGGAATACTTGCAAAAGCAGGGAATCAGGCTGTTAATGCTGGATTTTGATAATACGATCGTGCCATACACCACCAATGAACCAACAAAAGAAATGGCAACCTGGCTGGAGAATATGCGCCATTCCGATATACAGATCTGCATTGTATCCAATAGCAAAAAAGATCGGGTAAAGATTTTTTGCCAGCAGTGGCAGATCCCTTGCATTACCCACGCAAAGAAACCCTTTTCCAAGGGCATACGCCAGTGTATGCAAACCTTTCAAATGCCCAAAAGTGCCTGCGCTCTTGTAGGTGACCAGATCTTTACAGATACCCTTGGTGCCAATGGCTGTGGCATCCGTCCCATTTTGGTAAAAGCCATCCATAATCATACAATATGGCTGAAACTGCGTCACGTCGCAGAAATGCCGTTTATTTTGTTAGCCGGAAACAGGAGGATCAAAAAATGAAAAACCTGGAGAAATATTTATCTGTTTTAGGGGAAGAGGCAGATGGTCTGCTGTTAACCAGCCGCTTTAGCCGCCATTACGGTGCAGAATTTGATATTGCAGAAGGGGTGGCTGTGGTCACAAAGACCGGCTGCCGGTACTTTACAGACAGCCGCTATATTGAGTCTGCCCAGAATAATATCCGGGACTTTATCGTGCTGGAAATGAACCGGGAAAATAACTACTATAAACGGATCAATCAGGCAATCGAAGACTTTGGGATTACCAAACTGGGCTTTGAGGAAGATTATTTGACCGTGGCAGAGCACACTGCCTACACGGAAAAACTCAAAGTACAACTTGTGCCGATGAATGAGAAGATCCACCAATTCCGGGCAGTGAAAGAAGATTGGGAACTGGAGCGGATGCGCCAGGCACAGAAAATCACCGACAAGGCTTTTTCTGAAGTGCTGGGCAAGATCAAAGCCGGTATGACAGAAAAGCAGTTGCAGGCAGAATTGATCTATTGCCTGTATAAAAACGGCGGTGACGGTCTGTCCTTTGACCCGGTCGTGGTTTCCGGACCCAATACCAGCCTGCCTCACGGAGTAGCCGGTGACCGGGTGATCCGGGAAGGGGACTTTATTACAATGGACTTTGGTGTGATCTATCAGGGCTATTGCTCTGATATGACCCGCACTGTGGCGGTAGGCTATGCCACTGAGGAAATGCAGAAGGTATATGAAACGGTTCTTGGAGCACAGATGGCAGCCCTTGCAGCCACCAAAGCAGGTCTTACCGGCAGGGATATTGACGGCATCGCCCGTCAATATATTGCCGATGCAGGCTACGGAAAATACTTCGGACACGGCTATGGTCATAGCCTGGGTATGGAAGTTCATGAACTGCCCAGTTGCAGTCCCGGAGGTCAGACTGTGATGCAGGTAAATATGATCAGTTCCGCAGAACCTGGCATATATTTGCCGGGAAAATTCGGTGTCCGCATTGAAGATGTGGTGATTTTTCAGGAAAATGGCTGCGAAAATATAACCGCCAGCCCGAAAAAACTTATTATTGTGTAAAATTTTTCATTTTCCCCTTGAAAAATCCGCCGTTGTCGGTTAGAATGTATTCGTAATATTATGTAAAAATATGCCCATTATTGGGCAAACTTAGGAGGATAATCAAATATGATTTCTGCAGGCGAATTTAGAAACGGTATTACCTTCGATATGGACGGTAAGGTAATGCAGGTCGTTGAGTTCCAGCACGTTAAGCCCGGTAAGGGCGCCGCATTCGTTCGTGTGAAGATGAAGAACATCATCACCGGCGGCGTGACGGAAACCAGTTTCAACCCCACCGCAAAGTTCCCCACTGCATTTGTTGAGCGCAGAAAGATGGAGTACTCTTACAATGACGGTGAACTGTACTACTTTATGAACCCCGAGACCTTCGAACTGGAGCCTATCGATGCTGCTTCTCTGGACGACTCCTTTAAGTTCGTGAAGGAAAACGATACCTGCACCATTATGAGTTACAAGGGCAAAGTCTTTGGCGTGGAGCCTCCCCGCTTTGTGGATCTGGTAGTTACCGCTACTGAGCCCGGCTTCGCCGGCAATACGGCTACCAACACCCTCAAGCCCGCTACTTTGGAGACCGGTGCTGAGGTTAAGGTACCCCTGTTCATCAATGAAGGCGAGTCCATTCAGGTGGATACTACTACCGGTGAATATCTGGGCCGCTCCAAGTAATAAGGAGAGTATATTATGACCATTTCCGAAAAGTCCGCATATCTGAAGGGCCTGATGGATGGCCTGAATTTGGATACCGAGAAGGCAGAAGGTAAGATGATCAGCGCCATTGTGGATCTGCTGTGTGATGTTACCAAGAAACTGACCGATGTGGAGGATACCACCATCGCAATTTCCGATGAGTTGGATCAAATCGAAGAGGATTTGGATGCGATCGAGGACTTCATTCTCGACGAAGATGAGGATGAGGATTACGAGGATTACGAAGACGATTTCGACGATGATTTCGACGATGATTTCGACGACGATGACTTCGATGACGAAGGCTTTGACTTCGGCGACGAAGACTCCATTATCTACGAAGTAAAATGTGCCTGCGGCAACATCATCAATTTTGATGAGGAAACCCTGGAAGAGGGCAGTATCATTTGCGATCAGTGCGGCGAGACCCTTGAGTTCTCTTTTGAAGATGAGGACGATGAGGATGACGACGATGACGATGATGATGACGAGGACGACGATTAATTAAATAGCCTAAAAAAGCGCATTGCTCAGCAATGCGCTTTTTGCTTATAAAAACCGTGCGGTAAGGGATGCCATCAGAAACCCTGTAAAATCGGCAATCAATGCGGCGGCAATGGTATAGCGGGTCTTTTTGATTCCTGCAGCACCGAAGTAAACACTAACCGCATAAAAAGTGGTTTCTGTAGATCCCAGCATTATAGCGGCAGTTCTGCCAATTTGAGAATTTACACCGTATTGGGCCATCAGATCTGCCCCAACTGCCAGTGCGGCACTTCCGCTGATGGGACGGATCAGCACCAGCATCGCTGTTTCTGGGGGAATGCCAAAAAAACAGAATACCGGACTTAAATACTGACTGATCAGAGAAATTGCACCGGACGCCCGGAGCATTGTGACAGCAGTGAGTAGTATAATCAGTGTTGGAATGAGCGTGATAAGTAGTTTTAGTCCTTCTGCACTGCCAGTTAATAACAGATCATAGGTGTTTTCTTTTTTTCGTAAGGCTGACAGGGATGCCATCAAAAGTAAAATAGGGACAAAGTAATCTGTCATTTGCGCCATACCTTTCCCAACAGCCAGGCGGCCAGAAGACCCATTCCTGCAGAGCATATACTGGTGATCCAAACTGCCGGTAAAATATCAAAAGGCGTACTGCTGCCCAGTGCGGTGCGAATTGCTGCCACATTGGTGGGAAGCAACTGAATTGAGGCAGTATTCAAAACGATCAGCCGGCACAGTTCATCTCCTGCGACACCGTTTCCGGTACGGCTTAGCCGTCTTGCGGCCTGGATTCCCATCGGTGTGGCGGCATTTCCCAGACCCAGAAAATTTGCACACACATTTGCACTCAAACTGCCTGCAAACTCTGGGTCCTTGCGATAAGATGGAAAGATTCTGCCCAGAAGGGGGGAAAACAGGCGGGAGAGCACCTTTGTAATGCCGCCAAACTCCATCAGTTTCCCTACACCGCTCCAAAGGCAGATAGACCCAGCCATAGAAATCGCCAGGGTAACGCCAGCCTGTGCGCCCTGGGGCACGGCCGCTCCCAATGCCTCCGACTGACCGGTGATCATTGCTGCCACAACACTGATGCCGATCAGACTAAGCCAGATCCAACTCATAACCATTGTCCATCCCTCCCGGTGCATTGTATTCTGGGGAAGGGCAAAAAATAACAGAGAAAAAGTTAAAAAATGATTGACACAAATATAATTATTTAGTATAATGCTGACTATAATCCGTTAAAACATTGGTTTCTATTTAGGTTAGGAGGCACGAAAATTGTCAATGAGAACAACAGGAATTGTGCGTAAACTTGATGAACTGGGACGGATCGTCCTGCCCATTGAGCTGCGCCGCACACTGGATATTGCAGAGCGGGATGAATTGGAGATCTATCTGGAAGATGATAAAGTGATTTTGAAAAAATACTCACCTTCCTGCATTTTCTGCAGTGCAACAAGAGGTCTGGTTACATACAACAGGAAAAATGTTTGTACGGAGTGTATCCGGAAATTAAATCAGGGCTAAAAATAGCCTTTGTGTTGTCTTAACACAAAGGCTATTTTTTATTCTTTTATGGTAAGGGCTGCGTCGTAAACCGTGTTTTTCGGAAGGTTCAGTTCCTGTGCCGTTTGCTTAATGGCATCTTTGCGGCTCATACCGGATGCAAGCAATTGCTGAACCCGGACGGCAGCATCTTCTGAGGTGGCGGCGGCTTTTTCCACCGGTTTTGCCCCGGCTACCACCAGTACGAATTCACCTTTTGGCGCTTGTTGGTTATAAAGGACAATTGCTTCACCCAAGGTGGTGCGGATGACTTCTTCGTGGAGTTTTGTCAGTTCCCGGCAAAGGCTGATAGAACGGTCAGCCCCAAATACTTCAGCCATTGATTCCAGTGTGGCAAGAAGTTTGTGAGGGGCTTCGTAAAAGATCATTGTGCGCGGTTCTGCTACCAGAGATTCTAAATGCTCCCGACGACTTTTCTTAGCGGTGGAAAGAAAACCTTCAAAACAAAACCGCCCCGTAGACTGGCCGGAAATACTCAGTGCAGTAATGACAGCACAGGGACCGGGAATGGCGCAAACCGTTATGCCTGCATCGGCACACTGCTTTACCAGTTCTTCACCCGGATCAGAGATAGCGGGACTGCCTGCATCGGAAACCAGAGCGCAGGTTTCTCCTGCAAGGATCCGGTCTAAAATCACATTGCCTTTTTGTGCCTTGTTATGTTCGTAGTAACTGACAAGGCTTTTTTTAATGCCCAGATGATTGAGTAGTTTCAGGGTAACACGGGTATCTTCTGCGGCTATAAAGTCTGCTTCCTCCAGAGTCTGGCGGCAGCGCAGAGAAATGTCGCCCAGATTTCCAATGGGTGTGGGCACAAGATATAACATTCCGGCCATAAGGCATCTCCTAAATATGATATAGATTTCGGTAGTAGTCCGAGGGACTTCCGTCCGGTTCGTGCAAATAGGCTTCCTCCCAAACCAGACCTGGTTTTGCACCTTTCTGGCACTGAACCAGGATCAGATTGGGGATTGCAGACGGCTGATGCCGCAGTAGACACACCCGTTTGGGCTGCAGGCGGTTTTGGCTGGCGCAAGCACAAAGTTCTGCAAATCGCTCCGGTCTGTGGACCAGATAAAAACTGCCGCCGTATTTCAGCGCCCAGGCGGCGGAAGAAAACAGTGTTTCCATTGAGCAGGCATCCTCCCGGCGGGCGACCGGCAATTTGCTTTTGGGCCCGGCGGAAAAATACGGGGGATTGGAAACACAGATGGAAAAACTGCCGGGAGAAAAGAAAGAGGGGACTGTGTTCAAATCTGCGCATATACTGCTTAAACGGGAAGAAAGCCCGTTGGCTGAAATATTTTTCAGGGCAGTATTATGGGCGTTTTCGTCGATTTCGATCCCGGTAACACAACAATGGGTATCTTTGGCACAGAGTAAAAGTCCCAGTGTGCCGCAGCCGGAACCAAGATCCAGAACCTTTGCTTGCCGGGGCAATTTTACAAAACCGGACAAGGCTATGGAATCGGTGCTGAAGGGAAAACATCCTTCACCGATTTGCAGTGTAAATCCATTGTGCAATGTTTCCATCTGTGTTCCCCTTTGCAGATGATAAATGAAAAAATCAGCCTGCGTACCGGAAAGCCGGAGCGCAGGCTGATAATGACAGGTCGATCAGCCTTCCTCGATTGCTTCTACGGGGCAGTTGCCTGCGCAGGAACCGCAGTCGACACACAGATCAGCGTCAATAACGTACTTGCCATCGCCTTCAGAGATAGCCTCAACGGGGCAGTTCTCAGCACAGGTGCCGCAACTTACGCAAGCGTCAGTGATATTGTAAGCCATGATTCTTCCTCCAGTAAGTATAGTGTAATGTGCAACATAACCGGTTGCACTTCTATTCTAGCACGAATTTTGTAAAGCGCAAGTGTTTTTTCAAAAAAGGTCTGTATATTTTTTATATCCTTTGGGGAGAATTTCCGTTCGAGGGGGGATGGCGTGCATTATTCGGAAGAGGCACAGGCGCTTTTGAGTGCATCTGCATCCCTTGCCAGAAACTTTGGACATAGTTACGTGGGTAGTGCCCATCTGCTGCTGGGCATTGGCAGAGGGCGGGGGATGAGCGGGCAGTATTTGCGTGGCGCAGGATGGAATCAGGAGTTCAGTGAAAATATAGTATTCCTGCTTTACGGTACAGGCACACCGGGTTTACCCCTTCCTCAGGGATTTTCGGAACAGGCAAAGCGGATCCTGTATCAGGCTGGCCAGGAAGCCAGACGCCTGGATAGTCGCCAGGTGGATTCCTGTCATATTTTACTGGCAATTTTGCGCAGTACCCGGACGCAGGCAAGGGAACTGCTCATTTTGAATGATATTGATACACAGTCGCTCTTTTCCCGAATGGTGGATGTGATCCTTTGGGAGCAGGCGGCTGTAAAAGTGAAAAAGGAGGCGGCAAAAACGAAACTGCTGGAACAGTTCAGCGAGGACCTGCTGGCAAAAGTGGCACAAATGGAGCCGGTGATCGGCAGAGAAAAGGAAATTGATACGGTAATCGGCATTTTGAGCCGGAAAAATAAGAATAATCCGGCTCTCATCGGTGAACCGGGGGTGGGAAAAACAGCCATTGCAGAAGGACTTGCTCAAAGAATGGCAGCGGGGAAAGTGCCGCCCCAGTTAAAAGACAAAAAACTGATCAGTCTGAATATGGCAAATCTTGTGGCGGGCACAAAATACCGGGGTGAATTTGAAGAACGGCTCCGGGATGTGCTGGGAGAGATCAAACGCAGTGGGGATGTGATCTTATTTGTAGATGAAATGCACACCATTGTGGGTGCCGGTGCTGCAGAAGGGGCTATTGATGCGGCAAATATTTTTAAGCCTGCTTTGGGGCGTGGAGAACTGCAAATGCTAGGTGCTACCACAATGTCGGAGTACCGGAAATATATTGAAAAGGACCCGGCGTTGGAACGGCGGTTCCGACCGGTTTTGGTGGAGGAGCCGGATAAGGATGCGGCAATGGCGATTTTGCAGGGGCTCAAGCCGGGACTGGAACGCCACCACCATATCCGCATTACAGAGGAGGCGCTAAAAGAGGCACTGCGCCTTTCCCAGCGGTATTTGCCGGATCTGTACTTGCCGGATAAAGCCATCGATTTGTTGGATGAGGGGGCAGCTCACGCCCGTATGGAGGAGATGTATGCTGCCCGTCAGGGTCATCGGCACGACCTTCAGCAGGAATTGCAGGAAGCGGTGCGGGAGAGTCGTTTTGAAAAGGCGGCAGAACTTCGGGATAAGATGCGGCGTATGGCATCAAGACCGACAGAGTCCAGAAGGGCGAAGGCAGTCACCGGTGCAGATGTGGCATGGGCAGTTTCTGCCAGAACCGGAATCCCGGTGGGCAGATTGACATCTGACGAACGGGAACGGCTGTTAAATCTGGAAGCGCTGTTATCCGCCCACGTTATTGGGCAGGAGGATGCAGTGCATCAGGTGGCGGAAACTGTCCGCAGAGGCTTGTCTGGCTTTCAGGATGAAAGTCGCCCGGTGGCAAGTCTGTTGCTAACCGGACCGACCGGCGTAGGCAAAACCGAATTGTGCCGGGCGCTGGCACAGGAATTGTATGGCAGTAAAGAAGCAATGATCCGCCTGGATATGTCGGAATTTATGGAAAAACAGTCTGTTGCCCGGCTGATCGGTGCACCTCCCGGTTATGTAGGTTATGAAGAAGGGGGTAAACTGACGGAGGCAGTGCGGCGTAGACCCTACTGCCTTGTGCTGATGGACGAACTGGAAAAAGCCCATCCGGATGTGAGCAATATTTTGCTTCAGATTATGGAGGAGGGCGTGCTCACGGATTCTACAGGACGCCGGGTCAGTTTCAAAAATGCCATTGTGGTAATGACTTCCAATGCCGGCTCTGAAGCCAAGGGAGATGGTCTGGGATTTCAGCCTCAGGGTCACAGTGAGGAGGCGCAGAAAGCACTGCGTCAGCGATTTACCCCGGAGTTTTTGGGAAGACTGGATAAAATCGTAAGTTTTGTACCTTTGCAGGATTCCGCAATGGAACAGATCGCCAGGAAATATTTGGAGCAACTTCAAAAACGGGCGGCGCAAAACGGACTGCAGTTGCAACTTCCCGAGGAACTGGCCCGGGAACTTGGACGCTGTCGCCCAAAAAAAGATGGGGCCAGACATCTGCGCCATTTGGTGCAGGAAAAGGTGGAAGGTCCGCTGGCGGTCTATCTTTTAAAAAGCAGCAAACGCCCTGCAAAGGTAAAAGCAAAATGGGAAGACGGCATTTTGCATTTTATGGGATAGAGATCAGCCTGCTGTCTGCTCAGAAATGGGCACAGCAGGCTGATTTTTAACTTTATTATAGAACAAGTGTTTAATTATTCAAAAAAACTGTATTTTTTTATAAATTTCCCGAAAAAAATCGAAGAAATCTATTGATTTTTGAAAAATTATCCTATATACTGTCATTAAATGGAGCGAAATGGTAGCAAAGTGGAGCAAAATGGAAGGAGGTGAGCGTTTGTGATCGGTAAATACCCTGCGAAATTGGATGATAAGAATCGGCTGTTTGTGCCTGCAAAACTTCGTGCAGAACTGGGCGAGGACTTTTTTGTCACCCTGGGTGTCAACTGCGGACACCGTTGTTTGACGGTGTATACGGCAGAGGATTGGCAGACGCTCAGCCAGAATTATAACAATCTTCCTATCTCCCAGCGCAGTGCAGCCACAAGCCTTATTTTTATGAATGCATCCCAGTGCAATCCGGACAAGCAGTTCCGTTTCGGACTGACTCAGTTTTTGCTGGATTATGCCGGCGTGAAGCGGGATGTAATGATCGTTGGCCGTGCAGGTCAGGCAGAGATCTGGGATGCACAGGAGTTTAAGCAGTTCGAGGAAGAAAATCTTACCCCTGAAAAACTGCTGGCTTCATTGGAGACCATTGGGCTATGAGTGAATTTCATCACGTATCCGTTTTGCTGGATGAGTGTATTGAAAACCTCAATATCCGGCCGGACGGTATTTATGTAGACGGCACTTTGGGCGGTGCGGGACATTCCAGTCAAATTGCAGCTCGCCTGACCACCGGTCGTCTGATCGGCATTGACCGGGACCCGGTTGCTTTGGCAGCAGCAGGGGAGCGGCTGAAACCTTATGCAGACCGGGTCACACTGGTTCACAGCAATTTCGGCCAGATGGCGCAGGTTCTGAAAGAACGGAATATTTCCGGCGTGGATGGAATTTTGCTGGATCTGGGCGTATCTTCCCCCCAACTGGACGACGGCGCCCGGGGCTTTTCCTATATGACCGATGCACCGCTGGATATGCGAATGAACAATCAGGACACCCTGAGCGCAGAGACGGTGGTCAATACCTGGTCTCAAGAAGAACTGAAACGAATTTTATATACCTACGGGGAAGAACGGTATGCACCGCAGATCGCGTCTGCGATCTGCCGCCGGCGGGAAACCGCACACATCAAAACCACATTGGAACTGGTGGATATTATCCGCTCTGCAATGCCGCCTGCGGCGCTGCGGGAAAAACAGCATCCGGCAAAACGCAGTTTTCAGGCCATCCGTATTGCGGTAAACGATGAACTGGGTGCCGTGGAGCAGATCATGAAAGATGCTGTAGGATTACTCAATCCTGGCGGGCGGCTGGCAATTATCACCTTCCATTCACTGGAAGACCGTATTGTGAAAATCGGTATGAATGATGCCGCAAAAGGCTGCACTTGCCCCCCCAGTTTTCCGGTTTGTATCTGTGGCAAAAAGCCTCTTGTGAAATTGGTCAGCAAAAAGCCGATCGTTTCCACCCAAAAAGAATTGGAAGAAAATCCTCGCGCCCGGAGCGCAAAACTTCGGGTTTGTGAAAAACTATAAAAGGAGGACAGGAGTATGGTTTACAATCAGGTTCAGTATGTACAGTACACCACTTACGGAAACACCGCCCGGAAAATCCACGCTCCTGCAATCCCAAAGAAGGCAGCCCTCCCCAAACCACGCAGCAAGCAAAAACGAAAAGTGATCTGCATTGACCCTGTGGCGGTTGTGAGCATTATGGTGGCTTTTTGTCTGGTTTTAACAATGACGGTTGGAATCGTGCAACTGACTTCTGCAAAACAGAAAGCGGCGCAACTGGAGGCGTATGTTTCCGAACTGTCTTCCCGCAATGAAACACTGCGGGAAGAATATGAATCCGGGTATGATCTGGATGAAGTGGAAAAAAGCGCACTGGCGCTTGGAATGGTAACCACAGATCAGGTGCAGACAATTTCCATTGAAGTGACGGCGTCCCAGCAGGAAGAAACGGTAACCCTGTGGGAGCGGATCGGCACGTTCTTAACTACTCTTTTTGCATAATTTTTCTCCTGAACAATACACTTGCAATAGCAGCTGCAATGGGCGGCGAGGGATTCCCTTGCTGCCCATTGCAAGCAAGTGGAAAGGTCGGGATGAGATGGCCACAAAACGAAAAAAAGAACATATTCGTCTGCGAGGCGACAGCGGACAGCACCGCAGGATATTGGCAGCAGCGATTTTTTTAGGGATTATTGCTTTCGTTCCGGTGGCATATCGGCTATATGATCTGATGGTGCGGCAGTATGATTACTATGCAAATCTTGCCCTGCGCAATCAGACGAGAACCACGGCAGTGACTGCTGATCGCGGCAGGATCTACGATCGGAATATGAATATTCTTGCCTGCTCGGTCAGTGTGGAAAATGTTTACCTTGATCCCCACGAACTGAAGCAGTCAAAAGCAAATATAGAACAGATATCCCAGGTTTTGGGCGAGATTTTGGAGAAAGATCCCCAGTGGATCCAAAAGCAGGCAGCGGACATAAAAATGCGCTATAAGCAGATCGGGGCAAAGATCCCGGAAGAAACGGCGGCGCAGATCCGGTCCTATATCAATGAAAATAATATATCCGGTATCCACCTGGAACCGGATACGAAACGGTATTACCCCTATAAGTCCCTTGCATCCCAGGTTATAGGATTTACCAATGCGTCCAATACCGGTTCAGAGGGCATTGAAGCTGCCTACAACATTTTTTTGGAAGGCAGTGCCGGGCAGGTAATTACCACCAAGGGCAACAATGAAATGGATATGCCCTTTTCCTATGAAAACTATGTATCCTCCCGGCAGGGAAACGATGTGATACTCACATTGGATACCACGGTGCAGGCGTGCCTGGAAAAGAATCTGGAGGAAGCCATTGCAAAGTACGATGTACAAAACGGTGCATTTGGTATTGTAATGAATGTGAACACCGGGGAGATTCTGGCAATGGCAACCTTGGGAAACTATGACCCCAACAACTATTTGGAAATTTACGACCCGGAGGAATCTGACCGGATCGAACAATTGAAAATGCAATACCTTGCCCAGCCGGAAGGCACGGAATCCTATCAGAATGCAAAGAAAACCTATCAGGAAGCGCTCACTGCCGCCCAACTGAAACAGTGGCGCAATCGGTGTATTTCCGATGGCTATGAACCGGGCTCCACCTTTAAGGTAATGACAATGGCGGCGGCGCTGGACAGCGGTGCCATTGACTTAAATACCGGCTTTCACTGCTCCGGTTCTGAGCAGATCCCGGGCAGGTCACAGCGACTGCACTGCTGGCGCTCGTCCGGTCACGGCTCGGAACAGACGCCTCAGGCACTGCAAAATTCCTGTAATATCGCTTTTGCCCATATCGCCCTGAAAATGGGAGGGGAGACTTTTTACCAATATGTAAAAGGTTTTGGAATTTTGGAGAAAACCGGAATTGATCTGGCAGGGGAGAGTAAAGGCGTCTTTTTCTCCGAACCTATCGTAACCGATACGGATAAATGGGGCACAGCCTCTTTAACCTCCGGTTCGTTCGGTCAGACATTCAAGATCACACCCTTGCAACTGGTGAGAGGGATTTCTGCAGTGGTCAACGGTGGAAATCTGATTGAGCCGTATATTGTTTCAGAAGTGATCGATCAGCAGGGCAATACTGTGCTCAAACAAGAGCCGACGGTTACCCGACGGGTCATCCGACAGGAAACTTCTGAGATTATGTGTAAGCTTTTGCAGTCTGTTGTGGAAGAAGGAACGGCAAAAAATGCTTCCGTTGCAGGCTATTTGATTGGTGGAAAGACAGGTACCAGCGAGAAAATTGATGTATTCGATGAAAACGGTCAGCGGGTACTGGATAAAATTGTCTCCTTTGTAGGGGTTGCGCCAATGGACAATCCGGAGTATATTGTATTAGTAGCACTGGACACGCCTTCCCGGCAAACAGGTATTTATATTTCCGGCGGTGTAATGGCAGCGCCTACCGTGGGATCGGTTATGGAAGACTTGCTCCCATACTTAGGGGTGCAGAGAACCTTTTCTGAGGAAAATGCAGCAGGTCAGACACACATTATGGAGGATATGACCGGATTGACGGTCCAGCAGGCGCAGGAGCAACTGAAAAAGATCGGACTGACCGGAAAAGTGCATGGCACAGGGGAGACGGTTATTGCACAGATCCCCGCAGGGGGTCAAAGTGTTCCCGGCGGAAGCGAAGTGCTCCTGTATTCCGATGGAGAACCGGAGAAAGAAACAGTTGCTGTGCCGGACTTTTTAGGACTGAACCGAAAGCAAGCCAGTGATCTGGCAGGTGAATTGGGACTGTATATTTTGGTGGCCGGCAACGACAGTGTGGAACGGAATGTGGTGGTCACAGAACAGTCAGAAACAGCAGGCACACAAGTTCCGACAGGCACCACTATCCGCCTGATATTTACAGATACACAGGCAAAAGACTGACCTTTGATGAATACAAAAGGGGTAAGGAATATGAAACTTAGCAAACTGCTTGAAAACATTGAACTGCTGAAGATCAATGTGGATTTGAATACGGAAATTACATCTGTTGTATACGATTCCCGCAAGGTGACGCCGGGCTGCTTGTTTGTAGCCATTACCGGCTTTGCCACTGACGGAAACCGCTATATCCCAATGGCACTGGAAAAAGGTGCAGTGGCAGTGGTAACGGCAAAAGAGCCGGAGACAGATATCCCTTATGTTCTGGTTCCGTCCGACCGGCTGGCGCTGGCACAGATCGGTGATAATTACTACGATCACCCTTCTCACACAATGAAACTGATCGGTGTCACAGGCACCAACGGAAAGACTTCCTCCACACTGCTGTTAAAGCACGTGCTGGAGCAGGTTATGGGCGCAAAAGTTGGTCTGATGGGAACAATGCACAATATGATCGGCGATGAGATCCTTCCCACAGAACGAACCACCCCGGAGAGTTTTGAACTGCAGGCACTTTTGGCAGCAATGCGGGATGCAGGCTGTACTTATGTGATTATGGAAGTATCCTCCCACGCCATTGCGCTGGAACGGATCGGCTGTCTGCATTATACAGTGGCCGCCTTTACAAATCTGACAGAAGACCATCTGGATTTCCATAAGACGATGGAAAACTACTGCGATACAAAGGCACAACTGTTTGCCCGTTGCGATAAAGCCGTTGGCAATCTGGACGATTCCTGGTTTGAGCGGCTTTGCGGTAAGGCAAATTGTGACCTTTTGAGGATTTCTGCAAAGAAGACCGCAGACCTGTATGCCAAAAATGAGGAACTTCTTTCCGACGGCGTTGCCTTTACTGCAGTTACAGATAAGGAGCAGGTGACGGTTCGCTTGCCGATTCCCGGCAAATTTACCGTTTACAATGCCCTGACCGTACTGGGTATGGCATTGCAGCTGGGGATATCTCTGAAGGACGCGTCAAAAGCACTGGAAACGGCACAAGGGGTAAAGGGCAGAGTAGAGGTGGTTCCCACGCCGGGAAAACCCTACACCGTTCTCATTGACTATGCCCACACACCGGATGGACTGGAAAATGTTCTTTCTTCTGTGAAGGGCTATTGCAAAGGTCGGCTGATTGCAGTCTTTGGCTGCGGCGGTGACCGGGATCCTATCAAACGCCCCATAATGGGCAAAATCGGAACCCAGATTTCGGACATTGCCATTATTACTTCCGATAATCCCCGGACAGAAGATCCGGCTGCGATCATTGCAGATATTGTAAAAGGCATTGATCTTCACAGAAAAAATTACAAAGTAATTGAAAATCGTGTCCAGGCCATTCATCACGCACTGGACATTGGCGAAAAGAATGATATAATTGTATTAGCCGGAAAGGGCCACGAAACATACCAGGAGATCCACGGGGTCAAGCACCACTTGGACGAGCGGGAAGTTGTTTCCGCATATCTGGAGAAAACGAGGGAGTAATATGGGTAGAATCACATTGCAGCAGGCCGCACAATGGTGCGGTGGCCGCATTGATCCCAAATATAAGGATGTGACGTTCCTGGGTGCAAACAATGACACCCGGAAATTGGAGGAAGGTCAGTTGTTTATTGCCCTGCAGGGCGCCCGGGATGGTCACGACTTTATCCCTGCCGCCCTGGAAAAAGGCGCAGCAGCCGTTCTTTGTACACATTGCGATGGAGATTATCCTGCCATTGTGGTGGAAGACACCCGACTGGCTCTGGGCGATATTGCCAGAGGTGAACGGGAAAAGATCGGTATGAAGGTAGTGGGCATTACCGGTTCTGTGGGCAAAAGCTCCACCAAGGAAATGGTGGCGGCAGTCTTGCAGACAACCTATCGGATAGGAAAGACCCCGGTCAATCATAATAATGACATCGGTATGCCAATGGCGGTTCTGGCAATGGACAGTGCTACGGAAGTGGCAGTGCTGGAAATGGGAATGAACCATTTCCGGGAGATCGCATACTTAACTTCCATTGCAAAACCGGATGTGGCGGCCATTATTAACATCGGCACAATGCACATTGAGCATCTGGGTTCTCAGGAAGGCATTTTGCAGGCAAAACTGGAGATCTTAGAGGGTATGCCTGCGGATGGAAAGATCGTCCTTAACGGTGACGACAGTTTGCTGTGGAACCAGCACCGTCTGGGCAGCATTCAGGCAGATTATTTCGGCCTGCGTAATTCAGAATGCAATATCCGGGCAGAGGGCGTTTGTCAGGAAAGTGGAGTCCTTCGGTTCATTGCCAAAACTCCTGCGGGAGATTTTCCGGTGGAGATGGAACTGGAAGGGGAGCACTATATCCACGACGCACTGGCAGCCATTGCAGTAGGATTGAATTTGGGTGTGAAGCCTGAAGACATCCAAAAAGGACTTGCTCAGTTCCAGAATATGGAAGGCCGTCAGGAGATCTTCCGGAAAAACGGCTATACCATTATTAAAGACTGCTATAACGCAGGCCCGGAGTCTATGGCGGCAGCACTGGCGGTGCTGGGCAGTAAAGAAGGCAGACGGGTTGCGGTGCTGGGTGATATGCTGGAACTGGGTGTCAGATCCCAGGCAGAGCATTATAAAGTAGGCCGGATCGCGGCAGAAAAAGCAGATGTTTTGCTTGCCTACGGTGATAACAGTGTGCGTATGATCTACGGAGCCATTACCGGCGGTATGTCCAGCCAGGCGGCCAGAGCCTTTACAGACCGTGAGCGCATTATTTCCGTACTCAAACAGATTGCAAAACCTGGTGATGTGATGTTATTTAAGGGTAGCCGAGGAATGCGTATGGAATTGGTGCTGGAAGCGTTTTTAAGTGAAAAGCAGGAGAAAGACTCTTAACAAGCGGAGGAAAGACGAATGATCAAAGTGTTGATAGCAGCAGTGGCAGGTGGCATCCTGTCCGGTGTGCTGGGTTATTTTTTGCTGCCGGTGCTACGGGCACTGAAGGCGGGTCAGTCCATACGGGAACTGGGTCCTACCTGGCATAACAATAAAGCAGGCACCCCTATGATGGGGGGGTTGATGTTCATCGGTGCAGTCATCATTTGTCTTTTGTTGTGCATTCCGATGATGGAGGAGTATACGGTCTTTTATGCCCTGGTATTAAGCCTTTGCTTCGGTCTGGTGGGCTTTTTGGATGACTTCTTTAAGATCAAGTTTAAGCGCAATATGGGTCTGACCTCTTTGCAGAAGGCACTTTTACAGATGGCAGTATCCGCAATTTATCTATATATTCTGTATAAAAACAGAGGCGGTACGGTTGACCTGTATATTCCTTTTGTGGACGTGAACATTTCCGTACACTTGCTTTTGTACATTTTCTTTGCAATGTTTGTAATGGTGGGCTGTGTCAATGCAGTGAACCTGACCGACGGCGTGGACGGCCTTTGCGGAAGCGTAACGATCCCTGTTATGGTGTTCTTTGGCGTTGTTGCAGTGGCAAAGGGTCGCTATGATTTGGCACTGTTGCCCGCTGCACTGGCTGGCGCACTGATCGCCTACCTGTTCTACAACTGGCATCCTGCAAAGGTGTTTATGGGGGATACCGGGTCCCTGTTTTTGGGTGGTATGGTGTGTGCTCTTGCTTTTGCACTGGATATCCCTCTGGTGCTGTTGCTGGTGGGAATTGTGTACATTGTGGAAACTTTGTCCGTTATTTTGCAGGTGGCTTATTTTAAGTTAACCCACGGAAAACGGCTGTTCAAAATGTCTCCCATCCACCATCATTTTGAAATGAGTGGCTGGAAGGAAGAGAAAATCTGCATCGTTTTCACAGCGATCACAGTGATTGGCTGTGTGATTGCTTGGTTTGGGATAATGTGAAAGGAGTCTTATGGCACTACAGAAACTTCTGTATGCCAAAGAGAACCGCCGCCGATTAAAATTGGCGGGTGAAAGTATTGATGTTCCGTTTCTTATGATATTGCTGCTGCTTCTGGCTGTTGGGCTGGGAATGCTGTATTCGGCAAGTTCTGCCCAAAGCCAGTTTGACACAGGGTATACGGATTCAACCCGCTATCTGCAAAAGCAGGCGGTGTGTGCAGTGATCGGACTGGCGGCAATGGCGGTACTGAGCCGTATTCCGCCGGATTTCTGGTATCGGACAGCCTGGCCTTTGTATGGCGTCAGCATTGGCCTTTTGCTGATGGTGCTGCTTTTTGGAGAGTCTGTCAACGGTGCGAGGCGATGGGTCAATATTGCGGGACTTCAGTTTCAGCCATCTGAAATCGCGAAATTTACATTGATACTGCTGTTTGCCAGACTGACAAAAGGCTTTGGACGCAATGCCCGGCAGTTCCGTTACGGGGTGCTGGGATTTGGCGCGGCGCTTTTGGGTATTCTTGTTCCTTTGGCACTGGAAAAGCATTTGTCTGCCATTATGCTGATGGGTATGGTTGCGGTAGTGATGATGTTTGTGGCTGGAACAAACCCCAAGTGGCTGTTGGCAGGTGCCGGCGTTGCGGTGGTGTTTGTGGTTGTCTATGTAAGCCTGATGGGCTATGCAGGAGACCGGATCACTGCCTGGCTGCATCCGGAGCAAGACCCCAGTGATACAGGCTATCAGATCCTTCAGTCCTTGTATGCAATCGGCTCAGGAGGGCTGTTTGGTCTGGGATTGGGAAAGAGCAGACAGAAATATCTGTATTTACCTTTTCAATATAACGATTATATTTTTGCAATCATTTGTGAAGAATTGGGATTGGTGGGCGCGTTGCTGATTATTGCACTGTTTGCGGCCCTGATCCTGCGGGGGTATTGGATCTCCCTGCGGGCACCGGACCGGTTTTCCACAGTTCTAGGCGCAGGACTGATTACATTGATTGCAGTTCAAACGATCCTGAATTTAGGCGTTGTTACAAATCTTTTGCCATCTACCGGGATTGCACTGCCTTTTTTCTCCTATGGAGGAACGGCACTGGCTGTGAATTTGGGTGAGATGGGCATTTTGCTTAGTATTTCCCGTTATCGAAACCGGTCGTCCGGTCAGGAGGATTTTCTATGAATATTATTTTCAGTTGCGGTGGAACCGCAGGTCATATCAATCCGGCCATTGCCATTGCCAATGTGTGTAAAGAACGGCATCCGGATGCGAATATTCTCTTTATCGGCGGGAAAGGCGGTATGGAGGAAACCCTGGTTCCTCAGGCTGGCTATGAAATTAAAACATTACCGGCAGACGGCGCATCCAGAGGAAAATCCATCAAAGCCCTTGTGCATAACGCAAAGGTTCTTACCAATGTTATTGGCTCTGTACGAGCCTGCAAACGGATCATCCGGGAATTTCAGGCAGATGTGGTGGTAGGCACCGGTGGCTACGCCAGTTTCCCTGCACTGATGGCAGCTTCTAAATTAAAAGTACCTGCCTGTGTCCACGAAAGCAATGCAATGCCAGGCCTGACTACCCGATTGGTTGCCGATAAGGTGGATAAGGTTTTGGTTTGTTTCCCGGAAAGCGCCCGCCACTACCGTCACCCGGAACGGGTGGAAGTGGTTGGTATGCCGGTGAAAAGAGAGTTTATCTTCACCCAGAAGGAAGATGCCCGGAAAGAACTGGGACTGGATGAACGCCCTGTGATCGTGTCTGCCTTTGGCAGTCTGGGCGCTCAGGCAATGAATGAAATGACGGCACGTCTGTTTCGTTTGGAGCAGGATGCAGGATTTCCTTACCAGCATATCCACGCAGTTGGCAAATATGGCTGGCGCTGGATCGGTGATTATGCCGCTTATCAGGGTGTTGACCTGAAAAACTGTCCGTCCCTGATGGCCCAGGAATATATCTATAATATGCCTACGGTTATGGCTGCGGCAGACATTGTGATCAGCCGGGCGGGCGCATCCAGTTGTAATGAGATCGCAGCATCCGGAACCCCATGCATCCTGATCCCGTCACCCAATGTGACAGATAACCATCAGGAAAAGAACGCCCGGGCACTGGAGGAAAAGGGCGGTGCTGTGGTTATTCTGGAGGCAGAATGTACGGAAAAACGGCTCAAAGATGAAATTGACGCATTGCTTTCTGATCAAAAGAAGTGCGCCGATATGCGTAAGGCTCTGCTGGACATCGTAATTCCGGACTGTGCAGAACGGGTGTGCGATATTCTGGAAGCCCTTGCCCGCCGGAAATAAAGGAGTAATCAATGGAAACCAAAGAAAAAAGGAAGAAAGCCGGAAAGACAGTCAGACGGAAAACCAACATCCGGGCAAAAAAAGCGGTGGTGTATAATAATGTAAAAGCAGATACTGCAATTATATATACACCGGCGAAACCCTTCGATCGCAGAAGATTTGTTCTGCGTATGGTAAGTGTTGTGGCGATCGTTGTGGCATTTGTGCTTGGAATATCAATTTTCTTTAAGGTTAAAAATGTATCGGTATCCGGTACAGAAAAATACAGTGCCTGGGATGTGCGGAAAGCCTCAGGCATCCGGGATGGGGAAAATCTGCTGACACTCAACAAAGCAAAGATCAGCGGAAAGATCACAACAAAACTTCCCTACGTGAAAAGCGTTCGGATCGGGTTGGATCTTCCGGATACGGTTAAGATAGAAATTCAGGAAATGGATGTGGTCTATGCCATTGCAGACAGTGAAGACGGCTGGTGGCTGATAGATGCATCGGGAAAAGTTGTGGATTCGGTAAACCGTGCAGAGGCAAAAAGTTATACCCAGATCCAGGGCGTCCGTTTGCAGTCTCCGGCGCTGGGCTCTCAGGCGGTGGCAGTGGAAGATGTGCCTGCAACCGATGAGGCAGGGGAGACGATCCCGGTTACCGTTCTGGAAAGTGAAAGACTTAGTGCGGCGATCCGGATTATGCAGTCACTGGAAGAAAATGGCGTGATCGGTCAGATAGATACGCTGAATGTATCGGATATCACAATGATGGAACTGTGGTATGAAGACCGCTATCAGGTGCTTTTGGGTGATTCCGAAAGAATTGACTATAAGATCGAAAGTATGGTAAAAGCCATCGCCCAGCAAAAAGAATACCAGCGGGGAATTCTGGATGTAAGTTACACAACATGGGGCGATCAGGTGAATTTAAGTCCATTTTCCGAGTAAAATCTAAAAAAATTAAAAAATCTTTGGCGAAAAATGAGAATTTCTATTGACCTATTGGATTTTTCAGGGTAGAATATAGAAGTGCAATTGTAAATTGAGCAGAGTAGGGATTTCCGATCTGCAACGATACATAGGAGGAGTAGTTAAATGGCTGATTTTCAGGAACGCGTAGTTAAAATTAAGGTGATCGGTGTTGGCGGCGCCGGCAATAATGTTATTAACCGTATGATCGATGCAGGTGTGGATGGTGTGGAATTTGTAGTTGTTAACACCGATAAGCAGGATCTGAACAAGTCCGTCTGCAAGAACAAGGTACAGATCGGTGAAAAACTTACCGGCGGTATGGGCGCAGGCTCCAAGCCTGAGATCGGCCAGAAGTCCGCTGAGGAAAGCAGAGCAGCAATTGCAAAGGTTCTGGAAGGTACCGATATGGTGTTTATCACTGCCGGTATGGGCGGTGGCACCGGTACTGGCGCAGCACCCATTGTGGCGGATCTTGCCCGTGAGGCTGGCATCCTGACCGTTGGCGTTGTAACCAAGCCCTTCAAATTCGAAGGTGCAAACCGTATGCGCCAGGCTGAATCCGGCATTGCTGCATTGTCTGACAAGGTCGACTCCCTGGTGATCATTCCCAACGATCGGCTGAAGTATGTTACTGACCAGAAGATTACCTTTGCCAATGCATTCGGCATCGCTGACGATGTACTCAAGCAGGCTGTTACCTCCATCTCCGAACTGGTGGGCGATGCAGGAAACGTGGTTATCAACCTGGACTTTGCAGACGTTTCTGCAATTATGAAGGACGCAGGCCGTGCACATATGGGCGTGGGTACTGCATCCGGCCGTGAGAAGGCTGAACAGGCTGCTCTGGCTGCTGTTGCCAGCCCCCTGCTGGAAACCTCTATCAACGGCGCTACCGGCGTTCTGGTGAATGTGACCGGTTCTTCCGAACTGACTCTGGACGATGTGGAGACCGCAGCCGGTATCGTGCAGGAAGCAGCAAATCCCGATGCAAACATCATCTTTGGTGCAACCTGGGATGAGAACTTTGAGGATGAAATGCGCGTTACCGTTATTGCAACCGGCTTTGAGCAGAAGGTTGAGACCAAGGAAGTTGGTTCTGTTGGCGGCAGGGCAAAGGGATCCGACGATATTGATGAGATCTTCAGCATCTTCAACCGCTAATTGAAATTTTGCGGCATCCCGGACCTTGCGTCCGGGATGCTTTTTTGTGAGGAACGATTATGGATGCATACCGAAATTTGGCAGCAAGTTATGATCGGCTGACAAACGATGTGGACTATAGTGCCACAGTGGATTTTTATTGGCAGATACTCAATAAAGAGGGACTTTCTCCCCGCACCGCAGTGGATTTGGCTTGCGGAACCGGCTCGGTGGCACTGCTGCTGGCACAAAAAGGTCTGCAGGTGATTGGGGTAGATATGTCTGAGGATATGCTCTGTCAAGCAAATCAAAAAGCGCAGGATCTATCCGATCCGCCACTGTTTGTCTGCCAGCAACTGCAAAACTTGCAATTGCCCCGGGGCGTTGATCTTGCCGTTTGTGCATTGGACAGCATAGACTATATTACAGATCCTGCCGATTGTCAGGAAGCGATGCGCCGGGTTTATCGGGTACTAAATCCCGGCGGATGCTTTATTTTCGATGTAAATACGCCCCAAAAACTTCAGGCAATGGATGGACAGGTTTTTCTGGATGAGGACGAGGATGTTTACTGCGTCTGGCGGGGTGATTTTGATGAAAAGACAAATATTTGCACCTACGGGATGGACTTATTCCAACGCAGTGGGAAAGTATGGCTTCGCAGTCTGGAAGAGCACCGGGAATATGCCTATAGTGCCCGGCTACTGACAGATTATCTCCGCCAGGCTGGCTTTACGCATATAAAGGTGTACGGAGACAGGAAAATGGATGCACCCACAAAAGATGAACAGAGAATTTATTTGAAAGCAAGAAAGGGAAAAATCAAATGAATGACTATTTAGTGCGCGGTATGACAATGGATGGCTTTGTGAAAGTGGTCGCTGTCCGTTCTACGGAACTTGTAAACCGTGGCGCGCAAATTCATAATACCACGCCCAATGCCACTGCTGCCTTCGGCAGAGCCCTGACAGCGGCTTCTATGATGGGTAATATGCAGAAAGTGGAAAACGGCTCAATGACCTTGCAGATTAAAGGCGGTGGTCCTATTGGCACCATTGTGTGCGTATCTGACCCGGAGGGCAATGTCCGGGGATATGTGACCCAGCCCAATGTACCTTTGGAAGAAAAACATCCCGGCAAACTGGATGTGGGTGCAACAGTGGGCACAAACGGAACATTGACAGTAATTCGGGATCTGCAGATGAAAGAACCTTATGTGGGATCGGTTGAACTGGTTTCCGGCGAGATTGGCGACGATGTGACTGCCTACTTTGCCCAAAGCGAACAGACCCCCACGGCCTGCGCACTGGGCGTACTGGTGGATACGGACCTGAGCGTAAAGGTAGCCGGCGGCTATCTGATCCAGTTGCTGCCCGGCGCGCCTGACGAGGTGATCGACAAGTTGGAAGCAGGAATTAAAAGAGCCGGTGCAGTAACTGCAATGCTGGAACAGGGAATGACACCGGAAGATGTTCTGGGTCAGGTATGTGGTGATCTGGGTGTGGTGTTTATGGAAACAACACCGGTCAGTTACAAATGTTATTGTTCCAGAGAGCGGGTGGAAGCAGCGCTGATCAGCCTTGGCAGGGAAGAACTGTCGGAAATTCAGGGCGAAAACAAGCCGTTCCCGGTGGAATGCCAGTTTTGTGATGATGTGTATACTTTCACACCGGAAGATATTGGAAATATCCTGAAAAAGATTTGATTATGGTTGTGTTTTCCCAGATAAAAATTCTTATAAAAAAATAGAAAAAAACCCTTGACAAATGAGCTTGCCCCCTGTATAATAAACCACGTCGCTGATGTGCAGAACACAAAGCGGCGGTGCGAGGGGAGCATAGCTCAGCTGGGAGAGCACATGCCTTACAAGCATGGGGTCACAGGTTCGAGCCCTGTTGTTCCCACCAATTTGGCCCGGTGGTGCAGTCGGTTAGCACGCCAGCCTGTCACGCTGGAGGTCGACGGTTCGAGT
>JAZNDD010000137.1:0-2119 GCA_045587865.1 Faecousia sp.
CCCCGGCGTCCCATCTGGGGTTTGGGGGTTCGATGCCCCCAAACCCCAGAAATATTGGCAAGCTACAGAAAATCTGCCCATCGAGGTCAGATTTCCTGATGGGACGCCGGGGGCGGCGTCCCCTACGAACGATTAAACAGAAGTTTGCAAAAATACGAAAAAGAACCCCTCCGGGTGGAGAGGTTCTTTGAAATATTAAGGTTTGGATTACTGCAACTTCTTGCGGGCAGTCAGTTCTGTGTTCATCTTATCCAGAGTCTTCTTATCCAGATTGTAGATGACTGCAATGCCGATGAACTGAACCACAGCGGAGAACATATAAAGGCCTGCCACCAGCCAGCACATATTGTGAGAGGTGGTTGCACTCTGACCGATGGTACCCAACTTCGCTTCGTAACCCAACCAGCCCATAATCAGCAGGACCAAAGAAGGACCAACGCCCTGAGCCAGTTTCCGGAAGAAGGAGTGCAGGGAGTAAACAGTGCCTTCCTCACGGGTGCCGAATTTCCATTCGTTATAGTCAATGGCGTCGCCCATCATAGCCCAGGAAACGCAGGTATAAACACCCATACCAATGCCGAATACCACAAGACCGGCAAGATATACGATCAAAGAAATACGGATGTTCTGAATGAGCGGGAAGATCAGCATAATCACACCGCCGATGATCGAGGCGATGGTACCGACCACAGAGGCTTCCTTCTTACCGTATTTCTTAACGATCTTAGTGATGAAGGGCATAAAGAGGAGCATAGGCAAAAAGCCGATCATCTGCACCACGCCGGACATAGATGCCATATTAAAATATGTAGCAAACATAATGGTGTTGGCGGTGGTAGCGGCGTTCATACCCAGGAACATACCCATAGCAGCCAGGGTAGCGCCTACAGCGGGACGGTTTCTCATAAACTTGCCAAAGGCAGAGAAGATATTGATCTTCTCACCGCCTTCTTGGGTCTTTACAGTGCTTTCGTCCACACGGACGGTGATATTTTTGAGCATAAACATAAAAGCGAGGAAGCCCAGAGCACCCATAATCAAAGCTACAAAGAACACCCGGTTACCCAGCAGGATCTCAACCTGCTTGCCGGTTTCAGGGCTCAGGATCGCTTCGCCCACTTTGTAAGCCTCACCGGTGTTGGGGTTGGCAAGGAATTGCTCCTTGGTAAAGCCTTCCGGGATCACGATTTTGCTCAGGAAAGAGTCGGTGCCGTCATAGTTGACCTTCCGCCAGATCAGCATAGGCAGGATGATATTGGGAAGCAGGTTGCCGATCATAGAACCGATGGAGCGCCAGGTGGAAAGCTGAGCGCGCTCGCCCACATCTTCGGTAACCAGGGAAAGCATAGAACCATAGGGGACATTTGCCACAGTGTAGAAAGCATCCCAGATAATGTAGCCCACAATAAATAAAATTGCCTTCAGGACCACGTGGGCATTGGGGAAGGGGAGGAACACCGCAGCACCGCCGATCAGCAGGCCGCAGGCACCAATAAAAATGTATTGCTTAAATTTACCGCGTCTGTAGTGCCGGGTATCGTTATCGATCATAGAACCGATCATAGGATCGTTGACCGCGTCCCAGATCTGCACGATCAGCAGCAGGATAGAAAGCAAACCGGTCTCCATCATCATATAGACCAGCCAGAAGGTTTGAACTGTGCCCTTCAGGGCAAAGCTCATGTTACAGCCAAGATCACCGGCAGCATAGGCAAGCTTGTCGCGAATGCCAAACTTCCGGTAGCCCTTGGCGTCTAATTTGGGGGCTTTTGCCATAGTTTTTTCCTCCTTCATATTGCAGGCATACACCTACTAAGTCATACTATCAGTATAAAGCAAAAGAGAAAAATAAACTAGGTACAAAAGTGGAGAATTGTGACACCTGCTTCCAATTTGTTTCACAGTTAATTTATACATATTTAACAAACCGTCCGCTGCTGGAATACATTATTCCCACTGCGGAGAAAACAGCAAATTCCTGTTTGATGGTCTGTTGTACCGCCTCGCCGCTTGCCTCCCCTCATAGGGGAGGTGCCCAGTGCGCACACTGGGCGGAGGGGTTGTCCTATCTTAAGAAGTACACTCCCCCAGTCACCTGCGGTGACAGCCCCCTCAGGGA
>JAZNDD010000138.1:0-11309 GCA_045587865.1 Faecousia sp.
TATGGCGGCGTAACTCAGCTGGTAGAGTACCCGGTTCATACCCGGTATGTCACCTGTTCGAATCAGGTCGCCGCTACCAGGCCCGTTGGTCAAGCGGTTAAGACACCGCCCTTTCACGGCGGTAACATGGGTTCGATTCCCGTACGGGTCACCAGAAAAAGCACTTGCGAAAGCAAGTGCTTTTTTCTTTTTTCAATGAAATAAATCCCTTCCGGGATTTGTGAAATTGCCTGCGGCAGTGAAATATTGCTACGCAATGTGAAATGTGCTGCGGCACATAGGGATTTATTTTATTTCACTGGATGCATAAGCATCCAATTTCATAATTTTTTAATTGTGCAGGTAAAACAAGCCCCCTGCACCGTTAAGATGCAGGGGAATGATGCTGATGGTATCCATTATGGAGAGCAGCCTATAAATCCGTGCAGCTCCGGCTCTATGGGGTCACAGCGGCGGTTAATCGGTAATACCCAAAAGGATGTTGACCGCTTGCTGCAATTCCGGTCTGCTGCGGTAGGCTGCAATAACCTTGCGCTCCTGTTCGCTAAGTTCGCCAGCCATTAACTGTACGCCAAGCAACTCACTGGGCGACACATCCAACAGGCAGCATAGCTTCGCAAGGATATCCGCATCTGGGCGGTTTAAGCCTTGCTCCCAATTTGATACCCGGTTGTTTTTGATGCCAAGCATCTGGGCAAGTTCTGTTTGACTAATCCCTTTTTTCTCCCTGTACTTGCGAATTCTGGAACCAATTTCATACTTCATTGTTCTTCACCTCAGTATTTTTGATTATAAACACAAAATCTGAAAAAGGCAACACTCAAATCACGAATTTCTGTATTTATATGTTGACTTTCCAGATTTTCTGTCTTAATATATAATTATCACAGATTTTCTGGAAAGTTGGTGGCCATGTGAAAGTATATGAAAAAGTCCGTACTTATTTAGATGCCAATGGTATCAAGCAGAAAGCTGTTGCACAGAAAGCTGGCATTTCCAATACCACTTTCAATGCCATCATGAATGGCAAACGGACAATGTATGCCGAAGACCTAAAGGCGATTTGCCTTGCACTAAATGTTAGCCCAGAATTATTTGTGGAAACATCATCTACCAAAGAGAAATAGCAGGAGGTATGATCATGGCGATATGGGACAAGATTAACAAGGTAACCGAGAAAGTAGTTGGAAGTATATCCGGCACACAGGAAGACGAAAGTACGAAGTCCATTCATGATGAATTCAATCCCACATTGGGTGCAGCCACCGGAAAGAAAACAACCTTTCAAGAAAACGGTTTGCTATTTGGCAGCGACTTTTATCTCTATTCACAGTTAAATCCTATTCAGTTGGTGAATAAGCCTACCACACAGCTTATGCAGGGTGTGGCCCAAGCGGTCACGGAAAGCGGAAAAACACTGACATTGGTTTTTGCTTATAACCAAACGGAGCGATTCCTTAAAGCTCTGAATTACGCAAATGAACAAATTGCTCTGGCCCATGGAACTACTCCTAGCTATAAATACTTACTGCAATCCATGGAAGGCTCTAAGTTGGAAATTTACGAAGACTACGCACAGCTTTACCACCTGACTACCGGCTTTAAGAATTTATTGGACAACTCTATGCGGTCGGGTGGTACAACCATCACAATGTACTTCCCAGATATGGATATTCAGTGTGTGGGCTTGACTACTGATGGAAGATATCAAGTAATCGTAAAGCACAGCGGTGAAAGCTATGTTCTTGAATTGAGTGCAAACGAACAAGGTACGGCTCAGCAAGCCGCAGAATATATTTCTACTGCTAAGCAGAACGGCACACCAGCCTTTAAAGATCCGGAAATTTTGAAAGAAACCTTATCCCCAAATTCTGGCAAGGAAAGAAGATTCACATTTAACGGAGAGGAATTGCTGATTTCGCAGGAAATGGATGTATTTAATGCATACCGATTGACTTTCCGTCAACTGGCTGCTGAGTGTACTGATTGTGTCAAAGCAGAGTTTCAAAAGCGTGTCAACAATCTAACTTCCTATCTGCAAATCTTCCCTGACCTTTATCGTAAGTATTTAGATCTTATGGTTGGAAAAGCCATGGAGATTATCATTGCAGAGGGTATCTGGACAGTGACCAATGAAGTGTTCTTAAAAGAGCACACTTCAGGTTTCCACCTGGTTGCAACCGATGTTTTCACCACGATGGAGAGTGTCGAATTAACAGCACAAGCCAATCAGCAAGCAATTGCGAATGTAATGAGTTATATCCCTAAAATCAGGGGAGGTATGGGATTCAGCACAAAAGCAACTGTTAAGGCAATGGCTGGTTCTACTGCATTCAATCTGACCCGTGATACCGTTGGCAAGGAGTTAATTAAGAGCGCAGCCAGTATTAACCAGGCACAGCAAATCGAATTGTATAATCGCATTAATCACGATATCCTGTTTGAGCATGTATTCTTAGATTATTGGCGTGTATTCCTGACACTAATTGTCCTTTTGAAGAGCTGCGACAAGGCTATTTGGTGGCCTGTCGACAAAGATATCGAGCAAGCAACCAATGTCTTTACAAACCTGTCCAATCCTGCATTCCCCAAGGATAAATTAGTTCCGGTTTTTGTAGAGATTTTGAAGCTTCATCCGTACAATGTGGATTACTACAAATTCATGGTTGCTCGATTTGGTGAAACAGACGAAGTAACTGCAATCAAGGATTACTTTGGCTACAGCGATCTTAATAACAAATACACATTGTGAGGGCTAATAACCGTTTGGTATGCCGACATATTAAGCCACCCCTCAGAAAGCGAACCCAAATGGGAGCTTTCCAAGGGGTGGCTTTTTGCCGTTTGTAGCATATAAAAATCTCAATAACACAAATGGACGCGTTGCAAAATTTCTGGCGGTGGGAGTAAACCCCCGCCCTACTCTATGATCTGCTTGCAACGGGGGCAATCCACATCGTTACATACATTACATCCCTTTGGATATTGTTTATCTATACAACACAGCATATAATCACATTCATCACAACAACATTCTGTTTCTGGATCTGACCCATTGCCCGGACAGTCTTTACCATAATCACCAGGCATTAGAATTGTTCCGGTTACATCTATAATCAAGTTCGTTCCCCTCTTTTTCCCAATATATACTTTTTCATTATATAATGTAATAGTCTATATGTAAAGCATAATATTAAGATATGATCTCATCAAAAAATATCATACGGGAGAGTATCTTATGATTAAATTAGATATATTGCGGATACTGGAAGAACAAGGAAAAACCAAGTATTGGCTTTATAAGCAACTGGGAATGAGTTATCAGAATTTCAGCAAAATGGTAAACAACCAGACCAAATCCATCCGTTACGAAAACATTGAAACAATGTGCCTGCTTCTCAACTGCACACCCAATGACCTTTTTGTGATTACAGAAGATTAAAAATAATCCTTTCTTACACAAATGGACGCGTTGCAAAACACTGAACTGCAACGCGTCCTTGTTTGTTATAACCCAGTTTGCCGTATTATACGGTAGGGACGAGCATTGCTCGTCCCTACGGCTTGATAGAAACCTTTACCGCATTTTTGCGTAGAGTTCTCTAGTCTCTTTCTCGGTGCGCATTCCCTCGGTAGAGCCGGGCTTGGACAGGGAGCAAGCGGCGCTGGCAGTACCCAATTCGATGGCAGACTTCAGATCTTCGCCCTTCCAGGCGGCGTAGGTCACGCCGGAGCAGAAGGCATCCCCTGCGCCCACAGTGCCGGCAATCCAGCCCTTGGGCAATTTCAGGCTGGGCACTTCCACCAGGTTATTATTCTCATCCAGACCCATACCCACTTCGGGACAATGGATCACTGCCCAGGTGGACACGCCCATTTCCTTCAGTTTATGGAGTGCTGCGGGGAAGTTTTCTTTCAGGAGGGTTCCTTCTTCTGTCCGTAGTTGGATGCCAGTGGTTGCACTTGCTTCCACCTCATTGATCACACAGTAATCGGTGTACTTGAGTGCAGGACAAACCAGTTTGCGGAAGCGTTCGCCGGTTTCGCTGACCACATCGATAGAAGTTTTGATACCCAAACTCTGGGCTTTATGTAACAGTTTTGCCATCTTTGTGCCAAACTGTGCGTCCTCTTTATCCAGTTCCTCCAGCAGCAGGATATAACCGATGTGGAGCATATCCACATTCAGTTTATCCCAGGGGATATCCTCTTCGCAGAACTGGGCATTCACGCCGGAACATTCATAAAATGTGCGCTGCTTGGTGATCTCGTCTGCCAGCACCAGAGAAAAGGCTGTGGTGCCTCCCACCTTCAGGTACTGCTGATCGATATTCTGGAATTTCCCCAGTTGCTGCTGCACATAGCGGCCGTTTTCATCGTCGCCGATGCGGCCCAGTGCCACCAGGGGGATCTCCGGATCCAGACTGGCGATGTCCATAATGTTATTGCAAACCGCACCACCGGTGGCAATCTCCAGATCGCCGCAAATATTAGAAAGTTCACCAGGCTTGGCAAAGCCCATTACCGGGTACAGGGTATCCACGATCAGGTTACCTGCAACTGCAATTCCTTTTTTACCCATTGTCTTCCACCTCAATTATTTCAATTTTTTTGTCCTCATACTGGGGCTTGTTTACATATAGATTTTTCTTATCATGGGGACGGAAGGCCTGCCACAGCAGCACGATCACTGCCACAGCACAACTGACTGCCGCCAAAAGTTGGCTGACTCGGAAGGGGCCCCAGTACAGGCTATCCGTCCGCAAGCCTTCAATTACCGTCCGGCCTGCGCCGTACCAGGCAACATACCCCAGTGCAATCTGTCCGTCATACTTGCGTTTTTTGGACAGGAAGTGCAGCAGCACAAAGCCTGCCAAATTCCACAGGGATTCATACAAAAATGTGGGGTGGTGATACTCCACTTCACCGGCGCCGTTCCGTAAGCCCATCCGCAGGAAGGACATTGTTTCTTCGCCGAAGGCCTCCCGGTTAAAGAAGTTGCCCCAGCGGCCGACAGCCTGTCCAATCAAAAACCCCAGCGCTACCATATCTAAGGTGGCGCCCAGACTAATTTTTTTGATCCGGCAGTGTAAAACCACACCCAAAGCCGCACCGATCACACCGCCGTAAATTGCCAGACCGCCTTCCCAAATATACAAAACGGAAAGGGGATCGTCTGCATATCCGCCTTCCTCCCAGTAGAAAATACAGTAGTACGCCCGGGCGCAAAGAATGGCAAAAGGCAAGATCCACAGCACACCGTCTATCAGATCGTCATCTTTCAGACCAAACTGCTTGCTTCTGCGCATTGCATAAAAAATTGCCAGCAGCACACCCAGCGCAATGATCACTGCATAATAATAGATTCTCAGTGAGCCGATCTCAAAATATCTGCCGGGATTCCATTCGATGCCCAAAGAAGGGAAAGAAATGGTTGTATATTTCATTGGGATACCTCCTTAGGATAGATCACCGACAGGCTCATCCGGTCGGTTCTTACGGTTTCTTCCAGGAAATCCAGAATTTCCTGCTGGGTAACATCCCGGTACAGCGCCGGGAATTGGAAATAATCAAAGCCGGAGAAATAATAGGCGCAAATTCGGAAACAAACTGAATCAAAACTATCCAGCCCCCGAATTCTTCTGCCCAACGCACTGCGTTTCATCCGCATCAGATTTTCTTCCCCGATGCCCTGGGCTTTCAGGCGGGTGACTTCCTGCAAAATTGCATCCTGCACCCCTTCCGGATCGTCACTGTCGCCGGAGGCAGTCAGCATTGCCATCCCCTCCACCGTCTCAAATCCGCCGCCGAAGGAGGCATCGATCAGCCCCTGTTCATAAAGACGCAAGTATAATCCCGAGGCTTCTCCGAACAGTGCCTCAGCCGCCAGTTCGCCGATGATCTCCCGGCGGACAGCCTCCTGTCCCCGGCGGGAGGGATCGCACTGAAAGCCCAACTGGAATGTGGGCATTGCCACTTCCATATTGCAACCGGTAAAACCGGACACAGGAACTAAATCTTCCTGCCACGACCGCTGGGAAATCACCGTTTCTTTGGGTGCGTTCGGGATCACCTGCAAGGCAATATCCCGCACAATTTTTTCATCCACATCCCCCACAATGCACAAAAGCATATTGTCAGGACGGTAAAACGCCCGGTGGCACAAATGCAGGTTTTCCGGCGTGATCCGGGCGATGCTTTCCACCGTTCCCAAAATTGGTTCTTTCACCGGATGCACCCGGTACATTGCCCGCATCAAGCGTTCAAAGATCTGGGTATCCGGTGCGTCCTCATTCATACCGATCTCCTGACCGATAATGCCCCGCTCCTTTTCCACCGTTTCCGGGGTAAAATAGGGGGTGGACACAAACTCCAGCAAAAGATGCAAATTCTCATTAAAATGCTCTGTGCAGGTAAAGTGGTAGGCGGTCATATCATAACTGGTAAACGCATTGACCGACGCACCCAAAGCGGCAAATTCTGCAGACACATCCCTACCAGGCATATCGAAGAGTTTATGCTCCAGATAATGGGCAATGCCCTCCGGCACCGTGTATTCGTTTCCGTCAATGGAAAACCGGGTGTGGATAGAGCCAAAGTCTGTGGCAAAATAGCACAGTTTCCGGGTAAAGCCCGGGCGGGGCACAATGGCAACGGTCAGCCCATTGGGAAGGACTTCCCACAAGACCCTTTCTTTCAGTTCCGGATAATTGCGAACTTCCATTACCGCACCCCCTTCAAAAAATACTGGGTGTGCAACTGCAAGGTCTTTGCAGCCTGGGCTGCCTGTTGGGCAGTCACTTCTTCCACCGCCCGGATATATTCCTCCGGGGTCTTGTCCAGACCGCTGAGCACACCGGATACATAATAATTTTCTATGGAGCCGGGGGCATCGTGCACGCCCTGCAACTGGCTGATCAGCGCCTGCTTTGCGGCGGTCAACTCATCGTCCGTAAATTCTCCCTCTGCGCACTGGCGCAAAAGTTCCAGCACCTGGTCTTTGACCGCCTGTTCTTTATCAAAATCAATGCCTGCGGTCACCGTCACAATGCCCTTGCTGCCCTGATAACCGGAGCCGATGTCATAGCACAAAGACTGCTTTTCCCGGATCTGCATAAACAGTTTGCTGGTCATACCGCCGCCAAACATCACATTGGCAACCTGCATTGCCGCATACCGGGCATCCCGCAAAGTAATTTCCGTCACAAAGCCCATTCCCAGCCGGCCTTGCGCCACATCCATTTCCTCTGTGTGACTGCCGCCGGGGGGATCGGAAAATCCGGTCTGGGGTGGCAGGTTTACATAACTTCTTTCCAGAGTTGCGAACATCGGTTTTACCAGTGCCGCCACCTGCTCCGGCTGGGCTGCACCCACATAGAATAGTTCCACAGGGCTTTCTTTGAGAATTTTCCGGTAGTGGTCATAGGCGCTTTCAGGGGTGATCGCCTCGACCCCTTCCTTTGTGCCCAGACGGGGGAGTCCGAAACTGTCCGCACTGCACATTTCTTCCAGCAGCCGGTTTGTGGCATAGACCCGCTTGTCATTGCGGCTTGCTTCAATGGCAAGGATCAGGTTGCGCTTTTCGCTTTCTACAAAATCCTTGCGGAACATCCCATTTTCCAGCACCGGGCAGAAAAGCAACTGCCCCAAAAATTCCACCATTGGCTCCAGAACCCGGTCTCCGGGCAAGGCGTAGGCATCTTCCATAAATCCACAATACAGACCTGTGGTCTGGTAATCGCCTACCCGGCGCACCTGTGTACCCACTGCCGCACCGTACAGATCGTCCAGGCGCAGGGTGATTGCCCGCAGATCCGGGCATTTTTCTGTGCCCCGCAGCAGCAGTGCCGGGATCAGGGCATTATGCGCCGCTTCTTCCGGACACATCGGCCGCAAAAACTGCACGCTCAGGCAGCCCTGCTTAAATCGGTCAGACCGGTAACACCGAAGTATTACACCGTCAAATAGTTCAAAGGTTTGGATCATACAATCTCCTAATGCTTTTGTTTTCCTTATTATATATCAGTTTTCCCAAAATAGGAAGAGGAAAGCAAAATTTTTCATAAACAATTGCAAAATAGCAAATTCCTGTTGTGCAGTAGAAATGGGATTCTTTGAAAATTTTAATGAAGTAGTTGCCAAGCAGGTCACTTTGCGATAAAATAGAAATAAGTGTTAGCCTGTGTAAGGAGTATATTATGTGGTTAGAAGTTACTGTGAATACGACCCCCAAAGGAATCGAGGAGGTCGCCGCCGCCCTGACAGGTGGTGGGTTTGCGGATCTGGTGATTGAAGATCAGGCGGAATTTGAAAGTTTTCTGGATGAAAACCGGGCGTATTGGGATTATATTGACGAAACCCTGCAAGCACAACTTCAGGGCCTTTCTCATATTAAATTATATCTGGAGCAGGAAGATGCTCCGGGTCTTGCCCGGCTGGAAGCCTTGCTGGAAGATCTGCGAAAAAAAGCCGGTGACCGGTTGGGTGCGCTGAAGATGACCGTTTGTAAGTTGGCAGAAACCAACTGGGAAGACAGTTGGAAGGAGAATTATCCGCCCCAGCCCATTGGCAAATCTCTGGTGGTTCTGCCCTACTGGCTGGCAGATACAGACACGCAGGGTCGCCTGCCGGTGATTCTGGATCCGGGTCTGACCTTCGGTACAGGTGCCCATCCCTCCACCCAGATGGTGCTGGAGGCGATGGAAAAAACCGTGTTTTTCGGTGCAAACTGTCTGGATCTGGGCAGTGGCAGCGGCATTTTGTCCATTGCCGCTCTGCGTCTGGGAGCAAAGACAGCCATCGGTGTGGACATTGACCCCAAGGCAGAGGACATTGCCCGGGAAAACGCCGCTTACAATGGCTTTGCCGCCCCGGAATTTACCGCGCTGACCGGCAATGTGACTGCCGACAAAAAATTGATGGACACCCTGACGCAAAACCACTACGATGTGGTGCTGGTAAACATTGTTGCCGATGTGATCATCGGTCTTGCTCCGGTACTGCCCCGGCTTTTGGACGGCAAAAGCCAACTGATCCTGTCCGGTATTCTGGACGGAAGACTTGCGGATGTGCTGGCGGCCCTGAAACAGGCCGGTCTGCAGGTAAATGAAATTTTTGCCAAAGAAGAATGGCGCTGCATTTGCGCCGGAAGGAGCGACCTATGAATATACCCTATCGCACCCGGCGGACCCTGAGCCGGATCGGCATTATTTTGCTGGTTGTGCTTCTGGTGGCAGTGCTCATCTGGGCTGGCTGGATGTTCTGGCTGAGCCGCTATGTAATCTACACCCCGGAGGGTGCAAAGATCGACTTTTCCCTTTCGGAAAGTATTCCTTCCGGAGATCTGGCCATTGCGCCGGACCCCGGTGAGACCATTTCCGTCAGTTACAATGATGCCGCCGCAATGGCAACCACCGAGTTAGGACCTCTCATTGGCTACTATGTGGAAGATACTGCCCTTGCGGAAAATATGGAGCAGGTCAAAGCCGATATTAAAGCCTTGCCTGTGGGCACAGCCATTATGGTAAATGTGAAAAACATCCGGGGCGGATTTTACTATTCCTCCTCTGTCAGCGAATCCCGCAGCAGCAATGTGGATGCACAGGCAATGGATGAGCTGATCGGCTGGCTGAAAAAAAGCGGTATGTATACCATCGCCTGTATGCCCGCCCTTCGGGATCGTGAGTACGGCCTGCACCACACCGTCGACGGCATCCACCACTCCAGCCGGGGCTATCTTTGGATGGACGATCAGGGCTGCTACTGGCTCAATCCCGCCTCCGGCGGCACGTTGACGTACCTGACCCAAACGGTAAACGAAATCAAAGCCCTGGGTTTCCACGAAGTTCTGCTGACAGACTTCTCCATCCCGGAAAGCAACAACATCTACTTTGACGGGGATAAACATCAGGCACTGACAAATGCCGCCAATACCATTGTCACTTCCTGTGCTTCCGGCTCCTTTACCATTTCCTTTATGGGCAGCAATTTTACCCTACCCGAGGGTCGCTGCCGGATGTTTATGGAAAATGTGGAACCTTCCGGCATCAATGCCGCCGTACAGGCATCCGGCGTTTCCGACCCGCTGATCCAACTGGTGTTCGTTACCACCTTGTACGATACCCGTTTCGAAGAATACAGCGCCCTGCGTCCCCTGTCCTCTGCCCACTAAAATTGCCTTAGATAAGAGATAATAGAGAATATTGAATAGATAATAGATATTTTCACTTCTCCTTCTTCATCTATTATTTATTATCTATTCTTTCTTATCTATTATCTAACAATAAAAGCCGTCCGCTTTGCGGACACAATCATTTTGCATTTTGCACTTTGCATTATGCATTGAAAAAAGGTGTTTTCTATGCAACTTGTTATTCTCACCGCCCTGGGTGTGGGCGGTGCAACGGTGCTTGGCACTGTTTTAGGTTTTCTTTTTAAAAATATATCCCACAAATTCAGCGACATTGTCCTATCCTTTGCCGCCGGTGTGATGCTGGCAGCAGCAGTGATCGGTCTGATCCTGCCAGCAGTGGAAGAGGGGGGCAAGTTTGGACTTTTGTATGCCATTGCCGGTATCTTCTGCGGTGCCATCTGCTTAAACCTGTTTGACAAACTGGTTCCCCATCTGCACAAACTCAGCGGTGTGGATCCGGAAAATCACCCGGTTGGCACTGTGAAACTTAATAAAATTCTTCTGTTCGTCACCGCCATCGCCATCCACAATCTGCCGGAAGGCATTGCCGCAGGCGTTGGTTTCGGTTCCGGAAACACCGGCGAAGCATTGGTAGTCGCCGGCGGCATCGCCCTGCAAAACATCCCGGAGGGTATGGTGATCATCGGACCGATGCTCTCTGCGGGAATTTCCCCCAAACGCACCTTCCTGATCGCCGCCGCTACGGGACTTGTGGAAGTGCTGGGAACCCTTTTAGGCTACTTTGCGGTGAGCATTTCTGCAGCGGTACTGCCCTTTGCCCTGGCGTTTGCCGGGGGCACGATGCTCTATGTGATCAGCGATGAAATGATCCCGGAGACCCACGCCCACGGCAGTCAGCGGGGTGCTACCTATGCTCTGTTAATCGGCTTTTGCCTGATGCTGGTGACGGATGTTCTACTCGGATAACGGGGCTGTAAAAAACTAAATTTTTTCAGAGTATATATTCCTATCAAAACTGTCAAATTTCTGTTTGACAGCTTGTTCGTAGGGGACGCCGCCCTCGGCGTCCCATCTGTATTTTTGGGGTTCGATGCCCCAAAAATACAGAAATATTGGCAAGTGGCAGGAAATCCGCCCATCGAGGTCGGATTTCCTG
>JAZNDD010000139.1:0-11157 GCA_045587865.1 Faecousia sp.
CCGGATTATATGCAGTCGTTGGAGCGTCCCCGGGCAGTTGCATTGCGGTTTAATCCACTCAAAGGGGAAAAACCCAACCTGCCCTTTGTGAAAGAACCCATTGGCTGGGAACCGATGGGCTATTACTATGACCCGGAAAGCCGTCCCGGTCTGCACCCATATCACGAGGCAGGCGTATACTACTTACAGGAAGCCAGTGCAATGTCTGCGGTGGCGTTGCTGGATCCACAACCCGGTGAAAAAATCTGTGACCTGTGTGCTGCCCCTGGAGGAAAATCAACGCAGATCGCCGGCAGACTGCTGGGCGAGGGCTTTCTTTTGTGTAACGAGATTAATCCCAAGCGGTCAAAGATCCTCAGCCGCAACATTGAACGAATGGGCATTGCCAATGCACTGGTTACCAATGAGTATCCTCAGGTGCTGGCAAATAAATTTGCCGGCTTTTTCGACCGGGTTCTGATTGATGCCCCCTGCTCCGGGGAAGGGATGTTCCGCAAGGAAGAGGCGGCTGTTACAGACTGGAGTCCGGAAACGGTGGAAATGTGTGCCCGCCGGCAGGCGGAAATTCTTCAGTCCGGTGCGGCACTGGTCCGTCCCGGCGGTCGGCTGGTGTATTCTACCTGTACCTTTGCCCCGGAGGAAAATGAAAAAACCATAGAAGATTTTCTGAGTAAGCACCCGGAGTTCTCTGCGGAGAATGTGGACGCCCCATGGTTTACACCGGCAGGGGAGGGAATGTATCGCCTGTGGCCCCATAAATTACTGGGGGAAGGGCATTTCGTTGCCGTTTTGCGGAAAAACCAGGGAGAAATGGAAGATGTGAAACTGTCTGCCGGAGAAAAGATACCGAAACAGTGGACGGATTTTGCAAAGCAACTGAATATCAAACTGCCGGAGGGGCGTATGATCCTGATGGGACAGACATTATACTGGACACCTCCTCAAATGCCGGATATCCGGGGCGTAAAAGTTTTGCGTCCGGGTCTGGAACTGGGACAGGTGATCAAGGACCGTTTTGAACCAGCCCATTCCCTGGCACTGTGGTTAAAGGATGCGGCGAACCGGCAGGATTACCCTGCCGACAGCAGTCAAATCACTGCCTGGCTTCACGGTGATGTGATTGCTTCCTGCCGGAAAGGATGGTGTCTTGTCACTGCAGACGGATTTCCGGTTGGCTGGGGCAAAGGTGACGGAAAGGTTCTGAAAAATCACTATCCAAAGGGTTTACGCCGATAAAACGCGGAAAATTGTACTTTACATAATAAGCAGCCTGTGGTATAATTTTAAGGTAGGCTGACAGGACTCGAACCCAAACAGGTTTTCAGGCGCCTGCATTCCCCAATACTACAAAAATCCCTTGATCATACAGAAAGTATTGTCTTCGTGATGTTCTTTGTCTTGGAAAATGCAGACGGCTGAAAACTGCAAGGCACCGCTCAGCAAGGATTTTTTGATCGATTTTTGGCGCAGATGACGCCGCCTTGCTGACGCAAGGCAAGGAAGATAAGGCAAAAACGGCAAAAAAGACTGCTGAGAGGCTGTTTCGGTTCGAGTCCTGTCAGCCTAATGAACAATAAAAACAAGGAGTGAATCGTCCTTGACTCGATATGAAATTAAAGGCGGCAACCTTTTGGAGGGCACGGTTACCATTAGCGGCGCAAAAAATGCAGCTGTGGCAATTTTGCCTGCAGCCCTTCTGGTAAAGGGAAAATGCCGCGTAGAGAATGTGCCGGACATCTCTGATGTTCGCATCCTTTTGGATATTTTGGCGGATTTAGGCGCCAAGATCCACCGGGAAGCCACTGGCGTTGTGGTTTTGGACTGCACAGATATTTCCGCAAAAGAACCCAATCCGGAATTGGTTCGGAAAATGCGCGCCAGTTATTATTTGATGGGTGCGCTTTTGAGCCGTTTTCATAAGGCAGATGTGGCGCTGCCCGGCGGCTGTAATTTTGCCTCCCGCCCCATCGATCAGCACATTAAAGGCTTTATGGCTTTGGGTGCAGATGTTGTGGAGACAGAAGATTATGTAAACCTGAAAGAGGGCCCCAATGGCCTCCACGGCAATCGGATCAGTCTGGACGTAGTCAGCGTTGGGGCAACGGTGAACATTATGCTGGCGGCAACCTTGCTGCCCGGTCAGACGGTGATCGAGAATGCAGCCAAAGAGCCCCATATCGTCGATCTGGCAAACTTTCTCAATACAATGGGTGCTCATATTTCCGGCGCCGGAACGGATACTGTGAAGATCCGCGGTGTGGAGAGCCTGACAGGCGGTACATACGCAATTATCCCCGATCAGATTGAGGCCGGTACCTATCTTGCGGCGGTGACGGCCACAGGCGGTAATGTGCTGGTGCAAAATGTGATTCCGAAGCATATGGACTGTATTACATCCAAGTTGCAGGAAATGGGTGCTAAGTTTACAAATTATGACGATGCCATTCGGGTACAGTCTGATGGAAAACTGCGTCATACCACCGTTAAGACCCGTCCCTATCCCGGATTTCCTACGGATATGCAGGCGCAAATTTGCGTGTGTATGTCCATTGCCCAGGGTATCAGTCGTCTGACAGAGAGCGTGTATGAGACCCGTTTCTTTGGCTACTGCTCAGAACTTAGCAGTATGGGTGCAGATATTCTGATCAACGGAAAGACTGCAATTGTCACCGGTCAGGAGAAACTAAACGGTGCGACCGTCCGGGCACACGATTTGCGTGCCGGCGCTGCCCTTGTGATTGCAGGACTTGTGGCAGAAGGCACGACCCAGGTTGAAAATATCCACTTTGTTGAGCGGGGTTATGAGCGGCTTGTGGAAAAACTCAGAGCATTGGGTGCAGATATCCGCAGAATGGAAGATTAACAGATAAGATAAAAGACACGGCAGGCGACAAAGCCTTGCCGTGTCTTTTTAAGTGGGTGGTGCGCTCTTTAGCCCCACAGTGCAGACAGCATGGGAATCACTTGCTTTTTCCGGCTCATAATTTTCGGCAGGAAAACAGTGTTTTCTTTGGGATGCACATTAAAGGCTTGCTGAATGATCTCGTCGTTTCCAATGTAAATCAACTGTGTGCCTTCCAAAAGTACATCTGTAAGCATCAGGATGACCATAGAGAAGCCTTTTTCCTTGACCAAATCCTTCATAAGTTCCAGGAACTCCTCTTTGCGGGCAAGCATCTGAGGACTGTCTACGCAGGTGATCTGTGCCACAGCCAGATCGTGACCGGCAATGTGGAATTCTTTGTAATCGGAAAGAATCAGATCTCTTGCAGACTTGTTGCCCACAGAGGCAGAGAAGATCTCTTTGCCCAACTCCTCCAGGGAAATATTGGCGATCCGCGCCATACGCTCTGCTGTGCGGATATCCCGTTCGGTACAGGTGGGAGACTTGAACATAACCGTGTCGGATATGATCGCTGCAGCCATCATACCTGCCATCTTTGCAGAAGGCATAAGACCCCGATCCTGGAACATACTGGCAATGATGGTATTGGTAGAACCCACAGGCTCGTTACGTACATAGATGGGATTGTTGGTCTGGATGTCCGCTAAGCGGTGATGGTCGATGATCTCCAGAATATCGGCTTCTTCCAGCCCGGGGACGGACTGGGAGATTTCGTTGTGATCCACCAGTACGACCCGCTTGCGGCGGGGGCGCAGCAGATGATACCGGGTCAGAACGCCTACGATTTTTTCGTTCTCATCCAAAATAGGATAGCATGGGTCACGGAATTGCAGTACTTTTTCCCGAACTTCATCCAAACGGTCGTCTAAATGGAAGCAGGTCAGATCTTCTGTGCGGCAAATGCGCCCTACGGGTGCAGACTGGAAGATCAGACGAACCGTACGGTAAGCATCAAAAGGCGTTGCAATGATGCAGGTTTTTGTGGGTAACTGCTGAAGTTCCTGGGAAAGTTCAGCCTGACAAAGCACCAGGCAGTTAACATTCATTTCCAATGCCCGCCGGATCATATCCGGCTGATCACCGCAAATGACGATGGATTCGGGATCGTTAAACAGAAGGTTTGCCTGTGTTTGGGGCAGCGCCACAGAAACTTCACCGGAGATCATATCGATGTTGTCACCGGCATCGTTGAGAATGCGTCCGTCCAGCACAGACAGCACATTGAAAAGGGGCACAGCCTCCAGATAGCCGGAGGAGATCTGGGACATATTGTAACTTGCCACATTCTCCCGGGACAGCATACCGAACAAAGTGCCGTCCTCATTGGCAACAGGTACAGCGGCAATGTTTTTCTCTTCCTGCAGGATATTCCAGGCAGTACCAACGGTGACAGCGGCACTGAGCAAGGGCGGTGTGTCGAATTCCAGATCCCGGACCTGGGTGAACATATTATAAATGCGTTTGGGAGGCTGGAAACCAAAGCGATCCAGCACGATTTGCGTTTCGTCGGAAACGTGGCCAAGACAGGCAGCCTCATACTCGCGGTCGCCCACAGCATTGCGCAGGGCGGCATAGGCCATCGCTGCAACGATGGAATCCGTATCCGGATTTCGGTGGCCGGTTACATAAATGGGATCCATAATAATTCCTCCTTCTGCCGCAAACTCTGTGGCAAATGATCATTGATTGAACATAGGTGTAGACAGATAACGTTCGCCGGTATCCGGGAGCAGAGCAACGATGGTTTTTCCTGCGTTTTCCGGAAGTTTGGCAAGTTCCATAGCGCCGTGCAGTGCCGCACCGGAGGAAATGCCCACCAGAATGCCTTCTGTTTTTCCTGCCAGACGGACAGCGGCATAGGCTTCCTCTTCTGTGACAGTGAGAACCTGATCGTAAATGTGGGTATTGAGAAGGTCCGGCACAAAATTAGCACCAATGCCTTGCAGACCGTGCTTTCCGGATATGCCCCGGCTGAGCAGGGGAGAGGAAGCCGGTTCTATGGCAACGATCTGAATGTTGGGATTTTGCTTCTTCAGATATTCTCCCACACCGGTAATCGTACCGCCAGTGCCAACACCGGCTACAAAAATATCTATTTGTCCGTCTGTATCGGCCCAGATCTCAGGACCGGTGGTGCTGCGATGGGCATCTGTATTGGCAGGGTTATCAAACTGAGAAGGGATGAAACTGCCCGGGATTGTTTGGGATAGTTCTTTGGCTGTGTCTACAGCACCCTGCATCCCCAGCGCACCGGGGGTCAAAACCAGTTCGGCACCGTATGCCCTCATTAGCAATTGCCGCTCCCGGCTCATATTATCGGGCATAACGATGATTGCCCGGTAACCCCGCACCGCACAAATACTGGCAAGACCAATACCTGTGTTGCCGGAGGTAGGTTCGATCACCACACTGCCCGGTCTTAATAACCCTTTTTCCTCTGCATCGCAGATCATTGAGAGGGAGGCCCGGTCTTTGGAAGAACCGGTGGGGTTAAAAAACTCCAATTTTGCCAAAAGAGTAGCGTTCAAATTTTGGACCTGTGCAAGACGCTGTAACTGAACCAGCGGGGTCTTACCAATCAGTTCCGTTACAGAACAGTAGCATTTGGACATAGGAAGCCCTCCTGTTGGGGAAATAATATAAATTATTATACATTTGATTTGGAATTATTGTCAATAGAAACATTGACAATCCAAAACGAGTGTGGTATGAAATAAGGTATGATTGGAGGAATGTTTCATGACACCTATTGAAGATAAGATTGAAAGTGTTGTAGACCGAATTCTGGGTGATTACCAGTGCGGTCGGGATATAGATAAAATCGAACGGTTCCACCAGCCGGATCGGGATGTGGTGGTTATGATGATCGAAAAACTGCGCAGAATTATATTTCCCGGATATTTTTGGGATAAAAATTATCGGGTCTATAATGCGAAACACAATCTGTCAATGCTGATCGAAGATGTGATGTATCACTTAAACCGACAGGCGGCACTGGTGTTTCAAAGTGCCGGCGAGTCTGAAGAACAGGCACAGGAACACGCCCAGCAGGTAAGCCTTGCATTCTTTGAGGAAATCCCCAATGTGCGGGCGATGGTGCAGACGGATCTGGAGGCATCTTATGCCGGAGATCCGGCAGCAACCGGTATGGCGGAGATCATTTTTGCATATCCTGGATTATATGCTATTACCGTCTACCGCTTGGCACACGTGCTGTATACCCTGGATGTACCTATGCTTCCCAGAATTATGACAGAGTATGCCCACAGCATCACCGGTATCGATATTCACCCCGGTGCGACCATTGGAAAATACTTTTTCATTGACCACGGCACAGGTATCGTTGTGGGTGAGACCACGGTTATTGGGGAGAATGTGAAGATCTATCAGGGCGTTACATTGGGTGCTCTTTCCACCAGAGGCGGTCAGAATTTGCGGGGCGTGCGGCGCCATCCTACCATTGAAGACAATGTGACGATTTATGCGGGTGCATCTGTTTTGGGTGGCGATACGGTAATTGGACGGGATTGTGTGATTGGATCCAATGCTTTTATTACCAAATCCATTGCGCCCTCTACAACGGTCAGTATTAAAAATCAAGAACTGCAATTTAAGGGACACCTGTAAATATATTTGCATTTTTCACAGTTTGCTGAAGGGTATCTGTATTGACAATAAAATTTGTATGTGCTATAATAATACGGCTTATGATTAGACGGCTTTAGGCGTTTTTACGATAGATATTCCGAAACAAAAGGTGATGATTATATGGAAAATTCAATTGAATTAAATTTGAGAGAATTAATCGCTGTTATAATCCGGCGGCTGTGGCTGATCGTGCTCAGCGCTGTCGTGGTTGGCGCGATGGCTTATGTATATACGGCAAAATTTGTCACACCCCTTTACCGGGCAAGTATTACCCTTTATGTGAGCAACTCCACCTATGGAGAAAAACAGAATATTACCAGCAACGACCAGACGGCTGCTCAAAAACTGGTTGCGGATTACTCTAATGTGATCGGCAGCCAATCTTTCCTGGAGAAAGTCTCCCAGGTAGTGGATAATAAAGTCAGTGCAGAGGCAATTGGCGAATCTATGACCCATAAGGGTTCAAGCAACTCGGTAATACTTACTGTAACGATTTCCAATAAAGATCCGAAAATGGCCAAGAAACTTGCTGATACCATTGCAGATCTGGCGCTGGTAGAAGTGCCGAAAATCGTAGAGGGTAGTTCTGCCCGGGTGGTTGATTATGCAAAGGTTCCTGCCAACCCCTATTCTCCTTCTTATACGAAAAACGTAACATTGGGTGCTTGTATTGGTGCAATGTTGATCATTATTGTTTTGGTCATTCAGGTTCTGATGGACCTGCACATTAAAAATGAAGAGGATATCAAGAGATACTCCGATGCACCGGTTCTGGGTCATATACCCCACTACGATGCAACGGGTCAAACCACTGGTTACGAATACGAAAGCGAAACCTCGGATAGCAGTAATGATAGCGAGGTGATGGACAGATGAGTCGGACTGACAAGAAGAATGCATCCCATTCCAAGAAAGCCAGTTATACTGCCCAGCGTCGCAACATCCTCAATAAGAATACCAGTTTCCATGTTCGTGAGGCATTTAAGTCGCTGCGTACCAACATCCGCTTTTTTCAGTCCAGTGAAGGTTGCAGAAAATTCTGCATTACCAGTTGCGTGGCAAGTGAAGGCAAAAGTATTACCATACTGAATCTGGCAATTACCTTTGCTGAAGCCAATCAGCGGGTTCTGCTGATCGATGCGGACCTTCGCAGACCCAGCCTTGCCCGTCTGCTGATCGAGCACGCATCTCCCGGACTGAGCAACGTACTTGCAGGCCTTTGTACGGAAGAGGAAGCGATCCGTAAAAATGTATATCCCAATTTGGATGTAATGCTTTCCGGTGAGATCCCTCCCAACCCCTCCGAACTTTTAGGCACCAGCAAATTTAAGCAGATGATCGACAAACTGTCTGCCTATTATGATTACATTCTGATCGATACATCTCCGGTAGGCATTGTTTCAGATGCTTGTCTGGTTGCCTCTGTTTTGGACGGCGTTTTGTTCCTGGTTCGTCAGAACAAGACAGAAAAGGATTCTTTGGCAAAGAGTTTGCGGCAATTGGAAAATGCTGGTGTTAAGGTGATGGGTTTCGTTATCAATGGCTATGAGGATGAACGGGTCGGTTACAGTAAGTACAGATATAAATACCGCTACTATCGGTATCGTTATAAGTACAACTACGAATCTACCGCACCGAAGAAGGCCAAGAAAAAAGAATCAAAGAAAGCACCAAACCGGGCGTCAAAGAAATAAGAAAACGGGCGTGTTCAGATTGAACACGCCCGTTCTGTGTCGCTGGACATAGATCGTATCAGGGGAAATAACTGGCTTGCCTGTTCCAGTGCAATGCTTTTCCAGGGACCGGAATTTTTGGAAAAGAAACGGTTTCCCCGCTGCCGGTATACAGTACACTTCCCAGCGGTGTCGTAAAGAACGATCACAAAGCAGTCTGTGTTAATTTGCTCCGGATCCGTTCCGGATACGCTGCTGTATCTAAGCAGACGAAGATAGTTCAATACCGCACCGATTTTGTGGGGCTGAAGATAATTGCGATCAATGATGCAATTACCTCTGCGGCAAAATACCTGAATCTGTGTTATTATATTTCGCTTTGTAGGCGTACTGTCCTGTTTTGCATTCACAGTATCCGTCCATAATAATGGCAGAAGCAATAAAACTACGGAAATTTTTTGAAGAAATTTCATACCCTTCACCTGCACTTTCATTTTTAGAATGGCAGATAAAGCACAGATTATGGCCGGTAAATTTCAGAAAAAATGAAAAGAAAAGTTTATAATGAAAAGGGGCTGTCTCAAAATAAATGAGACAGCCCTGAAACCGATTATTGATTAAAATCATATGTAGGAACGGCCTGTGTGCCGTTCTTTTTTGCGTTTTAAAAGAATTTATTACAGTTCGCAGTTGCCCACCGTTCTGGGGAAGGGGAGAACATCCCGGATGTTACCCATACCGGTCAGGTACATTACGCACCGCTCAAAGCCCAGACCAAAGCCTGCGTGACGGGCAGAGCCATACTTGCGCAGATCCATATAGAAACCGTAGTCCTCAGGGTTCATACCCAGTTCCTCAATACGGGCTTTGAGGATCTGGTAATCATCCTCACGCTGGCTGCCGGCGATGATCTCGCCAATGCCGGGAACCAGACAGTCCATTGCGGCAACGGTCTTTCCATCAGGATTTAACTTCATATAGAAGGCTTTGATCTCCTTGGGATAGTCGGTAACGAATACCGGGCGCTTGAACACTTCCTCTGTCAGGTAGCGCTCGTGTTCCGTCTGCAAGTCGCTGCCCCAGTGGACAGGATACTGGAACTTGTCGTTGCACTTTTCCAGAATTTCAATTGCCTCGGTGTAAGTCACACGGCCAAAGTCAGAGTTAACAACGTGGTTCAGCCGCTCTAAAAGGCCCTTATCCACAAACTGGTTGAAAAATTCCATTTCCTCCGGTGCGTGCTCCAGCACATAGGAGATGATATACTTGATCATATCCTCAGCCAGGCGCATATCGTCGGAAAGATCTGCAAAGGCGATCTCCGGCTCAATCATCCAGAACTCAGCCGCGTGGCGGGTGGTGTTGGAGTTTTCTGCCCGGAAGGTAGGACCGAAGGTATAGATGTTCTTAAATGCCATTGCAAAGGTCTCACCGTTAAGCTGACCGGAAACGGTCAGGTTGGTGGGCTTGCCGTAGAAGTCCTGGGAAAAATCCACCTTGCCGTCTTCTGTCTTGGGGACATTGTTCAGATCCAAGGTGGTTACTTGGAACATTTCGCCTGCGCCCTCGCAGTCAGAGCCGGTGATCAGGGGTGTGTGAACATACACAAAATCCCGCTCCTGGAATAACTGGTGGATCGCCATAGCGGCCAGGGAACGGACACGGAACACAGCCTGGAAGGTGTTGGTCCGGGGACGCAGATGGGTAATGGTGCGTAAAAATTCCATTGTGTGGCGCTTGGGCTGCAGGGGGTAATCACCGGTGGAAGCACCCTCTACGAGAATTTCGCTTGCCTGGATTTCAAAAGGCTGCTTGGAATCCGGTGTGGGGACCAGTGTACCCTTGACGATCAGTGCCGCACCAATGTTGATCTTGGAGATGTCCTGGAAATTGGACAGGGTATCGTTATATACCACCTGAACCGGTGTGAAATAAGTGCCGTCATTTAAGACGATAAAACCAAACTGCTTGCTGGGACGGCGGTTGCGCACCCAGCCACCTACCTTGATCTGCTTGTTCAGGTATGCATCTGTATTCTTAAAAAGTTCACGAACAGAAATCAGATCCATAATTTATGCCTCTTTTCTTTTATGGAAATTATAATAAATAAGTATACGCCATTTGGGAGGATTTTACAAGAGGTTTGTGAAAAAATTATAAGAGCGGGGGAGTGCTTGTGTTTTGGGAGTAGTTATGATATACTGATATAAATCATTTAAGAGGAAACAGTCTATGGAATATAATGATATTTATGATAAGGACCGGCGCCCCACAGGTCGCCGCCATATCCGGGGAACACCCTGGCGTAAGGGTGAATACGGTATGGTAGTGTGTGTATGGGTGTATGACGGAAAAGGCAATTTGCTGCTGACCCGTCGGGCACCCCAGAAATCCTATGCAGGCACCTGGGAGAATTCCGGTGGTGCGGTGCAGGCAGGGGAGACCAGCCGTCAGGCAATTGCCAGAGAACTTTTTGAGGAAACCGGCATCCGGGCACAGCAGGGAGAATTTGAGCTGATCGAATCCGGACGGGATGGGAATTTCCATTATGATTATTATTCCCTGAAACGAGATACGGCAATTGATGATATCGTTTTGCTGCCCGGTGAAACGGACGATGTGATGTGGGCGACCTTTGCCGATGTCCACCGGCTGATCCGGGAGGGAAAAATGTGCGCAGTGATCGCAAACCAGTTCCGCAAGCAGGAGCAGTACTTACTGAGCAAGCAGGATAAATAATAACGTGCCTTGTTAACACGAAAACAAAAGTGTCAAATTTCTGTTTGACGCACAGTATGGTATACGCACAATCCCTTGGCCCCCTCCCTGAGGGGGCTGTCACCGCAGGTGACTGGGGGAGTGTACTTCTTAGGATAGGACAACCCCTCCGCCCAGTGTGCGCACTGGGCACCTCCCCTATGAGGGGAGGCA
>JAZNDD010000140.1:0-8913 GCA_045587865.1 Faecousia sp.
GGGGAGGTGCCCAGTGCGCACACTGGGCGGAGGGGTTGTCCTATCTTAAGAAGTACACTCCCCCAGTCACCTGCGGTGACAGCCCCCTCAGGGAGGGGGCCAAGGGATTGTGCGTATACCATACTGTGCGTCAAACAGAAATTTGACTGCAGGAAAGGCGTGTTGTGGTCAGTTTACATTCGTACACCCGGTGGCTATTTTTCTATGCGTTTTTCGTGCTGGGTGCCGAAATAGAACGACACCACCATCGAAATAATGATCATCACATTGTCCGGGCTGATGCTGCCACGCAGTGCCAGCACTGCAAATACAGCGATCACCACCAATGTGACAACGGTCTTGACTTTAATGAGATTGGCTAAATTCTGCAGGAACATTATGTACCTCCTTTGGTCTGTGATAGGATTTTAGTTCTTTCAGTGCCCCGTGGATGTTTTCGATCTGGCTTTCCACCACCGGCATCCGCTGGGCAAAATTATTATGCAGTCTTACCTCCCGGGTCAGTTCCTCGATTTTGGTATCGGTAACTGCCTGGGAGATCTTCAGGGCTGTTTCACTTTTTCGGGCAGTGAGCAGACAGGTAATTACCACACCTGTCAGGGATAAACCGCCGGTGATCAGCGCAGTAACGATTGCTTCGGTCATATTATGCGCCCAGCAGACGTTCCCAGGTCATTATGCCTACAATGCCATCGGCTGTCAGCCCCTGATCGGACTGGTATGCTCGCACCGCCGCGTCTGTCTTCGTGGCAAAATCCCCGTCAATAGGGTTGTTGGTACCCAAAGAGTAGCCCATTGCATAGAGCATCCGCTGCAGTGCTTTGACCTGTTCGCCCTTACTTCCCTTTCTGAGTATATTTAATGTGACATTCACCGTATTTTCCTCCCGATTGCTGATTTTTTTCAGTCCTGCAATTTTGGCAATTGCTTCCATTGTTGCGTATGCCACCAATTTGGCATAGTCTTCTGTCAAAATAACAGGAGCATCGCTTGCTGAGTCCATAAAGCCGTACTCCATTAGTACCGCCGGGGCATTGGTCTGGCGCAGTACCTGAAAATTTTCTTCTGCTTTGGGGCTGGATCGGTTTCCCTTCAGTCCCCCTGCCCCAATGCAGGCATCATAAATGGCATTCCGATAGACTGCCCCCTTGGTGCTGCCGGGATAACTGTATGCCACAATGCCACCGCCTGTTCCCAGATTGATTCCTCCATTGTGGTGAATCGCCAGACAAAAATCAGCGCCGAAGGCATTTGCCGCCTGACAGCGGGCTGCCAGATCTACGGGATCTTCCCCAGCAGGATCGTCCACCCGCAGCAGTTGTACCCCTTCATACGCCCTCGCAGCCTGGGCAAAATGCCGGGCTACCCGGTCATTGAGTTCCCATTCTTTGGTTTCCTTTTGATCCAGTACCTTCGGAATTCTCCGTCCCGGGGTATACCGGTTATGACCTGCGCCGTATGCAATTCTAAATTCCATAATTTCCTCCTTTATACAAATTTAAATGGCCTATTTGAGATAACGGCAAACATATCCCAGGGAGTGGTGTCAAAAACAATCCCCACCTGTCCGGTTTCCGCATTGGATGTGGCGGATGCGATGCCCGTTCCGGAAATAAAGGTTTTTCCGTCTTTGAGCCATACGCCAACCAGGCTGTAAACCGGCAAGCCGTTTGCACAGCCTGTGATCCAAAAGGTTTGTCGGCCCCTTCCTGTGCCGTCAAAGAAGCCTGCCTCCGTTTGCAATGTGAGCAAATTCACCCCATCTACATACCCACTTCCAAAAAACATACCATTGACGCCGGATACGGCGGATACCGGTACATTAAAGGCAAAATCCTGTTCTCCCCAGTCAAATACCGGGATACCTTTGCCCACTGTGAAACTTCTGGTTGCAGCAGTCAGTTTATCCTCTGCAGTTACTGTGACTGTGTGGGGGCTTCTATAGTCCAGATTGCTCAAGTCTGCAGTTACTGAATACTGATTGTCTGTAATGACAGGCTGGATTTGCACCGGTTCTCCCCCATCGATCTGATAATACACCCGTAATGCATTTTCCTGCACCCCAAAAGAACCGGCAAAGAAATTGCCTTTTACGTTCAGTACGCCGTTGCCGCTGGTGGGATCCGTGCGGTAAACTTCCCCGTTGCAGGTAGGTTTCATATATTCCACAATATCCACTATTTTGGAATATGTGCAGGCATACCCCCGGCTATCGGTGGCTGTAAACAGGAATTGACTGCACTGCACACTGGGAATTGTAAGGGTATCCTCTGTCACGGTTTCCCCTAAAATGGTTTTCTTTTTCAGGCTGGCACTGTTTTTTGCCTGGGCATCGATCGTACAAAGGACTGTGGACATTCCCCGCACCAGTTTTGTTTTGTCTCCCGTCAGTGCCAGTGTCGTTTCGTTCACATCTTCCACCCTGCCGCTGACCTCCGGCTGACATTTTTCCTGAGAGGCCGTTACCGTAAAGGTACAGGTCTGATCGGTTCCCACCTGGGTGCTTCCGGTGTATGTTTTTACCGTAAGTTTGCAAATGCCGGATTTGGCGTTGGGGATTTGTTCATAAAATGCTTCCGGAATGGGAAAAGAAAGACTGACCGCCTGCAGATGCACTTGCGAATCTGTCAGCGATCCGTCTGCGTCCGCAATATATCCGGTCAGCCCTTCAAATTCATAGGCAATGGTATGGGTATAGGCGGCGTTCTTCCGGTTAACGGAGATCAGTGAGGTGGCACCGATGTTTGCGTCGGTGGCGCCAATGGTGCTCTGTCTGGGAATGGGCGTCAAAGTCTTTGTTGCAGATGCCGTCACTGTACCTGCCATTGTGCCGGTGGCGAAATCAGCACTGCAGGAAAGGCTCTTTTTTCCATCGGAAGTATGGACGATATCCAGTGTCTTACTGTATATGACCTCACTGCCGCTGGTTTTCTGGGCTGCATTAAATATAGCAGTAAAATCATACGCCACTGCATCAATGGTCAGTGTGCCGGATGCATTGCCGGTGGCATTATAGGACCCACCGTTCCAGGTGAGTGTCAAAGTTACCGTTACATTGGAACGATTCAGCGCCGCATTTTGTGTATTTTCTGTAATGCCAATATGAAATCCTGTTACCATCTGTTAACCTCCTGTAAAGAAGCAAGCCGTCCGCTTTTGGCTGCTGCCGTTGTTGTAGTCCTCAAATCTGGCGTTTTTCCCCACTGACAGATACTTTTCCACAGCAATATTGATTGCCTGAACGCCTTCATTATTTGCCTGCAATACCGTATCACTGCCCCGGTTTACATACATACCTGTGTTATCCAGCAGGTTTGTCATTTCTCCGTCACTGCGGCTGATCTTCAGACCCTCATCGTCAAAGGTATAGCCCATATCTGTTTTCACTTTTGAAACACCTATTTCCCGGAGATTTTGTACAGATAGGGAAACCTGATCCGCCGTTTGACGAATCTGAGTCATCTGTTGCTGCAGATTTTCTTCATTTTGCTGCTGATGGCAGACGGCTGTAGCAATGCCTTCAACAGTCAGTTCCAAATTGGAAACCTGCCCACGGGCGTCCCGGTTTGCCACTTTCAACCCTTCAATATCTGTCTGCAACTGAAGCACCTTTCCGGACAGTGCCTTATAACTTTGTTTATTGACTGCACGGATGCTGTCCCGCCGGGGACTTCCGGTACATTCCAGTGTGGCTTTCTGACCGGATCGGGTATGGTTCATTACATAGACGGAAATTTCCCGATCGTCTTGATCCTTTACGGTTATCACATCACCGACACTGACCTGTACGGTTGCCGGTATTTCCAGTTTGCAGGGAGTATAGGTCATATCCTTAAGTTCTTCATAAAGTTTCCGGGCAATTTCCTCCAACGCATCTGCATCTGCATTGGTCAGCAGATAGTTTCCGGAAAGGATGAATGTATTTCCCGCCTGTCCGTCATCCGGATAGATCGCACCCACATCTGTCTCTGTCAGCCGGACCTGCACCTTTTCCACCGGAGCAACCTGATAGTCTTCATAACGGAAACCTCCCAGAAAATAGTAGTCCTGGTAAAAGCCCATCACCGATGTTCCGATATTTGTCCACAGGCAGTTATAGCCTTCCTGGATCGTGATCGTCTGGGGTGTCAGTTGTATGGTATAGGGTTTTTCCAGCGGATAGATGATCGGTTCCCCCTCGTTTAATTTTCCTGTGGTAGAAACCCAACCATCCGGCACGGTTTCTCCGGCATAACTTTGAATTTTTCCGTGTGTAACGGTCAGTACGCCGGTATTCCAGTCCAGATTGCCGCCGTAAACGGTGTCAAAGGTTCTGGTATACACATCACAGTGATAGGGGCGATATTCTGTAGGGATATCCCCGTACTCTACCTGAATGTTGTCCCACTGTGTCCAACTTCCTACTGCAGGATTTACTCTGCCGGGGTTGCAGAATGCCATCAGCAAGGCTATATATTTTCTCGTTTCTTGTCCGGTCACTTTATAAGTGACCGATTTGGCGTCTGTCCCGGAACTTACTGCCAACTGCTGAAAACTTCCGGGATAAAGATAGCCCCCTTCCACATTGGTCAGGTTTTCTCTTGGATCGGTAACCGGTTCTTCATCCACACCGAAAAAGCCAAAATACGCAATTGCGTGATTTCCGGTTAAAGATGTGGTATAGTCTGCGGAAATCGTTATGGTTTTGCCTATCAGTTCCTTTGCTGTACCCAGGCAAAATCCCCACAGTGTCTTATCGGCTGTATTCAATCTTTCTATGATATCCAGGCGAATTCCCGTATCGGTTATTTTCATACTATGCCTTACACTGTTAAAACTGTTGCTGTGGTATATGCCGGCTGTTTGCAAATCCAAAAGATTTCTTCCCCGGTTGTACAGTGTTATGCTTTTTTTCCCGGACATTGACCGGGGTATCTCGGTATTAACCCGAAGGGGCATTGTGCCGCGCACCTGCTCAAAAACAATGGTATTTGCAGGCCCTTCCTGTATGATCCTTGCACTGGGTCCGATAATCGTATCAGACTTTTTATACCAGGAAAATTCTATCTGTCCGTCCGGAGTCGCCCGGCAAAAACGACCTGCAGCCTGTCCGACCCATTGCATAAGTTGGCGTCCGGTAATGCCTTCTGCAGAAAACGCCTGCACCGGATAATCCCCATTGGGAATTTCCTGTGTAATCAGTTCCAATCCGCACTCGGAGCAGACCATACTGGCAAAATCCAGCAGTTTATAGGGCCAGCCCCTTAAATTTGCCAGCCAGTGTGTCAGATCCTTATCCAGCCGGCTCACCCGGTCATAGGCAGTCACCGTATATCGGTTTGCGCTCTCCCATACCGGCTTTTGGGCAATGAATATGCCCTCTTTGGTTCGCGTCCCGCCATCTGTTACCGAATAAAGGGTTATCTCCTCTCCGGCAGTCAGGGACAAAGGGTTTTGTGCAATAATGGATACTTCCAGCATATCCGCACAAACCGCACCGGGTGTCAGATCTTCTTCGCTGTTAACGCACCGGGTCACCGCTACAGTGCAAATTGCATTTTCTCCCACCGTTCCGGAGAAGATCTCCTCTCCGGAAGGCAGGACCAATAAATCCCGAATCATTATCTCCCTCCTTTCAGCAGGCTATGATACGAAACTTCAGATTTCGGTACTGCTTTGTTCTGGCAGATTGCCACAAAATGCTGTAGCCGGATAAATAGGCTGTGCAAGTTTCTGTTTTCGTACAGTCTTCCTGCTTGGGGTGGGTGAAAATAAATGTCCCGGATTTTGGAAGAATACTGAGCATATATGTATATTCTTCCTGGGTCAGATAACTGTAGCAAAAATTCCACACCCCAACTTTACTGCGCACCATAATCCGGTGCATCACACCGCTTTGATCCCGCCCGGAATCTGCAGAATCCAGATCTTCAAAGGACATTTCCACGCCTGCATCCGGTGCCAGCATAGGCTTGCCGTCGATCTGATAAAGATTTGTTACGGTATTCATACATACGCTCCTTTCACCACAGCCATTTTCCGGTTATACCGCTGGGACGCCCGTCCGATCACTTCGTCACCGATCTGAATACCCAGCACCGCCTCCAGAAGTTCCCGCAAAACCCCTATGATCATCTCCTGACCGGCTGTATTGCTGGCGATCATATCATCCATAACGTACGCAACTGCCTCCTGGATGGTAGCAAGGGGCGCTTCCACATTGGTTCCGTGGCGCTGGTCACCAACCATTGCCAAAAAAGGCCGGTTTGCAGGCAGAACAGCACCCTGCGCCAAATAGGGGATCTGCGGTACGCTGACGGTCTTGATGTTGATTCCATAACTCTTTCCCGCCAGATTGCCCAGTATATCCCAATTGGGTAATGTAAACTTGATCTGATTGAGCGCCCGGATGATTGCATTGACTCCGTTCACCACGCCCCGGATCATGGAATTGACTGCACCGATGATGCCATTAACAAAGCCAACGAATATCTGCTCAATGCCCTCCCAGGCCTGTTTCCAGTCCCCGCTGAGCACGCCGGCGATGAATTTTACAAAACCGCCAAACAGGTCAATAAACGACCGGATCAAGTCACTGAATGTACTGCCCAGTGTATCCACTACACCGACCCAGGCACCTCGGATCAGTTCCATAATGGGTCGGATCTTTTCCCATACATTTGCAATGATCTGTCCCAGAGAACTGAATGTTTCCTGAATTTGACCGCCTTTTTCCTGGAACACCTGGGCTACTTTCTGGAATTGTTCCTTCAGTGCCTGCAGTTTTTCCAGTACGGTTTCCCCGATGTACTGCACCACCGGCTGCAAATAGATCTTCAGGTTTTGTATTCCCTGCAACACCGGTCCCAACACAGAACTTAGCGCCTGGAATGCTCCGGTGAGTACATCCACACCGGCAGGTGCAGCCTCCTCAATCACCCAGGTGCTCAAAGGCACCAGTATTTCATTCCAGACCCAGGAAAAATGATCGGACAACACACTTCCCAAACCGGAAAACGCGGTTTTCAGTCCTTCCAGGCTCAGTTTTAATGGGTTCAGGTCAATATTTTTCAGCGGTTCGATCAGCGCCAAAATCTTATTGACAATTTCCTGAAGACCGGGTGGCAAGGCAGCCTTTTCCGCCTCCTTTGGGGTGGTTCCCGGGCTTTCATAAGTTGTACTTCCGGACCGCCCGGTCGGGCCGTTCAGGCGGTTGATCTGATCAAAACCTGCCAGCGACCGCTTAACTGCCGATGCTGTGGAAACGGTTGTCTTTTTCAGGGATTTTTCTGCCTTCTCCGTTTGCTTTATCTTCTCGGTTACCGTATCCGTACCCATCAGCATTCCAAACACCAGCCCGATGCTTTGCAATGCACCGGCAATTTTCGAAATCACCAAATTCAGTGCAGGCAGTAAGATCATTCCAATAGGCTCTGCCACCAGTGCAAACGCATCTTTCAGATCCTGCAAATACCCCTGCATCGTCTTCATCAGGTCGCTGAGGGACTGGCTGTATTTGTCCGTTTTTTCCTGAGCCGATGCGAAGGCTTTCAAGGTCTGCTTTTCAATTCCCCGGATGGCATTTTCCATTCCGGCAATGATGGTTGTGGCATCCATCATTGCATCCCCTGCTTCGTCCGGTATCATATAGTATCTTTCTACTTCTTGTCTCATATATCCTCCTTCCCTGCCGGTTTGCTACCGGTCCAATAGTTTTTTCAGCCGCTCCTGCTCCTGTAATTCTTCCGGAGAATACCGTTTTTGGATATCCACCTGTCCTTTGTTTTCCCGGTAAAAATCCTTTTCCCATTTTTCCAGTTTTTTGCCCCGGCGCAGTTTATCCCGAATGGATACCACCGTTGAAAGTTGACCTTCCCCAATGGCGTGAAACCAGGCAAGAAATGTCCACCAGTGCAAAAAAGGCAACGCCCGGATCTCTTGCCCGGCTGTCTTATTCACATCGGCTACGATCAGCGGCGCATCCTGCTGCCAATCCAGCAGTTTTGGGCCGGGCTTACTGTGCGCCTTTGTGCCGCAATTGATAAAATCTTCAAAATAGGAAATCGCTTCCGGCTGATCCTCTTCAGGGATCTCCCCTTCATAAAACAGTGCCAGCGCAATTTTCCACCGCAAGTATTCCGGCAGTGCCGGGTCGTCCAGGTAGGAAAAGATTTCCAAGATATCCCGGAAGTCCGGGTGGATCGGATAGGTTCTTCCACCAATGACCGCCTGTGCAGGCAAGTTCCATCCGGTGATCATTGTGCATTCTCCGGTGTTTCCCGGGCAGTAAGTTCTGTTCTGCGCCGCTTGGCCTTTTTCACCGCCGCATCCGTTTTTTCCTTGGCACAGGCCTGCGCACCTGCCACCAGAATGGGTTGTAACGCACCCAGCAAGTTGGTGATCACCCGCTCGCCGTTGACTGCTACTGCCAGCAGATTGACACCGCCGAGTATCTGATCAAAACAATTGCCATTGCCGAACACCCAGTCCAGCACTTCTTTCATCTGCCGGTCTGCATCTGCCATCAGTTTTACGATCTGCTCACCGGTGTCCTTCCCTTCCAAGGCTTTTGCCTGCTGGGTCAAGTGACTTTCCACAGACAGCATCTTCTGTGTGGCTTCCAAAAAGCGGGCATACACATTGGGGTCACCGGGATTGAACCGAAGCACACCTGCTCCGTTGATCCGATATTCCTGAATACCGCTGTCAAATTGAATGTTTTTCATTGTTTTCTCCTTTTCAAAGTTATAAACCAATATTTGTAGGGCTTACGGCTGTCTCCCGCCACGATTGGCCCCCTTGTGTAAAGGGGGCTGTCACCGCACAGCGGTGACTGGGGGATTGTCACTACGAGTACAACCCCTCCGTCACGGCTTAGCGCCGTGACCTCCCCTTACACAGGGGAGGCTTTCCGCTGCGGCAAGTCGGATCGTA
>JAZNDD010000141.1:0-9757 GCA_045587865.1 Faecousia sp.
TAGGGGCGATCATTGATCGCCCGCCCGGCTCTCATCCTTGCGGTGGCTTGCAACGGGCGGTTAATAACCGCCCCTACATTTCTTTGGTAAGGGACGGAAACCCGTCCCCTACGTAGCTTTCGCAATGACACGAAGTAATTGTCAATTGTCAATTGTCAATTACCTCTTCTTCCTTTTTCTTGGTCTTGAAGACCTTGCTGTGGAGAGAGGGAACGGACCAGAGGACTGCAAAGACGATACCGCCATCCACAACGGTAATCACCGGGATACCCCAGGTCTGCAAGGCTTTCAGGATAAATTCGGCTGTTTCCAGTTTCTTACCCTTCTGCAGGAAGGTCAGGGCTGTGCCGTTGAGGGCATCACAGGCATCTCTTGCCTCTGCGATCCGCTCCTTATCGCCCAGGGTGACAATGCCGATCGCATCAATGAGGGCATCCACTTCATCCGCAGCCGCTTTAGCTTTTTGCAGGGTTCTGAGCTTGCCCTCTGCGGAAGTGAGCGTCGAATAGGAAATCTCTTTGCGCTCGTTTGTATAGAGCTTATCGGCTGCTTCACTTGCGGCAGTGATGGCAGGCTCTGCAGCCAGGGTGATCTCATTGGGGATCGCCTGAATGAGGGTCTCCACATACTTGACGAACTCAGCTCTCAGCACCTTGATCTGCGCCTCAGCTTCTTCCAGAAGGGTGGTGTCTACCAGCAAGGATTGCTTACCGGTTAATGCCTTGTAGTCCGCACGAATCTGCACCACTTCCGGTTCATCCTCCAATGTTACAGGCAGTTTTTCCTTCAGTGCATCGATCCGTTTTTGCATTGCTGCGGCAACACGCTGATCGTTAAGATCAGATGCCTGATCGTATTTTTCCTTCAGCAGGGAGTAGTTTTTCACATACCGCTGCTGGCGCTCGTTCAGACCCTTATACTCGTCCATCAGTACCTGCATTTCGGGGTAGTGATCGGCTGTCATTTCCACATCTGCGCAGGTGTCGATCTTCCGCTCCAGAATGTCAGACTCTGCTTCCTGCAGCTTTTCCATATTCTGGATCAGTGCCTTATACCGCCAGCTAAGGTTTTCAAAGGATGAGCGGGCAGTCCGGATGGCAGCCTCGCTTTCCACCGTGATCGTATCACCAATATCCAGGATCATTTGATCCACCGCGCCCGCGATCGCCCAGTCCTCATCCGTCACATTCAGCGGCAGCATAGCCAGATTGGTATCCTTCTTGGTAGAACCGAAGTAAATATTTCCGTCCTCGCCCATCAGGTAATAGGAGGGGGTTTCGTCCATCAGACGGACATTGCTTACAACCTTCAGGCTGCCCAGAGGTGCGCTCATATCCTCCAGTGTAATGCACTGGAAGCCGGCATTTGTGCCAAAGGAGGCATAGAGCTTATTCCCTTCTGTGTCAAACAGGATCGGGAAGCTGTGTCCGGAAGCGCCGCTGCCGGAGGTGTCGTAAGCTGTTGTGGAGAAGGATATGATCTGCTGCACATTGAAGGTCTTTGCTTCTTTGTTATAGGTGAAGCAGAACAGGGTCTCGGAAACGATTGCCCAGAAGCGGCCCTCTACCACAGGGTCCGGTTCCATACTTCCAATAAAGGGAACCGTTCCGGAAATGCCGGAAATATAGTCCTTGGGATCCAGCACCGCATCCAGCTTCATTTCCAAATAGTCATACACAAAGATCACAGAGGATGCATTGGGATTGGGAACAGCACCTGAGCCGCCGGCAACGGATGTCAGTCCGCACAGGATGTTATTGCTGAATGCCAGTCCGCTGACGGTCTGATCCTGGATCACATTGCGCTCATATTTCCAGCGGCCGGTCCGGGTGTCATAAACCACCACAGCACCGCCCAAAAGATCACTGTCCGGTGTGGTACCTGCAAACACATAGCCATCGCCACCGGTCATTGCGTGGATACGCTTTTGACCGGTTTCCTGGTGATTGAGCTGCCAGCGCTGTATAATATCATTTGTGGCAGGCAGAGCAGTATTTGCAGGATCGGGATAGATCTCATTAAGGGTGGTGGAAGAGTAGTTACCCGCATAGAGCTTACCTTCATAAAATCTCTGCACATCGGTCTGTCCACCGGTCTTGTAGTAGTACTCTATTTTCCCAAGCTCTGTATTGAAAACTGCGCAGTTATCGGTGTTCCAGCCGCCCATATAGAGCTGATTGGAGCCTTCCGGGCCGTTTGTAAAGCCGCGGATCTCTGCACCGCCTGTGCCGTGTACCACCAGAGTATCCCAGGATTCATATTCCTTCGTGTTCAGATTGAACAGTCGGGGTGCACCGCCTGCGCCGGTAGAGTAGGTAAACAGGCAGGAATCTCCATCCAGTGTTACCAAGGTCTTGCCGAAGGAGTTCTGACCACCGGTACGGAAGCCAATACCGCTTGTGCCAAAGCCGGGAACCTTGGAAACAGTCTTGGTGGCAATGTCATATTCATATAAGCCATAGCCTTCCAGCACCATATACTGCTTTCCGTCGATCTCTTCGGAAACATCATAAGCAAGGGGTCCAAACAAGCTCAGATCCACAAATTCGAAGGTTTCAGGATCCAGAACAATGGGTGCGCCAAGATGATTGCCACCGGCGATCAGATAATCGTCACCCAGGAAGTTCAGGCTGTGGACATAGGTTGCTGTGCCCATCAGGTGGAAAATATCCTGTTCGGCTACGATCTGACCGGTAGAGGTATCCATTTTGAAGATCTTCGCCATATCGGTATTATGGACAGTTCCGTACAGATAACCGTCCCGGCAGATCATACCCGCAAGGCGGTTCACCTGACCGTAGGGCTGACCGTAGCTTGTAAATTCCTTCTTTTCCCGGTCATAGGAGGCAAGATATGCGCCGTAATAACCGCTGACCCAGACAGTGCCGTTTTCATCGATCGTCATACTGAACAGGTCCTGAATGCCCTCCAGACCCGGTGTGTCCGTAATTCTGGGAGACCTTTCAGTGGTCTGGGTAATGGGGTCATAAATAGTGATGAATTTGGACTTGCCTGTTACATATACTCTGCCATCGTTGTCTACACAAGCATAATAAGGTCGGGAATTGCCGATCTGCACTTTATCGATCAGCTCGCCGGTATCCAGGTCATAAACCAGCATTCCGCCGCCTTCCAAAGGCAGGTAGTAATAATCGTGACCGTAAACCTCTGCCACTGCGCCATACATACCGGCATCTGCCACAGGCAGCACATTTTCTGCAACGGTTACAGGCGTGACCTTCTTTTCATCTTCTTGCTTTGTATAGTCGATGATGCCCCGCTCCATAATGATCTGGGACAGGTTCATATAGCCGTTTTCTGCAAATTCAGAATTCTCGTAGGCCTCCAGGATCAGGATATATTCCTTGCCTGCCTCGAAATTCCAGTAGCCCACAAAGGAGGTGTGTCCGTCCTCCACACCGGGAAGACCGTCCTTATTGGTCAGGACCACCTTACCAATACGATTTTCCGGGTCGGTGGCTTCCCACAGCTTATCGGGATCGGTGTCCGCAGGCAGTACATACATAGCCAGAGTACAGCTGTTGGGACAGACGGCGTGGTTAAGGGAAACCGTGAAATCGCCGCTGCCGGGGCTCTTGATCTTCAGGGCTAACCAGGAATCCTTCTTGCTGTAAACACGCAAGCCGGATGCCCGGTAGAACCGCAGGGTCGTTTCAGGCCGACCCTTTGTGGCAGGAAGCAGGCTGACCAGGCCCTCGCTGGCGCTATAGAACTTCCAGTTCATAGAGCCGTTTGCCCAGCGGGCGTTCATATCGTCGATCACATCGGGCATAAAGTACTTGGACTGCTCGTAGTAAATGCCGTCAAATTCGTCAGCAAGGTCCAGATCGTACACAGTGCCGTTGTAGGTCTTCTTCTTTTCGATGGGAGGATCGGAAAGCTTACCGTCAACAGTCATTTTGATTTCCTTCAGGAAGGCACGGGCGCCCTTCTTCAGGTGCAGGACCATAACATAATCATCGTTATTACCGAAGGTATATTCGCCAATGTAATTGTCGCCCTTTTCCTTAAAATAGAAATCGGAGCGGATCAGATTTTCTGCTGTCATAGCAGCCTCGATCTCTTCCACGGTCATTGCGATAGCCGTTTCCGCAGGGATCATATACACATCAGCCAGGAGGTTGCCGTTCTGGGTGGTGATGGCACGGATGTCATAGGTTGCTGTGCCGGGGTTGTGGAGGCGGAATGCCACCCAGTCGCCACCGGGAATTTCCCGCATATCCGGGACCATCTTGAACCGGAAGCAGCCTTCACGGAAGTCTGCGCCTGTGGTATACAGCTCGGGACTGGAATTTTCATAATTCCAGTTGATCACGCCGTCCTTATAGAACTGGTCAACGATGATACCGGCTTTGAACTTTGTGCCGTCTTCATTATGAATGTTATTGGTAAAGAATTTACCGCTCAGGCGTTCATCCTTTGCCATTAGGTCAAAGTCATAGATCACCTCGTCCTGCACCGGCTTGGGCTCGGGCTCTGCAGGCTGATCCAGGAATATACTTCCCAAATACAGACGGGAGGTGTTTTCCAGCTGCATCACAGCAATATATTCACCGGCAGTCTTAAAATCATATTCTGCTACCGGTGCAGACAGGACCGTGCCGCTGGTTCTTGCTATGCCCAGATAATTATCTTCCGTCATTGCAGCAGCGATCTGCTGGGTTGTCATTGCCTCTGCCGGTGCCGGGAACAGATACACCTTGGCATTGTTGCCATAGGGCATAATGGTTCCCACGTTTACATTGTATTCACCTGTAACACCAACCTTCATACGGAAGGCAATCCATTCACCGCTCTGAGAATCAACACGCATGCCCTGGTCACTATATGCACGGAAAACCACCTTAGAAGGTTCCAGATTTTCACTAAGGCCCTCCAGCATCCAATTCACCTGACCGTTCCGGTAAAGATCATTCAGACAGGGTCTCATCCGCTGGCCACAGTGGGCACTGCTGTTGGCATAAGAGATATTGTCCATAGTGCCTGTTTCTGTATTAAAGAACAAACTCTTATACATATCGTCTGTATACAGTGCAATATTAAAATCCGTTCCGCTGAGCGTAACTTCATCCGGCACTGAAGGTACGGTGGGTGTGGTGGGGGTATCCGGGGTATTTTGATCGTCATCGTCCAAAATTCCGGGATGCAGTGACAGGCTGCTAATATAAGCGTGTTTATAAGCAAGAGGACTGCTTACATAGAATACAACCATATAATCCCCTGCTGCGGAGAAATTATAACTGCCCACAATATCTCTCATTGCATCAGCAGTGGTCGTAATGATACCCACCTTATTTTCCTCTGTCAGATACTCGGTTGGGTCTTGCAGCAAGGTGGATGCTGTAAAAGCAGTATTTGCCGGGAAAACATACATTGTCAGGTTACCCAAAGGGTATGATGCATTGCCTGCAACAACATTTACGGTGTATGTACCTGCTGTGGGAACTTTAATGCGGATGGCAGACCAGTTTCCAACAGCAGTTTCCAGATACATACCCATACCCAGATCATCTGCTCCGTAGAAATTAAAGTTTTTCATCTGGTTTGTAACACTGCCGGTGTACGAACCCTTAATGGACTCTAATCCCCAATTAATTTTCGATCCGTAATTGTCGATCAACCAGTTATACAAAAGTCCGCTGTTTGTATTGAAACGACCGGCATTGAGTGTAGCGCCGGAAACCGTACCGGCAGCGCTGTCTGCAATCAGGGCAGCATTGTTATACAGCTTAAAATCATACAGCAGTTCATTTTCCACGCCGCCGGGGACGGTCGTTTCCGTTGTTGCTTCCGTTGTTGCCTCTGCAGTTGCACCGGTGGAAGGCTCGGACGGCTCAGCTGCTACCGGTGTCAGGGTCAGAGTCCTGACGCAAATACCGTTGGACCAGTCACCTACTGCCTTGAATACCAGAATATAGTCCCCTTCTGCTGCGAAGGTCATCGTTCCAAGGGCGGTTTCGGCATTGCCGGACAGCACTGTATCGTTTGCAAGCTGATTGTCTGCAGCACCAATAGCTGCTTCAATGGCAGACTTCGCGGTGAGGGTGCTTTCTGCGTATTCGGTAGTTGCCGGGAAAATATAAACATCGGCTTTACTGCCCGTACTGCCGGCAAGCAAGCGCACATCGTACGCACCTGCTGCAGAAACATTGATACGCACAGAAACATACTGCCCGTCGGTGATAGAGCCGCCCAGTCGCAGGCCCTGGTCGGATGCAGCGCGGAAATAGTAGTCCTTCATATTGCCGTTTTGACCGCCGGAGGTTTCCACGCCCCAATTTACATTTTGCGGATAATAATCATAGAACCAACTGGCGATCGTATGGTCGCCGGCAGAGGAGCTTGCACCGTCATAATAGCGGTGTGCCTGGAAATTCCCGTTGATATAACCGGTAGTTGCATCCTTTGTTAAGGTAGTGCAGTCGGCAATAAAGGCAGCATTTTTATATAACTGGAAGTCAAAGACCTGTTCTGCCATTACACCGGAGGTGCTTTCGCCAGGTGTGGAGGTTTCCAAGATTTCATCTGCCGGTGTCAAGGTCAGGCTGTCAAGATAGATATACCGGCAGGTATCGTTTGCAGTTTCCTGAATTACCATTACATATTCACCGGCAGCAGCAAATTCATAGGCGGTGCAAACCGTGTAAGCACCTGCGGACTGATATGCCACCGTTCCTGCCAATGTGCTCTGGCTGATTTTTTCTTCGATCTGCTGGACATTATCCGTGCTTAAAGAATAGCTTTCAAAGGCAGGGAGAATATGAATATTCAGCACATCACCGGCAGCGATCTGCGATGCATCACCGGTATCTTCCAAAGACAGGTCCAGCTTATAAGTGCCGGCTTGTTCCACATTCAGGCGAATTGCGACCCAGCCGGCTTTGCCGTCGCTGGTTTTGCCCAGGTCGACCTGCATTTTGTTGTTGGTGGTATCTACATAGAAATCCTTTGCCACATTGTTTGGCGTTTGCCCGTTTGTGGCTTCGATTGCCCAATTAACAACAGACGGGAATGCCTCTGCAAACCACTTATAGGGGCGGATGCCGGAATACATATTATGGGCGCTGACAGCCGCATCTGCCGCCAAACCGGACTGTGTTCTGAAATAGCTCAAATAATCGGGATTGTTATACAGCTTAAAGTCATAGGTGATGCCTCCGGCGGGGTCGTTCTCTGCAAAGGTCGCAGGAACAACAAAGCTTACGAGAAGGCAGGCTAAAAGCAATAACGCCGTCAGTCTTTTAATGGTATCTTTCATATTGTTTCCTCCCGGTTGTCAAGGTGTATTTTCAAAGAAGGATTTGTTACTAAAACGCCTCTAAATAAACTATACCACACAGTTTTTGTACTGTGTGGTAAAATTGTATCGTTTTTTAAGCTGGTAAATTTAATCATAACTTTGCAGGATTTGTCGTCTTTCTTCCCGGATCGTAGGCGAATTTTCATACATTTTCTTCAGCCATGCCCGTTGTTGATTTGGACTCTCTCCTTCATATTTGATAAAAACCTTCTGCATGTGCTGCGTATCGTAAAAACCACACATATCCGCTATATAAGACAGGGAGTAGGTAGTGTATTTCAAATAGATATATGCTCTGCGCACCCGCAACTGCTGCAAATACTGGGAATAGGTCTGACCGATAATCCGCTTGAAATACCGATACAGCACCGCCCGGCTGATGCCGCCTTCCTGCAAAAGGCTTTCCTCTTCGATCTTTTCTGCATAATGGCTGTTAATATAAGAAAGAATCTGAAGGACAGGGAGCAGACGGGACTGGAAAATATGAGATGCTTTTTTTTGGCTTTCCGCAGGAACGGCAAATTCCGGAAGGGAGAAAATCTCCTCCAGCTTCTCGTAGATCTGGGCGGATTTAACCGACCCTATGGGCGCATAGTTTAGCAGGCAGAACCAGGAAAGCAGTTCTTCCATCTGCTGCTGAGATTGCATACTCAGCATTTTATAAGGCGCAAAGCTCCAGCCCAGTTCTTGATAGAAAGGTATCAGAAACAGATTTGAAATCGCCTTTATCGCTTGCTGGGCAGGTGCTTTTCGAAAGGCTTCAAAGCTGACATCGATCGTAATCAGCTCCCCATCCTGTCCATCCGGAAGCACAAAGGTATGGTTAACACCGGTGGGCACAATGATTACCGAACCTTTGCTGCACAGATATTCCTGATCCCCAACAATATGACGGCATGTTCCTCGCAGGCAATACCAAAGCTGGGGAAAATCGTGGCTATGGAGGGCGCTTTTATATTCTGCGGCATATACCCGTTTGTTTGCGCAGATGGGGAAATGACGGCTATGAAATTTATAAAAGGCAAAGCTGATTCGCTGTTTAGGTTGTAACATTGTCCATAGCCTCCCTTTCCGGTATTGTTTGTTAGTCCAGAAGCTCGTCTACAAAATAAGCTCTGGTATTGGCGTGAAGTCCGTTGCCGTCGGTGACGGTGATGCGGATATAATCGTCTGTGGGCTGTACGGTAAACACTGCTTCCGTCACGGGAACACCATTGGTTGCCCACTTGATCTCTGCACGGCGGCAACCGGTGTTCATCCGGATCTCCCGGGCGCAGGAGCATTTAATATGTACCTTTCCGTCCTCCACATACAGCTCGTGGATCAGCGGACCTTGGGAAGCATAGCAATTGCCAGCCTTCAATGCCTTTACCAGCTCCACATAGTCAAGCTTCGGTGCTTTGATCATTGTAAAGCCGCCAAAGGAATCACACCGCCGCTCCGGATGGCTGCGCTCGTGGTTGTGGTTATCGTCGGTGGCAATACAGCAGATCCGGTGACCGGTGCGAAGCAGGTCGTCGTATTCCTTTTCGCAGTAATCCAGCTTACCGTAGGTGATACCGCTGAAGTTGGTGATCTCCACCGCGTCCATACCTGTGTAGGCGGTGTATTCCTCATATTTTTCCTGGTTAAAGCCGGGGTGATTGAGCACACAGAAGAAGCCCAGATCCTGGTGCATTTTGATGGCATTATTAATATGGTCTTTTTCGTGGTAGTGCATAAAATCCGGAGCATTATGATCGTAGTTGATGAGGGGTCTCCACCGGTTCATTCCCACCGGGTTGTCCGGATGGGGATACATCGTCCGGTGATAGCAGGGCTGCAGGGTCTGATCCGGCTTGGGGGAAATGAAGTTAAAGCCGCAGGTGGTGCGGTGGGATTTTACATACATTTTGTCTGCGCCGGGTGCAAAGTCCTCATCCTGGAAGTGAAGCTCATAGCCCATCAGAGCAACGAAATTCTCGTCGTTCAGCTCCGGGTGGGGGATCATCAGGTTGTGCTCTGTGAAAGCAATGGCAGAATATCCCTGTGCCATATACATTTTCTTCAATTCTTCCGGGGAATACTCACCGTCGGAGTAGGTGGAGTGGCAGTGGAGGTTTGCTTTGTAAAAGCTTCCGCCTTCCGGAATCAAATATTTTTTCATAACATACACCCCTTTTCGGCATCTGCCGATGATATTATGGTTTCAGTATAGCACATTGTAGCGGAATTTTTTGGTAAAATCGTATCAAATTTATTTAGAATTTTCTGCAGTCTGAGAATTAACCATTTTTTCAGTATATACATTCTTGTAAAACCGTCAAATTTCTGTTTGACGAACAGGTAATTAAAACGCATGTCATTGCGAACCAGTGCGCACACTGGTGTGGCAATCTCCTGGTACAAGGCTGGTTTTTGAGATTGCCACGTCGCTTCGCTCCTCGCAATGACACG
>JAZNDD010000142.1:0-10602 GCA_045587865.1 Faecousia sp.
TTTTACGGATTAAATTGCGACATAAAGTTTTTCAGCATTACCGCACATTCTGCACGGGTGGCATTGCCCAAAGGATCCAGCCGCATATCAGAAATATCTGCACCTGCAGTTCCCTTGCCGCCCAGGATCTTATTGGTAACAGCCCAGTCCATGGCTGTTTTTGCATAGTCAGAAACTTTGTTTCCGTCTGCAAAACCGGCACTCTTTCCTTCCTCTGCGTTCAGGGAATAACCCTTCATCTGAGCATAACGGTAGAGCATCACAGCCAGATCCTGGCGGGTGATCTTCATTCCCACGCCGAACTTGCCGTTGCCCATTCCCATTACGACCCGGGATTCATTTGCCCACAAAACCGCATTTTTGTACCAGTCGTTCTTTACATCCGGGAACTTGTTTTCAATGGTTACTTCCGGTCTTCCCTCGGCATTGTAAAGTACCTGTACAAATTCTTCTCTGGTTAAGTGGCTGTTGGGATCGAACTTGATGTGATCGAATACATCAGTCCCCTTGCCGGTCATTAACCCCCGCTCATAAACATACTTTGCAGCGGTAAACTGCCAACTGGTTTTGACAACATCTGCAAACGCCCAGGCATTGTAGGTTGCAAAATATATCTTGTTGCCATCACAGGCCGTAATATCCTGGTCCCAGCCGGTGAATGTGTATGTGGTGTTACCCTCATTCGGCCATTCCGGATTTTCCGGTGCTTCTACTACATCACCCCAGTGGTAAGTTTTGCTGGAAATGACAGTGCCGTACCAGTTCATAAATACCACTGTGTAGTCGATGTAAACAGGTGTAAAGATTGCCTTATAAGTTGCATCTCCTGCACAATTTACAACTTCTTTATCCCAACCGGCAAAGGTATAGGCGTAAGTGTTATCCGCTGCCTTCGCGGGATTATACGGAACAGTTACCTCATCACCCCAGTGGTAGGTCTTAGTGGAAAGAACTTTTCCATCCCAATCCTTAAATACTATGGTGTAGTTCTTGTAGGTGGGTGTATAAGTTGCTGTATAGGTTGTATCACCGGCACAGTTTACAACGGTCTTGTCCCAGTCCTTAAAGGCATAGGTGTATGTGTCGTCGGCTGCCTTGGTGGGATTGGATGGTACAGTTACCTTGTCGCCATAGTGATAGGTTTTGGTGGAAAGAACTTTACCATCCCAATCCTTAAATACTATGGTGTAGTCCTTGTAGGTGGGTGTATAAGTTGCGGTGTAAGTTGCATTACCTGCACAGTTTACAACCGTCTTGTCCCAGTCCTTAAAGGCATAGGTGTATGTGTCGTCGGCTGCTCTGGTGGGATCAGTAGGCACTGTTACCTTATCACCCCAGTGGTAAGTCTTAGTGGAAAGAACTTTGCCATCCCAATCCTTAAATAATATGGTGTAGTTCCTGTAGGTGGGTGTATAAGTTGCGGTGTAAGTTGCATTGCCTGCACAGTTCACAACTGCCTTATCCCAACCAGCAAAGGCATAGGTGTAAGTATTGTCCGCTGCCTTGGTGGGATCCGCGGGAACTGTTACAGTATCGCCCTTATGATAGATGTTACTGCTAATAATACTATTGTCCCAGTTTAGGAAGGTTATTATGTAGTCAATAGCAATAATGGAAACCCGATAGGTACATGTTGTTCCTGCATATGTAACAGTCAAATTTTGGTCTCCCACCTTGGAGTTATCAAAGCCACTAACCATATCTTCCGTCAAATCTATTACTTCCCGTGAGCCGTTGTTATAATAAATTTGCAATTCACCACCAGTTACATCAAGAACTTCTTGACCTTCTAAATAGTTGGTTTTCGCAGGTGGCGTAGTAATGCGGATAGAAGAAACCGATTTCGGCTCTATGGTAATATCAAAGGTAGTAATGAATCCTCTGTAGGTAACGGTCAGCGTCTGTGTTCCAACCACAGTGTTGTCAAACCCCTGCACCATATCAGCAGTTAGATCAATCTCCTCAAATTGTTCGTCTCCGTAATTTAAACAGAGTTTTCCTCCACTGACTTTCAGGGTATCTTTTGCTTCAAGATAGGAAAGTTTATATGGTAGCGAACTCATCGATATGCCGCTAAGTGCCGGCTTTGTGGCAACTGTCACACTTTCGCTGGGTTCACTTGCAAGAATCACCGCTGGGCCTGTTCTATGATCCTGCGACACCTCGCTGTATCGCTGATAGAAAGTATATTCTGTATCCGGTTTTAGCTCTGTGAATACATTATTATCGCTCCATTTTTCCCCATCAAGACTATATTCCATTCCATAAACAGCATCCAATGTTATCGCCACATCTGTTACATTTAAAACAGTCGGTCTTTCAGGAGGGATGTACTTGCCCTTACCCGGTGTGGAATTGTTCCAGCTGGCACCACTGTTCGGTCCAAAAAGAACGTGTCCAGGATCTAATCTGCGTTTCCCACTGAGAACATAGGATTCCAGCGCAGAGCCTTTCTCACAGTATATCTTTGTGGAGCCATACTCCCATCTATCCGTTGTCTCCGCAAGACAGCCATAAAATGCATTCATACTGATCTGTGTATCCGCTTTTGTCACATAAATTTCATCAATAGATCCACAAAAAGAAAATGCGCCAAAATATAAGCGCTCAGCATTGGTCACAGTCACTTTCTTTAAATTCGACGGGATGTAATATATTTGACGATAGTTGTCTTTGGGATAGCCCTCTGTATAAGTAATAACACCTGTTGAATTAACTGTTGTAATAGAGTTGTTTGAAATCGAATTGTAATTATGTGTTATGATTTCGTAATCTAACATTGACTGAAACAATTCCATCCAGCCACTATTTTGCAACTTGTTATCTTCAACGATATAACTTGTTGTTTCATAATACAACGTTGTGTAAAAAAGATGTCTGTGTTCTTTAGAATAGGTTTTTGAATAGCTGGCAGACCCATATACTTTGATGTAATAGGCACACTTATAGTATTTTTCTTCGGTATCGATCGTCTGATTTGCGGTGTAGATTGTGAAGCACTGATTTGTTGCTTTTCCTCCGGGGTAGGCATCCTCTCCAAAAATATAGCCAAACAAGACATCTCTTGCCTCACGGCGCTCATCAAAGGCGGGGATTCGTTTTTCACCAACAAATGGTATGGTCATTTCTTCAAGATTACCGCAGCCGGAAAATGCTGCATAACCGATTTCCTCAACGGTATCCGGAATCGTGATTTTTTTCAAACTGGAACAGTTCGCAAATGCTTTGATTCCGATAGTTTTTAAACCGTCAGCAAAAGTGACAGTTTTCAGACATTTGCAGTTAGCAAAGGAACCGGCACCGATTTTTTTCACTCCGGGCATAATAATTACATCAGTAATATCTATACCCCACGGCGTTTCAACTGTTTTCCAGAAATACTCATTTTTACCATAATCGTATTGCTTTTCTGCATAGTCACGCATCGTTCCTGAACCACTAATTGTCAGAACAGTTCCATCCAACGACCAGTTACACGATCCGGTTGTGCCAGTTATTGCCTGATCGTTTAATACAGTATCTGTATAATCTTCTGTGATTTCTGCTTGGGCAGTCAATGACACCGCCGGCGCAAGGGTCAGCAAAAGCAAAAAAGCCAACACTCCAGATATAATCCGTTTCATTTTTACTCCTCCATTGCAATGAAAATAAATACCCTCATACTGTTGAACGGTGTTCACCAATATTTATGCCATAATAGCATAAAATATAAGAAATGTAAACACTATTCAACAAAAATGAGGGATTTTTATGTTCAAAATAAAAGCCGCCGACGGCACAAATAACCTATGCGGCCGCCGGATTGCAGAAATACGAAAAGAAAAGAAGATTTCACAGCGCAAACTGGCAGTCAAAATGCAGTTACTTGAGTTTGATGTGGATCATTATTTCATTCGTCGGGTAGAAAACGGTGAGAGGTTTGTAACCGACATTGATTTAGTGATCTTCTCGCGAGCACTGGATGTACCCATAACCGAACTGCTGTCGGCGGAGGACGCAGAACTCTAATCATTCCCTCATCCTATCGATGATTATAGGCAAACCACGAAAAAAAGTCCTATGCTGAGAGCATAGTTGAAAACTTTTGCAGAATGTGGTATGCTGATAAAAATCGAAAGGGTGAGGATTTTTATGCAGAAAGACACCTCCAAGATCGTGGAAGAACTGGGTCTTTGTCCGGATTTTCAGTCGTTTTATCAAGAAAACAAGGATTATATGATCACCGCAAATCTTTCCCAACTGCTGGCGCAACTGCTGGAAAAGAAGGGTCTTAAAAAATCACAGGTTATTAAAAATGCGGAAATTGCGGAGATTTACGGATACCAGATTTTCTCCGGCGTCCGTGTTCCGGAGCGAAAAAAACTGTTAAGCCTTGCTGTAGGTATGGGACTTAACATCGATCAAACACAGCAACTTCTCAAATGCGCCGGTTATCCACAACTTTATGTGAAATTGCCCTTTGACAGCATTGTCCTTTACGGACTTTGCAAAGGACTTACTGTGGTGCAGATCAACGAACTTCTATACGAATACGAGTTGGAGACTTTGGGATGAAGAAATGTCCGTTTTGCAAGGCGGAGATCGAGGAAAACGCCCGATTTTGCCTTTACTGTATGAAAACCCTCAATGAAAAAGAGATCATACAGCCAAACCAAAAGAAAAAATCCTGGCTTCCGGTAATTCTGATTGGCGCATTGTTGCTTGCCCTTTTGCTGGTGGCTATACTGCTTCCCAAAGAGCCGGAAGCATTGCCCGGAGATACCGCAGGCACACAGACGCTTGCCAGCACCGGTGCTGAAACAACCGGCAACACGCAAAGGGAGGAACCGTTGCTGCCGGAGCAGACCCAAGCAGAGCCCGATCAGCCCCAGGGTGCGCTGCCGGAAAAGCAGGAGGAAAAAGAAGAACCATCTGTACCGGCACAAAGCACTAAGCCGGATGTAACACCCACCCCGACCCAACCGGAAATCCCCGCCCAAACCACAACGCCCGCTACCGAGCCTGAGCAGACCACTGCCGCAACCACCCAGCCGGAAGAAACCAAGCCCGCGGCGGCTGTCTATACATACCGCGCCGCCCGTGCAGGCGACGACTTTAATGCCCAATATGCCAATTCCGGCAACGATATTGTGATCACAGGTATCGCACAGCAAACCGCCGACGGTGTATACCATATTCCTGCATATATTGACGGCCAGCGGGTAATCGCCATCACTTCCAATGCCTTTAACGGAAGCAATGCCAGAGTGGTTTATATTCCTGAGACGGTAAAAAACATTTGGAACTATGCTTTTTACGGATGTCCGCTTACCGATATTTACTTCCGTGGCAGTGCAATCTATGTGGAAGGCTATGCTTTTAACGGTAGGCTTACCATTCACTGCGCCGCCTCCTGCAGCGACCGGAATTTCCGATACTTCAAAAACTCCGCCGCAAATTACGGCGCAACCTGGGAAGAATGGAACGGTTGAGCCTATGACAAGAGAAACCTATATAAAAAATCTGTTGGTTCACTATCATCTTGTGGCGGTGCTCAGCGAAAAAAACGAATGCACGGTGCTTCGTCTGCGAAATTCCACAACAGGACAAGATCTTGTGCTTCGGAGTTTTCCGAAACATTTGGATGCCTATGAGATCCTGTGCGGCATCCGGTGCGAAAATCTACCGGAGATTTACGATGCCATTGATATGGACGACGGGCAGATCATTCTGGAAGAATATATTGACGGTATCACGGTTTCGGAAGTTATGCAAACCGGGCGATACCACCCCAGGGGTGCAATCAAAGTACTCCGAGGCGTATGCAATGCCCTGACTGTTCTGCACGATCGGGGAATTATACACCGGGATGTGAAGCCGGAAAATGTGATGATCAATCAAGCCGGGCGTGTGGTTCTGATCGATTTCAATGCCTCCCGTAAGGAATCCCCCGCGGGGAAAGATACCGTGATTATGGGAACGGTGGGCTATGCATCCCCGGAGCAGTTAGGGCTTTGTCAAACCGATGCCCGGACAGATATCTATGCCGCCGGAGTTCTTTTGAATGTTATGATAACCGGAAAACACCCCACAGAAATCTTCGCCCCCGGGCGTGCCGGACGGATCATCCGCAAATGCACTGCCCTGAATCCAGACGACCGCTACCAATCTGCGAAAAAACTGTCTGAAGCACTATAAAAGGCGTGTGTCCAAAAATGCAAAGTACAAAATGCAAAATGAATGTGTCCGCTAACGCAGAGGAATCATAATGTAGGGCGGGGGTTTGCTCCCGCCGCTAACGGCCCCCTTGTGTAAAGGGGGCTGTCATATTGCCGATTTTAGGCAATATGACTGGGGGATTGCAAAGAAACGCGTAAACAATCCCTCCACCGCTAGCGCGGTCCCCCTCCCTTTGCACAAGGGAGGCTCTTTCGTTTTCGCCAATCGCGAAAACGAGATGCGGTGCAAAAGACCGTCAAACAGAAATTTGAAGAAAACAGCCGGACCTTTGGGCAACACCTCATAAGGTCCGGCTGATCTTTTCAGTTAAGTCTTACCTTCAGGAACAGGTTTTCCACATACCGGGTGGTTTCCTCGGGCAGGAAGCCATAACTTTGACCCCGTTTAAGAATTTCTTCCGGTGGATAGATTACTTCACTTTCTGCAAGATAATCTTCCATATAGTCCGTAGCACCTGCAATGGGGGAGCCATAGCAGATATAGTCCATATTGGCACCGGAAATTTCCGGATCGCACATAAAGTTGATGAACAGTTCCGCAGCCTCTTTTTCCTGACAGCAGGAGGGAATACACATTGCATCGATGAACAGGTTAAACGCCTGATCTTCCGGCAGATAGAACCGAAGATCCGGATTGTTTTCCATCATCATCATGGCATCGCCTGCATAGTAAGGGGCGATCCAGGCATTGCCATCTTCCATTTTGGCATAGACCTGATCCATTACATACTGCTGCACCAGAGGGCGCTGCTGGGAAAGGACATCAGCACATTGCTGCAGTTGGGTTTTATCGGTGGTATTCACATCAATCCCCAGCATATACTGGGCAACACCAAAGGCATCCCGGGAATTGTCAAACATCAAAATCTGACCTTTGTACTTTTCATTCCAGAGAAGTTCCCAACCGGTCACATCTGCTTCATCCACGAACTTACTGTTGTAGATGATACCTACCGTACCCCAGGTGTAGGGAACGGAGTATTTGTTCTGGGGGTCATAGGTCTGATTTTTGTAGGTTTCAATCACATTTTCGTAGTTGGGAATGTTGTCGTAATCCAGTTCCAGAAGCATATCTTCCGAAATCATCCGGGCGATCATATAGTCTGAAGGGATGATCAGATCCACCACAAGACCGCCGCCGGAGAGTTTGGAATACAGTTCCTCGTTGGAAGCATACTCGGAATAATTCACATCAATGTGGGGATAAGCCTCCTCAAAGGCGGCGATCAGATCTATGGTTCCGTCGCTGCCGTCGGCAATATTCTGACCCCAGTTCATTACATTCAGGGTGACCTTATCCTGACGGGTGGTAACGATCAAAAATGCACTGCCCAAAAGCAGAACCAATGCACACACTGCCGCGGCAACCCGCTTGAAGGTACGCATTGCCTTGCTGTCGGATTTTGCCCGCTTTTGCGCTTTCTGTCTTTCGCCCCGTAACTGGAAAAGATTCATTGCCACCATCAGCACAAAAATCAGCAAAAACAACAAAGTAAACATTGCATAGATCTTGGGATGAATGGGCTTTTTGGTGAAGGAATAAATCTTAACCGGAAGGGTGACAAAATCAGAACCGGTGACAAAATAACTGATGACGAAATCATCCAGACTCATGGTAAAGGCCATAATGGCACCGGAGATCACGCCGGGCATAATTTCGTGAATGGTTACCTTAAAGAAGGACTGGATGGGGGTGCAGCCTAAGTCCATTGCCGCATCCTGCAGTGCAGGATTCATCTGCTGCAATTTGGGCATTACATTGAGAATTACATAAGGCAGATTAAAGGTGATGTGGGCAAGAAGCAGTGTCCAGAAGTTCAGACTTTGCTTTTGACCCAGCAGACCTGTGCCGATAAACACAAAAAGAAGGGACAGAGAAATACCGGTGACGATATCCGGGTTGGTCATTGGGATGTTGGTCAGGCTGAGGACAGCCTTGCGCAGTTTCGGTTTCATCCGGTAAATACCCACTGCAGAAAGGGTGCCGAAGGCAGTGGCAATGGCGGTGGACAAAATGGCGATCAGCAGGGAGTTGCCCAGCAGCGCCAGAAGATCCTTGTCCCGGAAAAGTTCCCGATACTGATGAAAGGTAAAGCCTTCAAAATCTGCCAGATTTTTTCCTGTGTTGAAAGAACCGGCGATCAGAACGATCATGGGGATATACAGGAAAATGAAGATCAGTATGGTAAACAAACGATTTGTCTTTTTCATATGACCACACCGCCTTCCTCGTCAGAGCCAAAGCGGTTCATAATGCCGGTGCAAACAAACACCAGAAGCATCAGCACAAGGCTTAGAGCAGCACCCAGATTGGGATTGCCAGCGGATTTGAACTGCCGTTCGATCACGTCGCCAATGAGCATCGTGTCTGTGCCGCCCAACTTTTGGGAGATATAGAAGGTGGAAACAGCAGGCACAAATACCATTGTAATGCCGGAGAGAATTCCGGGCATCGACAGGGGCAGAACCACCCGGGAAAAGACTTTCACCGGCGTGCAGCCCAGATCTTCCGCGGCTTCGATCAGCCGGGGATCGATCTTAACGATGATGGCATACAGCGGCAGGATCATATAAGGCAGGTAGTTATACACCATACCCAAAATCACTGCACCGGGCGTACCGATCAAATTTAGTGACCGGATGCCGATGAAATTGAGAAATTGATTGATAATGCCGTTGGCTTCCAGCAGACCCACCCAGGCAAGTGTCCGAAGCAAAAAACTCATACACATAGGGAGCATTACCAGCATATACAGGATCTTCTGAGCGGTTTCGCCCCGGTGGGCGATGTAGTATGCTACCGGATAGCCCAGCAGCAGACAGATCAGCGCAGAGATCAGAGAATACCACACAGAGATGCCCAGTGTGGGCAGAAACATTCCCAGATCCCGGATATTTCCCCAGGTGAACGCACCGGTTTGCGGGTCGGTCAGTGCATAGTAACCCACCACACCCAGGGGGATCAGGGTAAAGATCAGCATCCACAGAATATAAGGCGTGCTGAACAGGATGGATTTATTCTTCTTCATCGGCGGCATCCTCCGTCAGTTCGTCATACTCGGCAGAGTAGGAACTGTAGTCACCGAACATACCGGAGTATTCACTTTTGTGCATTACGTGAATATCCTCGGGGTTCAGACGAATGCCCACAGTGGCGCCCTCAGGCTGATGATCCGTCGTCTGGATAAGCCACTTGAAGCCTTTGAAATCTACAATGATATCGTAGTTGAGACCCTTGAAGGTAACGGAAGTAACCGTGCCGATCAGATGGCCTGCTTCCGGATCCACAAAGTCGATATCCTCCGGACGGATCACCACATCCACCGGCTCATTGGGCGCAAAGCCTGCGTCCAGACACTGGAAGGTCCGACCGAAGAACTTGACCTTGTAGTCAGCAAGCATCACGCCGTCTAAGATGTTACTTTCGCCGATAAAGTCAGCAACGAAAGCATTTTTCGGCTCGTTATAAATATCCTCAGGTCTGCCGATCTGCTGGATACGACCCTTGTCCATAACCACAACGGTATCGGACATACTCAGCGCCTCTTCCTGATCGTGGGTCACATAAATAAAGGTGATACCCATCGCCTGCTGGATGCGCTTGAGTTCATTTTGCATATCCTTGCGCAGACGCAGATCCAGTGCCGCCAAAGGCTCGTCCAGAAGAAGAACCTTAGGGCGGTTGACCAGCGCTCTGGCAATGGCAACACGCTGCATTTGTCCGCCGGATAGTTTGTCGATCCGCCGGTTTTCAAAGCCTTGCAGGCCTACGATCTCCAGCATTTCCTGCACCCGGGTGTGGATCTCATCCTTCGGAAGTTTTGCCACTTTCAGACCGAAGGCGATGTTGTCGTACACATTCAGGTGGGGAAACAGGGCATAGCGCTGAAACACCGTGTTGATCTGCCGCTCATAAGGGGGCACATCATTGATGCACTTGCCGTCAAAAAGCACCCTGCCGGAGGTGGGGGTCAAAAACCCGCCAATAATTCGCAGAGTGGTTGTTTTGCCACAGCCGGAGGGACCTAGCAGCGTGAGAAATTCGTGATCGTTAAAATAGAGGTTGATACCATCAAGTACCCGCTCCCCGTCGAACTCCATAACAAGATCCTGGAGTCTGATGAGTTCTTTGGACATTATCCTCCCCCGTTTCTTTCTTAAAGATAATCGTGTCGAAATAAACACTATAACAAGTATACATATACATTAAAATGTGCAGAAAGTCAACGATATTTTACGCAAAAGTCAAATTTCTGTTTGACGGTCTGTTGTACCGCCTCGCCACTTGCCTCCCCTCATAGGGGAGGTGCCCAGTGCGCACACTGGGCGGAGGGGTTGTCCTATCTTAAGAAGTACACTCCCCCAGTCACCTGCGGTGACAGCC
>JAZNDD010000143.1:0-4398 GCA_045587865.1 Faecousia sp.
ATAACCGTAATAGCTCCAGAGGCAGGCGCACATCCGCATTTCCTTGCCGGGCTTTACCAGCTGTGTCATTCCATCCGGGGTGAGCTCAACCACCTCTCCGGGTCCAAGCTCACAGAAATGTTCATAGCCAAGCTTTGTGTAGGCAAACTGCTCAAAGGATACTGCGTAACCTTCTTCATTTTTACCAATCTGAACCGGGATACGGCCTAACCGGTCGCGGGCAGCGATCAGGCTGCCATCGTCCTTCAAAAGCAGGATATTTGCTGTTCCATCAATAACGTTCTGTGCAAATTGAATGCCTTCGGCAAAGGAGCTTTTCTGGCTGATGAGTGCAGCGACGATCTCATTGGAATTGATCTTCCCACCGGTCATTGCATCAAAGTGACCGCTGATATTGGAAAAATACTGATCGATCAGCGCATCTGCATTGTTCACAATACCGACTGTAGAGATCGCAAACGTACCGAGAGAAGAACGAATTAACAGCGGCTGGGGATCTGTATCACTAATACAGCCGATTGCCGATGTTCCTGTCATTTCCTCAAGCACGTGTTCAAACTTTGTCCGAAAGGGTGATTTCTCAATATTATGGATCACCCGCTGCAAACCGATCTGCGGGTCGTATGCTGCCATACCACCCCGGCGTGTTCCCAAGTGAGAGTGGTAATCAACGCCGAAGAACACATCCATCATACAATCAGTCCGGGATGTGATTCCAAAAAAGCCTCCCATTGTTTACTCCTTTACGCAAAACGAAAAATGTGACAAACAGCATTTTGGCGGGCAGCGACCTGGGCCGCTGTCCGTCAAAACAGTAACGATCTTATGCAAAGAACAGCTTGTTGAGGGTCATAGGATCCACATACTGACCGTCCTTATAAACGCGCATATTGCCGGATGCGATCTCATCGATCAGCATAACCTTGCCGTCTGCGTCATAACCGAACTCGAACTTGATATCGTACATATCCAGACCCTTTTCCTTCAGGTCGTCAGCAACGATCTTTGTGATTGCCTGGGTCATAGACTTCAGGTCATCGTACTGCTGGGCAGTCATAACGCCCAGATCCACCAAGCCATCCTTGGTTACCAGAGGATCGCCCTTTTCGTCATTTTTGAAGGTGGTTTCCACATATGCAGGCAGGTCCTGACCCTCCACGCAGTAATCGGAGTAACGGCGGAAGAAGGAACCCACAGCCTTATAACGGCAAATAACCTCAAGGCCCTTACCGAATACCTTTGCAGGCAGAACCTCCATAGTGGTGTTTGCCAGATCAGCGCTTACATAATGGGTCTTGATGCCGGCAGCATTGATCTTCTCAAAGAAATAGATGGACATACGCAGGTTGACATCGCCTACGCCTTCGATGGTCAGGCCAACAGAGTTCTCACCGGGATCGAAAACGCCATCCTTGCCAGTGCAATCGTCCTTAAACTTCAGCAAATAGTTGCCGTTCTCCAGTGCGAAAACATCCTTAGTCTTGCCGGTATAAACGAGTTTCTTTTCCATATTTCATTTCTCCTTTAGAAATAATTTATAAATTAAAGTGCTGATGCAACGGATGCGTCCTTTTCCAATACCTTTTGGGCATCCGATACCCGCTTGGCATCCAGCTTGGCTGCCAGCGCCTGATCCTCTACTGCAATGATTTGTGCGCACAGCAGTGCTGCATTTGCAGCACCGTTGATCGCTACCGTTGCAACCGGAATACCGGTAGGCATCTGAACTGTTGACAAAAGTGCATCCATACCGTCCAGAACAGGTCCTTTACATGGAATACCGATCACAGGCAAGGTTGTATTGGCAGCAATTGCGCCTGCCAGGTGTGCAGCCATACCAGCGGCAGCGATGATCGCACCAAAACCGTTTTTGCGGGCATTCATTGCAAAATCCCGCGCCTCAACAGGTGTTCTGTGAGCAGAATAAATATGCACTTCATAAGGGATCTCAAGGCTCTTAAGCATATCAACAGCTTTTTGCACGATCGGCAGGTCACTGTCGCTGCCCATTACGATTCCAACTTTTTTCATAATCCATCCTCCTGAACCAAAAATGGGCGCAATTGACCTGCTATGGTCAACTGCGCCCAGACGGTCGGCTTTTTCTTCCGTTCTTTGTTTCCCAGTGGTGCTCCACCTTATCCGTCAGTCGCAAAGAACCCAACATTTTTTACTTAAATATTCTATCATAGCATCATTTTAGTGTCAAGGCAGGTTTCGCGGTTTTCTACCTTTTGGATACTATTTTTCTATAATTCCCCAGCGGATTTGTGTAAGTTTTTACAGGGCTGTGGTCAGCACCTTTTTCGACTCACAATACACGCAGCGATGGATTCCTCGAACCGGATCCACACAGCGGAAAATATGATCCAGCTCCTGCTCTGTTGCACTGATGCAACGGGGGTTATCGCACCGCAGCTCGTTGACCAGCACCTCTCCCAAAGGCTCCATCTGTCTGCCTTCTTCAGCTTCCTTCAAAAGTTTCAAAATCAGAGCCATACGCATATGCTTTGCATTCAGTGCCTGACGGAAATAGGCAGCTCTGGGATCTTCATCCACCTTCACGCTGATCTCATTCACGCGGGGCAGTGGGTGAAGAACACGCATTGTGGGCTTTCCGAGCGCCATTTTTTCAGGGGTAAGGACATAGCTGTCCTTCAATCTCTCGTACTCATCAAAGCTGTCGAAGCGCTCCTGCTGAATGCGGGTCATATACAGAACATCCAGCTCCGGGATTGCCTCCTCCAGGGAGGTGGTCTCCACATAATTCATACCGTTCTTTTCCAGAACCTCGTACTTGACATACTTAGGAAGCCGCAGCTCCTCCGGAGAGATTAAAACCACCTTAACATTCTGATAACGGCTCATTGCAGAAATCAGAGAATGTACCGTTCTTCCATACTTCAGGTCACCGCAGCAGCCCACTGTCAAGTTATCCAGTCTTCCAAGCTCCCGGTAGATGGTCAGCAGATCTGCAAGTGTCTGCGTAGGATGGCAGTGACCACCGTCGCCGGCATTGATCACCGGAATGCTGGCGCTTTTTGCTGCCACATAGGGCGCGCCCTCCTTGGGATGACGCATCGCCATAATATCTGCATAGCAGCTGATCATTTTTGCAGTATCTGCTACGCTTTCGCCCTTGGACGCAGAAGAAGAGCTTGCCTCAGAAAAGCCCAGAACATTACCGCCAAGCTCATACATTGCTGCTTCAAAGCTCAGGCGGGTACGGGTGGAAGGCTCAAAGAACAAGGTTGCCAGCTTCTTGCCCCGGCAGGCATCGGCATACTTTTCCGGATGCTCGCTGATATCGCAAGCAGTGTGCAAAAGCTCATCCAGCTCTTCCACAGAAAAATCCACAATATCAATCAGACTTCTCATTATTTCGCCCCGTTCACCGCAAGATAATTCTTGATCCGTTCTACATTTTCATTGTTCGCAGGATCTTCTTCCAAATACTCGATAATGTCATAAACATCCACAACAGAGTATACAGGGAAACCGAATTCCTCTTCGATCTCCTGCATAGCCAGCTTCTCGCCCTGGCCCTTTTCCTTCCGGTCCACCATAATGAAGGTTGCAGCAACCTTTACATTCTCAAGACCGCTGAGGATCGCCATACTCTCGCGGATAGCAGTGCCTGCAGTAATAACATCCTCTACGATTACAACTTCCTCGCCGGGCTGAGGAACATATCCAACAAACACACCGCCTTCGCCGTGGTCCTTAACTTCCTTGCGGTTAAAGAAGAAAGGCACATTCAGTCCGTTCTTGCTCAGGGCAACTGCTGCAGAAACTGCAATAGAAATACCCTTATATGCAGGTCCGTACAGAACCGTCTTCTTATCGCCTAATTTTTCAGCATAAGCCTTTGCGTAAAACTCACCCAGCTTTGCGATCTCGTCACCGGTCTTGATCATACCGGCGTTGACAAAGTAAGGGATCTTACGGCCGGATTTTGCTGTGAAGTCACCAAACTTCAAAACGCCTGCGCCCTGCAGGAATTCAATAAACTCTCTTTTGTAGCTTTCCATATCTATAACCTCTCTCAGTCACAAAATTCTGCAACACAACGCTCGTATGCCGCAACAGGATCGGCAGCTGCAGTAATCGGACGACCAACAACGATATAATCAGAGCCGATCACCTTTGCCTGTGCCGGGGTCATAACCCGTTTCTGGTCACCCACATCGCCGTCTGCGAAACGCACACCGGGGGTAATGGTCAAAAATTCCTTACCGCAGGTATCGTGTACCTTGCCTGCCTCCAGCGGAGAGCATACAATACCATCAAGGCCTGCATTTTTCGCAGTCTTAGCATAGTGCATAACCACCTGGTCAATAGGCTCTTTAATAAGAATATCCCGCTCCATAGCCTCCTGATCGGTGGAGGTCAGCTGGG
>JAZNDD010000144.1:0-20232 GCA_045587865.1 Faecousia sp.
GGGGGGAAGCTGTCAGCGAAGCTGACTGATGAGGAATGGCGTGCAGTGAAGTGCGGAAGAAGTCTGCGACAATGAGGAAAAAGCCAGATTACCGCCCGCATTCCTCATCCGCCCCTGCGAGGCACCTTCTCCCCGGGAGAAGGCATTGTAAAACAGAAATTTGATGTAGAAGTGATTGTTGCGCAGTCTGTTTTATAACAAATAGTACAGGAGGGGCAATGCCCCTCCTGTGACCTTATAGAAATATACCGCAATATTCGTGGATATAGCCGCCATCCAGATACAGCTTTTTCAGACTGCGCTGCAGACTGCTGTTTTCCGGCAGATCCTGGAGATTTTCCGGTCTTCCCCCAAATACAAAAGAAAATACAAACTGCCCCTTACTTTTACAGGGGAACAGCGTATAGTCCTTCTGGAAGGCAAGAATGTTGGATGTGGGCTTCAGATGTGCCCGAAGTTGTGGAGAAAGAAGCCAGGTGTGGGTGTAAAAGCCTTTGTAGGAAAGATCCGGATAGCAGGAGGCAAAAATCTCCCGTGCCCGCTGATAAGATTTTGCAACCAAATCGTGATCCAGTCCTGCACCAAAGGGAATATGTACACACACAACCGGATCATTTTCCCCCAGAACACATTTCCACTGCGTGGGGGAAAGGCTGATTTTCTCCGATTGGATCACACCCTCGTATACAGGATAGCCGGTGATTGCCTTTTCTGTTTCTTCAATGGTAGCATAGAAACTGCCCTCTGGATTTTCCAGACCAGCAGATTCCAAAGCACCTCCGGAAGAATGTACCCACACATTGTTGGCAAGCAAAATCTGCTTACCACAGGCGTTTTCATACAGACAGGCTTCTCTGGGTGCACGCTCCCGGAAGAAATCAAATTTCAGATTGCCTACAATGATCAGTCTATTGTGGATCATCCAGCGCATCCAGTGCAGTCGCCCGAAATCAAAAGACGGTCTGCCGGTAAAACTTCTGCGAAGTTCCACACAAAAATCATATTCCTTCATTGTGGAGGCAATCACATCTTCCGGCACACCCCGACTGCGTAAATGATCCACAGTTCCTAAGATTGTGGGCAGGGCGGCAAATAAATGGAGGAAATCAAAGCCGATACTGTTGCCCTTCGGAGGCGCGTATTCGTCGGACTGATACCGGTCCAAATCCAAAACCCATTTTTCCAGTAAGCAGATCAGCAGTTTTGCAGCCGGATTGCCTTGCAGTTCCTCTGCAGCGGTAACGATCAGATCCGTATAGGGAATCATTGCGCCGCTTTCTTTGATCACCTTACGGATAAAAGCAGGGGAGAGAATCCTGTTAGCCCGGTCAAGGAATGTGTCCTTGATCTGCCTGTAATAATCCTGGAAGGATGAGGGGATCTTTTCGATCCCCAGCGCATCCTGCATTTCCAGTAAAGTCATTTTTTACTCCTTACAGATGCAATACTCTGTCCTTAATTTCCTGGGTTCTGCCCTGATTCCAGAATTGAGAGCCAATGTAGCCGCAGGTACGGCGGGCAACATTCATTTTGCTCTGATCGGTGTTGCCGCACTGGGGACAGACCCAGATGAGTTTTCCGTCATCTTCCTGAATTTCGATCTCACCGTCAAAACCGCAGACCTGGCAGTAGTCACTTTTGGTGTTCAGTTCTGCATACATAATGTTGTCGTAAATAAATTTCATTACTTCCAGAACCGCATCAATATTCTGCTGCATATTGGGAACTTCCACATAACTGATGGCACCGCCGGGGGACAGTTGCTGGAAGTCCGCCTCGAATTTCAGTTTGGTAAAGGCATCGATCTCCTCAGTCACGTGTACGTGATAGGAGTTTGTGATGTAACTTTTATCGGTAATGCCCGGGATAATGCCAAAACGGTTTTGCAGGCACTTGGCAAACTTGTAGGTGGTAGACTCCAGCGGTGTGCCATACAGAGAGAAGTGGATGTTGTGCGCAGCCTTCCAGCCGGCACAGGCGTCGTTCATATGCTGCATTACTTTCAGTGCAAAGGGTTTTGCCTCTGCATCCGTATGGCTGCGTCCGGTCATATACTTTACACATTCATAAAGACCGGCATAGCCCAGAGAAATGGTGGAATAGCCGCCAAAGAGCAATTTGTCAATGGGTTCACCCTTGGGAAGTCTTGCCAGTGCACCATACTGCCACAGGATGGGAGCCGCATCGGAAAGGGTGCCCTTAAGCCGTTCGTGGCGGCACAAAAGTGCCTGATGGCACAGTTCCAGACGCTCATCAAAGATCTGCCAGAACTTATCCATATCCTTACCGGAGGACAGGGCAACATCCACCAGGTTAATGGTAACAACGCCCTGATTAAACCGGCCGTAATACTTGGGCTTTCCGTTTTCATCCACATAAGGAGTCAGGAAAGAGCGGCAGCCCATACAGGTGTAGCAGTGACCTTCGCCGTTTTGGTCAATCTTCAATTCCAGCATTTTCTTTTCGCTGATATAATCGGGAACCATCCGCTTGGCAGTACACTGGGCAGCAAGACGGGTCAGATACCAGTAGGGGGCGTCCTCAGTGATATTATCTTCCTCCAGCACATAAATGAGTTTGGGGAAGGCAGGAGTGATCCAAACGCCCTTTTCGTTTTTAACGCCCTGATGGCGCTGACGGAGCATTTCTTCAATGATCAGCGCCAGATCCTTTTTCTCCTGCTCGTTTCTGGCTTCATTCAGGTACATAAATACGGTGATGAAAGGTGCCTGTCCGTTGGTGGTCATCAGGGTTACCACCTGATACTGAATGGTCTGCACACCGCGGCTGATCTCCTCGTGCAGGCGTTCTTCCACCACTTTGGAAATAGCATCTTCCGAAGGTTCTATACCTAACAGTTTCATTTCCTCGTTGACCGCTTTGCGGATGCGCTCCCGGCTGATCTGCACAAAGGGTGCCAGGTGGGTCAAACTGATGGACTGACCGCCGTACTGATTGGAAGCCACCTGTGCAATGATCTGAGTGGCAATGTTACAAGCGGTAGAGAAGGAATGGGGCTTTTCAATGAGCGTACCGGAAATGACTGTGCCGTTTTGCAGCATATCTTCCAGATTCACCAGGTCACAGTTGTGCATATGCTGGGCATAGTAGTCCGAATCGTGGAAATGGATGATACCTGCATTGTGGGCATCCACAATCTCCTTGGGCAGCAGAATGCGGCTGGTAATATCCTTGCTGACTTCACCTGCCATATAATCCCGTTGAACCGCATTGATAGTGGGGTTCTTGTTGGCATTTTCCTGTTTGACTTCCTCATTGTTGCATTCGATCAGGCTGAGAATTCGGTCGTCTGTGGTGTTAGACTGACGAAGCAAACTGCGGGTGTAGCGATAGGTGATGTAGGACTTTGCAACCTCAAATGCGCCGTGAGCCATAATGGATTTTTCCACCAGGTCCTGAATTTCTTCCACAGAGGGACTGCGACCCATTTCTTCACAACTGATCTGCACACTTTCCGAGATCCGCTTGATCTGCAGGGGGGTCATCCGTTCGCTTTCTTCTACGGCATTGTTGGCTTTTGTGATGGCGGTTTCGATCTTTTGAATGTCAAATACCACTTCTGCGCCGTTTCTTTTAATGATTTTCATAAAAAACTCCTTTTTGGGGATAATATCGTGTAGCACCTATTATACTACATATTGTGGTTTTTGCAATAGGAAATCACAAAATAATGTGTATTTTTTAAAATGGCTACACACAGTGGACAAATGTGTGTTTGACAAAATACGAAATTTGGGATATACTGGGAAAGTCGTTTGTTTTATTGATGGAAAGGAAATATTATGGAAAAAGAATTCTTTGGTGCCTTGCCTTCCGGGGAGCAGGCTTTTTTGTATACTATCCGCGGTGGCGGGTTGACTGCCCAGGTGACAGACTTTGGCGCAACCCTTGTTCGGCTGTATGTACCGGACCGGGAAGGGGAACTGGCAGATGTGATTTTGGGCTATCCGGATGTAAATGGCTATCGGTCCAATTCCGGTTATCTGGGGGCGACCGTTGGGCGCAATGCCAACCGGATCGGCAATGCCAGCTTTCTTTTGGATGGCAGAACGGTTAAGCTGGATGCAAATGAATATGAAAACTGTCTGCACAGCGGCAAGGATACCTTTGCCTACCGTTTTTGGCAGGTGGAAGAGCATCTGGATAATACCATCGTATTTTCGATGGAAAGCCCCAATGGCGACCAGGGTTTTCCCGGAAATGCCCGGATCCGTGTCCGGTATGCGCTGGAAGGTAACGGCACTTTGAGCATAACCTATGATGCCATCTGTGATGAAGATACTGTTTTTAATATGACCAATCATACCTATTTTAATTTAGCAGGTCACACCAATACGGATAAAGCGATGGAGCAGTATCTGACAATGCCTGCCCGGGTGTTCAACCCGACAGATGCACAGGCGATCCCCACCGGAGAAGCCCGGGAGGTAGCAGGCACACCGTTGGATTTCCGTACCCCCACACAGATCGGAAGCCGCATTGATGATGATTATGATGACCTGAAGCTTCAGGGTGGCTACGATCATAATTTTGAGGTGTTTACCCAGCCCTGTGCCATTTTGGAGGACCGTACTTCCGGCAGAACGATGGCAGTGGTGACCGATTGCCCCGGCGTTCAGTTTTATTCCGGTAATTATCTGCGTGGAGAACAAGGCAAGGACGGCGTATGCTACATTAAGCGCAGCGGCGTTTGCCTGGAGACCCAGTTCTGGCCTGACGCAGTCAACAAGCCCCACTGGGAACAGCCGATCACCAAAGCCGGTGAGCGCTATCACAGCCAAACAAAATATATCTTTAAGTGAATGGACAATATGCCCAATGTCATTAAGTTGCTGTCATTGCGAACCAGCGCGCACGCTGGTGTGGCAATCTCCTCCTTAAGATGGGGATTCCCACGCCAGTGTGATCACTGGCTCGGAATGACACTTTTGTTTGCTTAATGACATTTGGCAATATGCCCTTTCACTTTTTTTGTATGGGTGCATAAACTGTCCTATAAGCGGTATTGCTTATTCCCAAAAACCTATCGGGAGGTATAATAATGTCTGAGTGTAGTCAGGGAAGTGTTCGCTGCAGTTGGGAAGACTTGCAGGAAGCACTGTCCATTCACACCCGAAAAATCACAGACAGTTGCCGGGACAAGGATTGCATAGAGGACTTGCGTGTCTATTTGACCGCTGGATCACAGGCAATGCTTGAGAAAAGTTCCGGGGCGAAGGTTCGCTGTGCAGAATTGATCTATACCTATGTGGACGTGGATCCGGTGGCATTTGATCGCAATCATTACTGCATCGATGCCACCTTCTATTACCGAATTATTGCCGACGCAGTGATCGGTTGTTCCCGTCCAGCTACATTGTACGGTGTGGCGGTATTCTCTAAGCGGGCTGTTTTGTGCGGCGAGGAGAGCAGAGCCCATATCTTTACCAGCGATACAAGACTGGGCTGCCCGGATGGCCCGACCCGCGTTTCTGCAAATCTGCCCACTGCAGTTGTGGAGGTGCTCGATCCAATGGTTCTGGGTTCTAAGGTACGGGAGAAAAACCAGTGCCATTGCAAAGATAACCCGGTGGTGCAGATCCCGTCTGAGATTTGCAGAATGTTTGATGAAGAATTGGTTTTGTCCGGAGAAGGCAGAAGTCTGTTTGTCACATTGGGGCAGTTTTCTGTAATCCGCCTGGAGCGGGATGCCCAGTTGGTGGTTCCGGTGCTGGATTACAGCATTCCCACCAAGGAGTGCTGCGATGCTCCTGGCTGTGCGGAAGACCCCTGTGAGGTGTTCTCCCGGATTCCCTTCCCGGTAAAACAGTTCGCACCCAGAGGTTGCGACTGTCCAAAGGAAACGCAGTGTAACGACTAATAAATGGGGCGTGTTGCAAAATGAACTGCAACACGCCTTTTTTTGTATTTAGCCCCGCATTAAGCGTCTGCGGGCAATGTTGATCGGACCTTCTGACATATGGTTGATCCAGGCAAGACTCTTGCCACAGCCATAAGCCACACAGCAGTCCGGATCGTCTGCCAGTGTACACGCAATACCGGTGCGCTCTGTCAGCAGCAGATCCATACCCCAGATCTGGCTGGCACCGCCGGTTAGGGTAATGCCGTTTTCCGAAATGTCAGATGCCAGTTCCGGGGAAGTGTCTTCCAGAACGGACTGTACTTCGTCTGCAAGTTGCCGGGCAGGACGGCGCAGAACCTCAAAGATCTCAGAGGACAGCAGTTGCACTTCCCTGGGCATACCGGTTTTGATTTCCCGGCCCTTGACCAGCATAGAAAGATCTTCGTTCCGGGGATATACACAACCGATTTGGATCTTGATCTCCTCGGCGGTGACTTGACCGATAATCATACCGTATTTCCGGCGCATATGCCGGATAATGGCTTCGTCAAAGGAAATGCCAGCAATTTTAATAGAGGAGGAGATGGCAACATTGTTCATAGAAAGCACAGCAATGTCGGTAGTGCCGCCGCCAATATCTACCACCATATGTCCATTGGGACCGCTGATGTCCAGATTGGCACCCAGTGCTGCCGCCAGCGGTTCTTCGATCAAATATACACGCCGGGCACCGGCTTCAATCGCTGCATTGATCACGGTCCGTTCCTCAACTTCTGTTACACCGCTGGGAACGGCAATAACCACTCTGGGCTTGGGGGTGAACAAAGAAGCCTTTGTTGCAGAGCGGAACAGAGTCTGAAGCATTTTTACTGTCATTTCGTGATCAGAAACAACGCCTTCCTTCAGCGGATGCATCGCGACCACATTGCCGGGGGTGCGCCCCAGCATATTTCGGGCAGCAGCACCAACCTGCAGAATTTTACCGGTGTTCTTATCCACTGCCACCACAGAGGGTTCGCGGATCACGATACCGTTATTGTCAGAATAGATCAGAACATTGGAAGTACCCAGGTCCACGCCCAGGTCGTTGGAAAAAAGTTGCATAGTATCACCTACTCGTTTATTATCGCCGCTTTGCGGCATCGTCTGTTTTGTCGTGTGCGGCAACGGCCAGCACTGCCAGATTTACTTCGGATGCACCGGCAGTGAGCAAAACTCTGGAACATTCGCTGGCGGTTGCACCGGTGGTGAGAATATCATCCAAAAGCAAAATTCGTTTGCCTGCAAAGGAAGAAATGTTCACTGCCCGATAAGCGCCCAGAACATTGGCACGCCGGCGGGAGGCATCGGGAATGCCGGACTGGGGAGGCGTGTTGCGAATTTTCTTCAGTGTTTGCAGGGGCATAACATTCATTTCTTTCCCCAAAGCCATAGCCAGGAGTTTTACCTGATCGTATCCCCGTCTGAGCCGACGCAGGGGTCCAACGGGAACCCAGGTCAGTACATCAAAGTTGTTAAAGCCATCCTTTTCCAGTTTGATGGCCAGCATTCGGGCATAAGCACCAGCATAACTGCGCTTGTTTGAAAACTTGTAACGCAGGATACTCAGACGCACATTTTCCTTATAATACCACAGTCCGGTCCAATGCGCAACAAAAGAAGGCTTAAATTTTATTTTTGTGAAATTTTGCACACTGCTTCGGCAGTTATGACACAAATCCGTCTGGGAATCGGTTAGCAGATCCTGGCACAAAATGCACTTGGGCGGAAATAAAAAACGCAACACCCGATCAATCATTTAAGGCCCTTTCTTGCAGGCGCAACTTTAGTCCTGTGTAACGACGCCCGGTTTTTGCATTTTGGGTCATTGCGGCAATGGTTTCCTGACGGCCATTGATCACAAGCAGTTCTTTGGCTCTGGTAATTGCGGTGTAGAGCACACTGCGGTTTAGCAGGTAAGTCGAGCCGCCCCAGGCAGCAAGTACTGCAGCCCGATACTCACTGCCCTGACTTTTGTGAACGGTTATGGCGTAGGCAAGTTCCAATTCATTTAACTGGGAAAAATCATAGTCTGCCTGCCGATCGTCAAAAATCACGCGGATCACTTCCGCATCTGGATCGATCGTATCGATAATGCCCACATCTCCGTTGAAAATACCGGTGCCGATCGCACTGCCGTCGGTTTTTGTCCAAAGAATATCATAGTTGTTGCGAATTTGCATTACCCGGTCGCCTTCCCGGAAAATCACATCCCCGAAAGGACGCTCCTTTTTCCCGGGAGCGGGGGGGTTCAGACCGGACTGCAAAAGCCGGTTCAGATTGACGGTTCCGGCGCTGCCTCGCTTGGTGGGGGACAAGACTTGTATTTGACTGGCTGGAATGCCCATATTCTTGGGAAGCCGGGTGGTGCAAAGATCCACAATGGTCTGAGCAGTGCTTTCCTCTGAACGGGCAGATAGGAAAAAGAAGTCGCTTTTTACATTCTTCAGTTCCGGCATCTGACCGCTGTTTACCCGGTGGGCATTCATAACAATCAGACTTTCCTGTGCCTGACGGAAGATCTCCGTTAAGCGGGCAGTGAGGATCACCTGAGAACGCAGCATATCGCTGAAGGGAAAACCCGGTCCTACCGGAGGCAACTGATCCGGATCGCCCACCAAAATCAGACGGGTAAAAGGTGGAACTGCCTGCAACAGACTTCCCAGAAGCTGCACATCTACCATAGACATTTCATCTATGATCAAAGCGTCTGCCTTAAGCGGGTCAGATTCATCTTTGGAAAAGAACAATTTGCCTGTGTGGGGATCAATACCGGCACCTAAAAGCCGGTGAATGGTAGATGCTTCCCGACCGGTTACTTCCGTCAGCCGTTTGGCGGCGCGGCCGGTGGGGGCAGCAAGCAGACAGGTAAGGCCCATCTGGTCATATAAGGAAAGAATGCCTTTTAAAATGGTGGTTTTACCGGTGCCCGGCCCACCGGTGATCATCATCAGACCTGCGGTGGCGGCTTCTTCCATTGCCTGCTGTTGTTGCAGGGAATATGTAACGCCACTGCTTTGGGCAGCGACCTGCAATTTTTTCTGAAGACTCCCAGGGGTAGGGAAGTGGTTGCCGGAAAGTTCCAAAAGCCGTTGGGTGCTGTATGTTTCTGCCTGATAAAGAGCAGGAAGATAGTATACAGTCAGATTTGCCAGATTGTCTTTTACCAGACGATCTGCAGCAATCAACCGTGTAAGACTTTCGTATACAGTTCCCTCGTCTACACTGAGCAGTTGGGAAGTTGCGGCTACCAACTTTTCTTCCGGCAGGAAACTGTGACCGGCAGAAAGGTTATATGTCAATTCAAATAAAACACCGGCATCTACCCGGCGGGGATCATTACCGGCAAACCCCAATTCAATGGCAAACCGATCCACAGCACCGAAAGGCGCTTCCAGCCCTTCATCCATCAATAAATAAGGATCGTCGTATAAAAGGTCCGTTGTGGCGTCACCATATAACTTGTATGTCTTGACTGCCAGTTCTGTGGGCAGATGATGCAGCGCAAAAAACTCCATCAGATGGCGCATACCGAATTGGAGCCGGAAGGTTTCTCCAATGGCCAGCGCTTTGGCGTCGGAAATGCCACTGACCAGCGCCAGTTTTTCCGGTTCCCGCTCCATAATTGCCAAGGTTTCGTCTCCAAACCGCTGGACGATCCGCGCGGCAAGCCGGGGACCGACTCCCTTAATGGTGCGGCTGGAAAGATAGGTAAGGATCTCAGCAGTAGTCTGGGGCATCAGCCGTTCCAGAAACTCTGCCTCAAACTGCCGCCCGTAACTTGCGTGATTTGCCCACCGCCCGGTGACCATCAGCCGTTCACCTACTGCAGGCATCGGGATTGTACCTACCACCGTAACCATTTCTGCACCCTCGCATTTTAAGCGCAACACAGCATAGCCGTTGTCGTAATTCTGAAAGACAACGGCTGCCACAGTGCCCTGTAAAATTTCCAATTCCATTTCTGCCAAGACGGGTGATCTCCTGTTAATGTATTTGTATTTAGTTTACAATATTTTTGGGCAAATGAAAAGACCCAAAGAAAAACTTTTTGAAAGGTTTTGCAAAACAAAACGTTGCAGCATTTCGCTACACAATTACCGATATGTTTAAGAAATGGCAAATTAGGAAAAAACTACCTAAAATAGTCCTTGCAATTTCGACCCGGTTAGGGTATTATTAGAATAGGAAGAAATTGGTCCGTGAAAGGTTGACTTTAGAATGAAAAACCTGAGTTTACTGGTATGGCTCACACAACTTGGATTTTCTGTGGCCGTGCCTTTGGGCGGATTTGTACTGCTGGCAGTTTGGCTGCAACGGCGGTTTGACTTAGGTGCTTGGGTTATTGTTCTGGGTGTGTTGCTGGGAGTGCTTGTTGCCGCAAGCGGATTGAAAAATTCTCTGAAGACGATGGCACGCGCGGCAGAGGACCAGAATGAAAAGCAACTGCCTGTGAACTTTAATGATCACGAATGAAATGCAAGGAGAAGCAATGGAAACCCGAAAGTTCATCTTAAAAGAAACTGCTATGGTACTGATTGGACAAGTTGTATGTGTGGCAGTTATGTTTGGCGTATATGCCTTGCTAAATAAATTTGGCATTAAAGTTTTATTGGGTGGAATTGTAGGCGCCGTTTTGGCAACTGCAAACTTCTTCTTTATGGCGGTGGGCGCAGTCCTTGCAGCCAATAAGGCAGAACGGGAAGATGTAAAAGGCGGCAAGTCCACCATTCGTACTTCCTATACCGTTCGTCTTGTGGTTTTGGCACTGCTGCTGTTTGCTTGTGTCAAAAGTGGTTATTTTGATTTGATTGCGTTGCTGCTACCGCTTCTTTTTGTTCGACCCACCCTCACAGTATGTGAAATTTTTCGAAAGGCAGGTGATTCCAAGAAATGAGCGTAGATGTTACAGGCGCGTATATATACTATACGATTCCGATTTTTGGCGGCGTTAAAATTACCCAATCTACCGTTTCTGTATTCTTGGTGACTGCTTTGCTGATCACCGCGGCTATTTTGTTGGGAAGAAAACTGACAAAGCGCCCCGGTAAATTGCAGGTGCTGGTGGAAAAAGGCATTATGATGATGCACAATATGGTGTGCGATACAATGGGAAAACACAATGCCCACTGGACACCTTATATTACCACCATCTTCTTAAGTTCTATTTGCGGTTCCTTAATCGGCTTGACCGGCTTTTTGCGGTCCTCTACTGCGGATTTGAGCGTGCCCCTTGTGTGGGCAATTATGACAACGGTGATCATCTGGTATCAGAATATCAAGCACAATGGTTTCTGGGGTTGGCTGAAGGGCTTTGCAGAGCCTGTGGTGGTTATGACACCGATGAACCTGATATCCGAAGTTGCCCAGCCTGTTTCTATGGCATTCCGTCATTTCGGTAACGTAGCCGGCGGCGGCGTCATCACAGCGATCCTCTATACTGCGTTGAGTGTTTTATCAACAAAGGTAGTGGGCCTGGTATCCGGAACAATCTTTGCCCCTGTTATTTTGCTTGTGGTTGGCATTGCGTTGCTGGTGTGGGGTAAGAGAATCAAAAAACTGAAAAATTCCAGACGAGTGGTCATTGCCGGACTGTTTTTGCTGGTCGGTGCTGGCGGACTTTTGGAGTTTACCGGTATTTTGACGGGTGTACCGATTTTGCAGTTCGGTATCCCTGCTGTGCTTTCTGTTTATTTTGATTTGTTCTCCGGCTTTGTGCAGGCCTTTGTGTTCAGTCTTTTGAGTATGGTCTATATTGCCGGTGCTTGCCCGCCTCCTGAGGAAGCGGAAGCAAGTAAATAAATACGGAAATCCTTAAAATTTCAAATATAATATCATTATCTGGAGGAACTTATTATGGAAAATGCAATTATTAAGGCCGCTTGTGCAATCGGTGCTGGTCTGTGTATGGGTATCGGCGCTATTGGTCCGGCTATCGGTGAAGGTAATGCAGTTGGTAAGGCTCTGGAGGGTATGGCCCGTCAGCCTGAGACAGCACCCACTCTTCGTACCAATATGATTCTGGGTTGTGCCGTTACCGAAACAACCGGTATTTACTCCCTTCTGATCTCTTTCCTGATTCTGTTCGCACTGTAAGCCCCTTTCTCAAATTTCGTAAGAAAGGAGCAAACGCAAGTGGGATTTGAAGAATTATTGGGCGTAAATCCTTGGACAGCCTTTTTTACTCTGGCAAATACCATCGCTTTGTTTCTGGTGTTAAAGAAAAAATTGATTGGTCCGGTTTTGAAGTTAATTCAGGAACGGCAGGATGAAATTGACGGCTTGTATGCAGATGCCGATAAAGCAAAGCAAGAGGCCGCCCAACTGGAAAGCGAATATAAGCAGAAACTATCTGTAGCCCAGGAAACATCCGAGCGTATGGTTAAAGAAGCCGTTGCCCGGGGTCAGAGCCGGGAGGAGGAGATCCTCCGTCAGGCAAACCAGGAGGCAGGTGCCATCCGTCAGAAGGCTTCTGCGGATATTGCCCTGGAAAAGAAGAAGGCTATGAACGAGGCAAAGGACGAGATTTCCGTCATTGCTTTGGCAATTGCCGGTAAGGTAGTTGGCAAGGAACTGGAAGACGGAGATAGTGCCGCCCTTGTAGATCAGTTCATTGATGAATTGGGTGATGAAGTATGACCCAAATTGCAAATACCTATGCCCAGGCACTGTATGCCCTGGCAAAGGATGAAAGCCTGGATGCACAGATCCTTAGTCAATTGGATGTGCTCAAGCAGGCGTTTGACCGGGAGCCGGAATTTATCCGCCTTTTGTCTGCACCGAACCTGCCCAAGGCAGAGCGCTGCAACATTTTGGACGACAGTTTCCGGGGCACCGTGCATATTTATGTACTGAACTTTTTGAAGATCCTGACGGAAAAAGGCTATATGCGCCAGTTTGCAGATTGCTGCAAGGCATACCGCCAGCAGTACAATGCAGACAATGGCATCCTGACTGTGCAGGCAGTGACTGCTGTGGCACTGACCCAGGAGCAAACGGCCCGTCTGAAGGAGAAACTGGCAAAGCAGACCGGAAAGACCATTGAACTTTTCAATCGGATTGACCCGGATGTTTTGGGCGGTGTCCGTCTGGACTATGAAGGCAAGCGCGTGGACGGAACGGTGAAAAACCGTCTGGACTCCATCGGCAATATGCTGAAAAATACCGTACTATGAGAGTAGGTAGATTATGGAACTGAAACCCGAAGAAATAACGAAAATCATTCGTAGTCAGATCAAGAACTACGAAGTGAAACTGGAAACCAGCGAAACCGGCATCGTCATCCTGGTAGGTGACGGCATTGCCAAGGTTTCAGGCCTGGAAAAATGTATGGCAGGCGAATTGGTGGAATTCCCCAATGGCGCCTTCGGTATGGCCCAGAACCTGGAAGAGGATACTGTTTCTGTTGTTATCCTGGGCAATGACAGCGGCATTAAAGAAGGCGATACAGTCAAGCGCACCGGTAAGGTGGTGTCCGTGCCCGTAGGCAAGGGTATGATCGGCCGTGTAGTCAACGCCCTGGGTGACCCCATCGACGGTAAGGGCGCAATTGATGCAGAAGCATACCGCCCCATTGAAATGCCCGCCCCCGGTATTATTGAAAGAAAGCACGTCAGCCGTCCTTTGCAGACCGGTATCAAGGCTATCGATGCCATGATCCCCATCGGCAGAGGCCAGCGTGAGTTGATCATTGGTGACCGTCAGACCGGTAAATCCACCATCGCTACCGATACCATCCTGAACCAGAAGGGGAAGGATGTGATCTGTATCTATGTGGCGATCGGTCAGAAGCGTTCTACCGTTGCACAGGTGGTTGAAAGCCTGACTGTAGGCGGCGCAATGGACTATACTGTGGTTGTTTCCGCAACCGCTTCCGAACTTGCCCCGATGCAGTATATCGCTCCCTATACCGGCTGTACAATGGGCGAACACTTTATGTATCAGGGCAAGGATGTTCTGGTTATTTATGATGACCTGAGTAAGCATGCAGTGGCATACCGCGCCATTTCTCTGCTGATCCGCCGCCCCCCCGGACGGGAAGCCTACCCTGGCGACGTGTTCTATCTGCACTCCCGTCTCTTGGAGCGTGCAGCCCAGTTGTCTGATGAATTGGGCGGCGGCAGCCTGACGGCTCTGCCGATCATCGAGACCCAGGCCGGTGACGTTTCTGCATACATCCCCACCAACGTCATTTCCATTACTGACGGTCAGATCTTCCTGGAAACCGAACTGTTCAACGCCGGCATTATGCCTGCCGTGAACCCCGGTATTTCTGTTTCCCGTGTTGGCGGTGACGCCCAGATCAAGGCAATGAAGAAGGTGGCAGGTTCTCTGAAACTGCTGTATTCTCAATACCGTGAACTGCAAAGTTTTGCCCAGTTCGGTTCGGATCTGGACGCGGATACCAAGGCCCGTCTGGCTTTGGGCGAACGGATCGTGGCAGTGTTGAAGCAGAGCAATAATGCCCCTGTGGAAGTTGCCCATCAGGTTTGCGTACTGTACGCAGTTACCAACGGTTACCTCAATACTGTTAAAGTGGAAAAGATTCCCGAATTTGAACTGCGTCTGCGGGAATATATGGATAATAACCGTATGGATGTTCTGGAGAGTATCCGTACATCCGGCAAACTGGACGAAACAGCCGAAGAGGGTCTGAAGACGGCTCTGGAGGCGCTTGTTCAAGAATTTTCAGTGATTGCGTAAGGAAGGAGGCCTCCAATGGCTGGCGTTTCCACCAAGGAAATTAAAAACCGGATTCGCAGTATGGAATCCACAAAGCAGATCACAAAAGCCATGGAGATGGTGGCTTCCTCCAAACTGCGCCGGGCGCAGGCACAGGTAGTCGCATCCCGGCCCTATTTTGAACTGCTTTCCGATGCCATCGCAAAGATCGCATCCAACACTCAGGATTTCTCCTCTGACTATCTGAAAGTCCGTCCGGTAAAAAAGATTGCCTATATTGTGATCGCAGGTGACCGTGGACTGGCTGGCGGCTATAACAGCAACCTTTTTAAGGTGGTTATGTCCGAAATAAAGGGGAAGGATGCAACCGTCCTGCCCATTGGCAAAAAGACTGTGGATTACTTCCGCAGCCATAATGTCCCTGTGCTCACTGCGGACTATGCCTTTGCAGAGGATATCTCTCTGGGTGACTGCTTCACCCTGGCAAATAACCTTTGTAAGCAATTTTTAAGCGGTGCATTTGACGAGATCCGCATTGCATATACCAATTTTGTCTCTGTACTGTCCCAGACCCCGGCCAGCCGGACCTTGCTGCCCCTGCAGCCTAAGGAAGACCGGACTGCCGGCAGCAGCGAAATTCTCTATGAGCCGGATAGCCAAACCGTCTTTGCACAGATCATCCCGGAATACCTGGGCGGCGTTCTCTATGGCGCTCTGTGTGAAAGCCGGGCATCTGAGCAGGCCGCCCGCCGGACTGCAATGGACTCTGCAACCCAGAATGCCGAAGAGATGATCGCGGACCTGAGTCTGCAGTTCAACCGGGCAAGACAGGCAGCAATCACCCAGGAGATCACAGAGATCGTTGCCGGTAGTTAATTAAATTACGGTCATTCCCACAAATACCCTCTGTCATTTCGAGGCGTGTAGGGGACGGGTTTTCCGTCCCGCTCTTTCTGGAAATGACATTCAATGAAAGTAAGGAGTTGAATCCTATGCCCAACAATAAAGGAACAGTGATCCAGGTTATGGGTCCTGTTTTGGATATTCGTTTTCCGGACAATGCGCTTCCGGAACTGCTCAGTGCGATTCAGATCGTAAACGGTGAAAATACCATCGTTGCAGAAGTTGCCCAGCACATTGGTGACAATGTGGTGCGCTGTATTGCTATGAGTTCTACAGACGGCCTGCAGCGGGGAATGGAAGCCATCGATACCGGCGCACCCATCAGTGTGCCGGTTGGTGATGAATGTCTGGGTCGTGTGTTTAACCTGCTGGGTCAGCCCATCGTTAACGGCGCCCCTGTAAACACCCAGGAACAGTGGCCCATCCACCGTCCCGCCCCCTCTTATGAGGAGCAGCAGCCTGCTACAGAAATACTGGAAACCGGCATTAAGGTCATCGACCTGATCTGCCCCTATGCAAAGGGCGGTAAGATCGGTCTGTTCGGTGGCGCCGGTGTTGGCAAGACCGTTCTGATTCAGGAACTGATCTATAACATTGCCACTGCCCATAACGGCTATTCTGTGTTCACCGGTGTTGGCGAGCGTACCCGTGAGGGCAATGACCTGTATAATGAAATGACCGAATCCGGCGTTATCAATAAGACGGCGATGGTCTTCGGCCAGATGAATGAGCCTCCCGGAGCCCGTATGCGTGTGGGTCTGTCGGGACTTACAATGGCAGAGTATTTCCGTGATGTGAAGCATCAGGATGTGCTTTTGTTCATCGATAATATCTTCCGTTTCACCCAGGCAGGCAGTGAAGTTTCTGCACTGCTGGGCCGTATGCCTTCCGCCGTTGGTTACCAGCCCACCCTGGCAACGGAAATGGGCGCCCTGCAGGAGCGTATTACTTCTACGAAGAACGGTTCTATCACCTCTGTCCAGGCAGTTTATGTGCCTGCGGACGACTTGACGGACCCCGCACCTGCTACCACCTTTGCCCACTTGGATGCGACCACCGTTTTGGATCGTGGCATTGCATCTTTAGGTATCTACCCGGCAGTTGACCCCCTGGACTCCACTTCCCGAATTCTCAATGCGGATGTGGTGGGCAGAGAGCACTATGAGACTGCCCGTGCAGTCCAGAGCATTCTCCAGCGCTATAAGGAACTGCAGGACATCATTGCCATTATGGGTATGGACGAATTGAGCGAAGAGGATAAACTGACGGTTAACCGCGCCCGTAAGGTGCAGCGCTTCCTGTCTCAGCCCTTCCACGTAGCAGAGCAGTTTACAGGCTATAAGGGTACTTATGTGCCCCTGAAGGAAACCATCCGTAGTTTCAAGGAGATCATCGAGGGCAAGCACGACGAGATCCCCGAATCTTACTTCCTCTATGCCGGTTCTATCGATGAAGTGGTGGAAAAATGGAAGGGTGAGGGTAAATGAACAGTTTCTCCCTGAAGATCGTCACCCCCGATGGTTTGCTGTATGACGGAAATGTCGAGGAATTGATCGTTCGTACCATTACCGGCGATCTTGGCATTATGGCAGGTCACATCAACTGTGTTGCACCCTTGGGAATGGGTCGTGCCACTGTGGTGATCGGCGGTGAAAAACGCTATGCAGCTTGCATTGGTGGTATGGTTTCAATGATGGACGGTCAGGTAACCTTGGTTCCTACTACTTTCGAGTGGTCGGACAGCATCGATGTCAGCCGTGCAGAAAGATCCGAGCAGCGGGCAAATAAGATCCTTAAGGATAAAAATGCCAGTGATGCAGAGATCCGTATGGCAGAGGCCCGCCTGAAGCGCGCCCTGATCCGCAAATCCGTAGCAAACTACAAATAACAATGTAGGGGCGGCAATCTGCCGCCCGCAAAACCAACCAAATGTAGGGGCGGCAATCTGCCGCCCGCAAAACCAAACCAAATGTAGGGGCGGCAATCTGCCGCCCGCAAAATAACCACCAAATTATACAGGCGGCAATCTGCCGCCTGTATAATTTTTATACATTTACATATTCTCAAAATCCGGCATATCGTATGCTGTGTCCAATTTAATAGGGTTATGTTCGATATATTCCCACACAGCACGATATCCTTTATCATTTCGGATTACCCGATCAATAAATGATTTTTGCCAAATGGATTGACCGATTTGCATAGAAACCCACCGTTTCATATGTCCAACAACGGTTGAAACCGTAGGGGCGGCAATTTGCCGCCCGTCCTCATCGGTATTGATAGACAAAATCATATGAATGTGGTCTGGCATAACGCAATATTTATCCACGGATACGGCAGGGTAATGTTTTGGGATTTGCAAAATTGCCGTTTCTACAATGAGACCCACAGGAGATAACGGCGGGCGGCAGGTTGCCGCCCCTACATTCCAGAGGATCGGTTTTCTGCCACCGGTGCAAATTGTGATGAAATATGCTCCAGGAGTAGCGTAATCATAATCCGCAATACGAATTGATTTGCGTTGAGGAAGTTCTTTTTTAGCAGAATAAAATACTCTGCAATTTTCCTCCGTATCCGGATTTTCAATTTCACCAACGGAAAACAACCCATACAAACTACCTGCCCGGTTTTCAATTTCCTCATAAGGATGTCCGGTCTTTTCACCAATATTTGGGAAATCACCAAACTTCCGTGCCTGCTTCAATATTTCCCGACCCTTGTCGTTAAATGCCAATACTCGCGTATAAGGCGCAGAGGTTTCCATCATTTTCCGGTCAAGTCCCAAAAAGGCGCACATCACCATCCGGTCCAGCCGTGTGCGGGTGTACCGCTTGGATTTTACCGCAGTTAAAATCTCTTCCAAAGTTGCTTCCTTGCGTGATGCGTGCATCAGTTTTCGCCAAAGACCCTCAGATCCGTAGGGGAGTGCCTCAAATTCTCCATCGGTCATTGTCCGAAGCCGTCCTAAGATTGCCCGTTCTCCGGATTCCAAAGTGTGTACATCTGCGTCCTGAAAGCAATCCAGAACTTCCGATGGTACAAAATCCTCCCACGATTTTTCGGAAACGATCAAATTCCGAATGGATGTAGCGGAGGGATTGTCCCTGTCTGCCAGAGTGCCGTGATAATCACCTTCCCGCAAAATGGGCAGAGGCGACATCTTGGAATTTTGGGCTATGATCGCCTTGCAGTATTCTACCCCTAAAATGTTGTTGGGCGTTGTGAGAATATCGGCATCCACCCCCATATTATCCAGTGCCTTTTGCCGTGCGGCAGGGAAGGAGACACCGGTTTTCAGCGCAGTCGTTAACGCTACGGAATATTCTGCTGTAAGCAGTGCTTTTGCCACATTCATAAGATGCGATGCATCCCCATCTTCTGCTCCGAAACAAAGTTTCTGACAGAAACCTCCCAAAATTCTCACGCCTTCCGTTGCAAACCCCTCCGCAGAAGATAGAGCTGCCGTCACCGGCAATTCCAGCACCAGATCCGCGCCGCATTGAATTGCCGCCTGCGCCCGGATAGACTTGTGAAAAATTGCCGGATGCCCCCGCTGTACAAAGTTTCCGCTCATTAAACAAACAATGCCGCAATCGGGAAATTGCGCCCGGAGCATATCCAGTTGCTTCTTATGCCCAAGATGGAGGGGGTTATACTCGCAAATAATACCTATAATATCCAAAAATATCACCTTCAGGAAAAAAATCCGCAATAGGGGTTGAGAAAAGGGAAAAAATATTATATAATGAGTTCATCTATGGTTATATTATCATAAAACTATGAAAATGAAAAACATTATTTTAGGAGGCAATCGCAAATGAACATTTTGATCATCAATGCCGGCAGCTCTTCTCTTAAGTATCAGCTGATGGATCCCCAGACCGGCGAGGTTTCCGCAAAGGGTCTGTGCGAGCGTATCGGTATCGATGGTCGCCTGAACCACAAGGTTGGCGACAACAAAGTAGTTAAGGACATCCCTATGCCCACCCACTCCGAAGCAATCGCAGCCACTCTGGACATCCTGGTGGATCCTGTTGACGGCGTTATCAAGTCTGTTAACGAAATTGATGCAGTTGGCCACCGCGTGCTCCACGGCGGTATGGAATTCTTTGATTCCTGCATCATCAACGACGAAGTGATCACCGCTATCAAGAAGTGTATTCCTCTTGGACCTCTCCACAACCCTGCAAACCTGATGGGTATCGAGGCTTGCCAGAAGGTTATGCCCACCACTCCCCAGGTTGCTGTGTTTGACACCGCATTCCATATGACAATGCCTCCCAAGGCATACCGTTATGCCATCCCTACTGAGTACTATGAACACGACTCCATCCGCCGCTACGGCTTCCACGGCACTTCCCACAAGTATGTTGCCCGCCGTACTGCTCAGTTGGTTGGAAAGACCCAATTCAAGATGGTCAACTGCCACCTGGGCAACGGATCTTCTATGTCCGCTGTGAAGGACGGCAAGTGCCAGGATACCACCATGGGCCTGACCCCTCTGGCTGGCGTGCCTATGGGTACCCGTTCCGGCGATATCGACGCAGCCGTCGTGCAGTTTATCTGCAATAAATACGGTATGAGCGTGGATGAGTGCCTGAATATGCTCAACAAGAAGTCCGGTATGCTGGCTATGTCCGGCGTTTCCTCCGACTTCCGTGACCTGGAAGACGGCGCGAAGAAGGGTAACGAGGCTTGCGCTCTGGCCCGTGAGAAGTTCTGCTACGAGGTCGCCAAGTATG
>JAZNDD010000145.1:0-19228 GCA_045587865.1 Faecousia sp.
CAACAACCGACTATCATATATTTGTGTCATTGCTATGAAAGTACGCACAATCCACCAAATCAGCACGTCATTGCGAGCCTGCGACAGCAGGCGTGGCAATCCGTTCTCCTTGTGAAAGTGTTCCTTGTTTGTGACACTCTATAGGATACGGTTTGCCACAGGTGCTGACGCACCTTCGCAAAGACATGGTTTTTGATGATTGAAAAATCTATCGCACCGATCTGTCATTGCGAGGGCGTTTACGCCCGTGGCAATCTCCTGATACAATCTGCCGTTGCGTGTGCAGTGACAGTGAAATCCTGATAGATAGTATCAAAATCTTTTGGAATTTGTTGACATATAAATACTTGCGTTCCGCAAATTCCTGTGCTAAAATAATTTTGCGACGCAATTCAATATCGAAGCAATACAGGGAATGTGTTTTTGTTTTGGCAAAAATGCATTCTCCACTTTGCATTCCCTGTGGGTTTCGAAGATTGCGTCGCAGCAACGGAGCTATGCATTTTTCGTGCGCAGCTTCAGCTGCGCACTTTTTATTGTCTAAGGAGAGGTAAAAATGAAACGCTTGAAACGATTGGCAGCAATGCTACTCATCCTGTGCTTGTTGGCTTCTATGCTGCCTACAGTGACTTTCGCTGCATCTACCGCCAGCGGCACTTGCGGAGACAATCTGACCTGGATACTGGACAACGAAGGCACACTCACTATTTCTGGTACCGGCACTATGTATAATTGGGATTTCTTTAATAATGCACCTTGGTATGGAAAACGGTTATTTGTTGAAATGATAATTGTTGAAGACGGTGTGACCAGTATTGGCAGTTTTGCATTCCAAGATTGCAGTAGCTTGCAAAGCATAACACTTCCGGACAGTGTCACAGAAGTTGATGTATATGCATTCTTAAATTGCGACAGCCTGACGGATGTATATATTAATGATATTACAAAATGGTGCAGCATCAGATTCTCTCCATTGGACGGAAATCCACTGGGATATGCAGAAAATTTGTACGAGAATGAATTTTTGATTACTGACCTTGTGATTCCGGACAGTATCAACACCATTGGCGCTTTTGTGTTCGATGATTATAAAAGTCTGACCAGCATTACGATCTCTGATAGTGTTACTACCATAGAAGATGGTGCGTTCAGTGGCTGCACCGGTCTTGAGAGTATCACTATCCCAGATAGTGTGACCAGCATTGGCAATTATGCATTCAGAGATTGCAGCAGTCTGACCAGTGTTATCATCGGAAATGGTGTGACCAGTATTGGTAATTCAGCATTCGATAATTGCACCAGCTTGTCCAGTATGAATATGGGCGCTGGTGTGACTAGCATAGGTGAAAGTGCATTTCGGGGCTGCACCAGTCTGACGGATGTGTATTACAACGGCACAAACGGTAATTGGAAAACGATCTACATTGGAACCGATAACAATGCGCTTATATCAGCAAACATCGCATACCTGAAAGGACTTGGCGATTATTGCGGTGAAAATGTTTTCTGGGCGCTGGATGAAAAGGGACTGTTAAATATTTCCGGCACTGGCAATATGGATAACTGTACATTCTACAATTCACCTTGGTATGCAGAGCGCTCCTCTGTAAAAGAAGTGGTGATTGAAGAGGGTGTTACCAGCATTGGCGAGTATGCTTTCTATGACTGCACAAGACTAGCAAGCGTCACAATTCCGGAAAGTGTCATTTCCGTCGGGGAGAATGCCTTCCGCTATTGTGAACGACTGTCCGGAATTTGGGTGGATGAAAACAACCCGGCATATTGCAGCGACAGTCAGAGTGTTTTGTTTAATAAGGACAAGACTGTCCTTTTGCAAGCACCCGGGAGACTTTCCGGCAGCTACACAATTCCCGGCACAGTCACAGAAATTGCAGACAGTGCATTTATGCTCTGCGAGAACTTAGCAGAAATTGTTATCCCCGGCAGTGTAACAACCATTGGCACAGAGGCGTTTTATGACTGTCTGACACTGACGGATGTAACATACAACGGCACGCAGGCCCAGTGGGCGCAGATCAGCATTTCTGAGGACAACGAAGCATTGACAGATGCGAATATTAAATTCCTGGGCGATGCGGTAACAGAAGATTTTGCAGCCGCAGTTTTGGACGAAAACGGAAATGTTGCCGGTAAATATTCTTCCTTTAGTGAAGCAATCGCTGCGGCAGAGTCCGGTGATACGGTTGTCCTGCAAAAAGCTGCAAGCGAAGAAAAATTGATCCTCTGGGGTGGCGTCACACTGGATCTGAACGGTTACACGCTGACCGTGGATTCTGTTTTATGCTTCAAAACGGCAAATATAGTAGACAGCAGTGAACTTAGCGCCGGTCTATTGAAGATCAATGACTATGACGGCAATATGATTGGCGAGAATAACGCGCAGCTTCCTGTGTATGACCCGCAGCTGGGCGGCTATCGATTCTTTGCAGTAACCGTTATCTCCCACGCAGTGACCGGAAAGGAAAGCGCAACACCAAAGTACTGGTTTACTATTGATATTGGCAATTTCGATCAGCTTTATGCCCTTTATCAAGCCGATGGCCAGCTGCAAATCCAAGCGAAGCTTACCTGGACACAGCAGGGAGGCGATATGGTCTGCGCCACTTATGCCACAGCCGATATGCAGTTTACTTCCAGATGGGTAGAGGAATATCATAACGGCAATCAATTGTATATTGCCGTATCTGTGGAAAATTCCGCCAATTTGGATGGCTTTGCTTTAACACCTTGTGTCACCTCCGGTGATTTTGAGATCTCCGGCGAAGAAATGTAATAAAACCCAATAAGGGAGCGTGCATCGCACGCGCCCTTTGTCATGTTTCTCTAAAATTCCCGGACACCCCAGGAGGGGTGTCCCTACGGGTGAATTTCCGACCCTCACCGTAGGGGCGGCAACCTGCCGCCCGCTAAGGTCTGTCGTTATCGAAGGCCATTTGTGACGATGTGCCTCAATCGTCTCTTAAGCACCCGATTGGGGCATTGACGCAACGAAATGTATCCGTTCCAACAACCGACTATCATATATTTGTGTCATTGCTATGAAAGTACGCACAATCCACCAAATCAGCACGTCATTGCGAGCCTGCGACAGCAGGCGTGGCAATCCGTTCTCCTTGTGAAAATGTTCCGTGTTTGTGACACTCTATAGGATACGGTTTGCCACAGGCGCTGACGCACCTTCGCAAAGACGTGGTTTTTGATGATTGAAAAATCTATCGCACCGAACTGTCATTGCGAGAGCGTTTACGCCCGTTGCAATCTCCTCAATATATGCACAATAATTGTCAATTCTTAAAGGTCAGTGTATGAAATATTTCTGCAGTAATTGCCTTATATTCGCCCAGATCAGTGGTTTTCCGCAGGCGCTTTGCAAGCTTTTCGGAATTTTCAAAGCTGCGGATCAGCAGTCCCCAATGCTCCTTGAGCCGGAACATTGCATTTCGTGAACCGCCGAAGGCAGATAGATATTCCTCCAACAGTTCTGCGAAAAAGCCTTCCAGCGCTTTCACATCCGTTTTCCCGGGGGTTACCATACCTGGATCTGCCAATAGTCCTCTGCCAATCATTACAGCAGTAATTTGCGGGTATATTTGAGCGATTTGATCAATGTCTGTAAGGGAACGCAAATCTCCGTTATAACACAGAGGATTTTTGCTGTTTTGCACCCCATAAGTAAATGTGTCCATATCCGGCGTTCCGCTATAGAACTGGCTTCTGATTCGGGGATGAACGGTTAGTTCCTTTACAGGATAGCGGTTATAAATTTCAAGCAGTGCAGGAAATTCATCTTCCGATGTAAAACCAATCCGGGTTTTGATGGAAATGGCTATGTGGTGTCTGGAAAAGATTTCTTCCAGAAAGCGGTCCAGTGCATCCAGATCCCGAAGCATTCCGGAGCCTTTCCCTTTTGCGGTAACCGTGCCGGAGGGACAGCCCAAATTCAGGTTCACTTCGGTATAGCCCAGATCCAGGCACTGGCTTGCCATCCAGAGAAAATCCTCCGGTACTTTTGTCAGCAACTGTGGAACGGTGCAAAAATCCACAGAAGATGCCGGCGGCAACTCTCGCGCCTCTCTGGGCGTTAAAGCACGATGAACGGTGGGGGAGAAGAAGGGTGTGTAATACTGGTCCACACCGGGGAAATATTTATGATGCAGACGGCGGAAAATACTGTCTGTCAGGCCTTCCAATGGCGCAAAATAATATCGCATTTTCTTATCTCCAAAGGAAAGGGCGTGCTGGCGCACACCCTTTTTCTATCAGATTTCCATAATCACCGGCAGGATCATCGGATTTCGCTTTGTGGTTTTAAACAGGTAACCACTCAGGTCGTTTTTAATGGCTGTTTTAATGGCGGTCCAGTCCCGAATGTGCTTGCGTTTACAACGGTCGATTGCCTCCAGTGCAACCTGACGCAATTCCTCCATCAGATCCTCGGATTCTTTCACATAGATAAATCCACGGGTAATAATATCCGGTCCGGTAACGATCATACCATCGTAGGTGGAAATGCTTACACACACAACGATCATACCGTCCTGCGCCAGATGTTTCCGGTCGCGAAGCACCACAGCACCCACATCGCCAACGCCGGTTCCGTCCACAAAGACCTTGCCTGCGGGAACGGAAGCACCGATCTTGCAGGTTTTTCCGCTTAATTCAATCACATTGCCAATGTCCGCGATCCGCACATTTTTTTGGAGGATACCCATCTGGGTTGCCAGTTTTCCGTGGATCTGCAAATGGCGCTGTTCCCCGTGGACGGGGATAAAGAATTTCGGCTTGCAGAGGGCGTGAACGATCTTCAGTTCCTCCTGACAGGCATGTCCGGAAACGTGGAGACCTTCACTTTTTTCATAGACCACATCTGCACCCTTACGATACAGTTCGTTGATGATTTTCGATACTGCTTTTTCGTTGCCGGGAATTGCGGATGCGGAAATGATGATCCGGTCACCGGCTACAATGTCCACCTGTTTGTGGGTGGAAAATGCCATCCGGTAAAGGGCGGACATATTTTCACCCTGAGAACCGGTGGAAACGATCACAATTTTATTTTGAGGCAGACTTTTAATAGCATTCAGATCCACAATGGTTCCGGGTTTTACTTTCAGATAACCCAGTTCCTGGGCAACTTTCAGCATATTTTCCATACTGCGTCCAGTTACAGCCACTTTTCGCCCATAGCGCTCAGCGGTAGTCAGCACAGCGGCGATCCGGTGCATATTGGATGCAAAGGTGGTTACGATGATACGCTGGTCGCAGTTTTTGAACTGACGGTCCAGACCTTCAGCAACAATGTTTTCGCTGGGTGTGTAACCGGCGCGCTCCACATTGGTAGAGTCACAAAGCAGGGCAAGGATACCCTGGTTACCCAGTTCACCAAAACGGGAAAGGTCGGTCATACCGTCTTTTGCAGTGGGGTCGATCTTGAAATCGCCGGTCATAACCACAGTGCCAACAGGTGTATGGATCGCAAACGCCGCCGCGTCTGCAATGGAGTGATTTACGTGGATAAATTCCACAGTAAAACAACCGGCACGAACCACATCACCGGGCTTGTGGGTCACAAGTTTTACCTTATCTCCAAGGTGGTGCTCCTCCAACTTCAGTCGGATCAGACCGCAGGTCATTGCAGTTGCGTGTATAGGACAGGTTACCTGCTGCATACAGTAGGGGATAGAACCAATATGGTCCTCATGACCATGGGTAATAAACATACCCCGTAATTTTTTTGCGTTTTGAACCAAATATGAAAAATCCGGAATTACCAGATCCACACCCAGCATTTCTTCGTCCGGAAAGCCTACACCGCAGTCTACCACGATCATATCGCGGCCATATTCCAAAACAGTGATGTTCTTTCCAATTTCGTTTAGTCCCCCAAGGGGAATGATTTTCAGTTTTTCTGCCAAATTGGGAAATCTCCTTTCAAAAAACCATAGAAAAGCATAACAAAATTAGCAGCCGTATGGGGTTATCACAGCCCTGAATCGCCGGATCAGTCCCAAATTCGCCTGCAAATATTCTGTTTAATAAGTAGCCATCTCGAAGGCGGCTTTGTTTGTGACCGGAACTGCCTGTCCGGTTCTTTGTATAACATTATAACACATTACTGGTGGATTGTATACATTTATTTTTTCAAAAAGACAGTTGCACCTTTCGTCTACATTTGTTATAATAAGGAATAATAGGATTACTATGGGTAATTGCACCCCGAAGAAATGGAGGCGTTGCATATGAATAAGAAGTTGGGATGGCAGTTGCGGCCTGGTGCAGGAATCTTTTTTGTGTTTTTGCTGGCATTTATTATTGCCGCAGCACTGATGCAAAATTATCTGCTGGCAGGCATTGAATTGGGCATTACTGCGATTCTTTTGACCATTCATTTGATCGGTCACGACCGTCGGCGTAAACAGATTAAGAAATTCTTGTCAGAGCAACTGGATGAGACGGACGGTCAGACCGGTGGAAAGACGCCTTTTCCGATGCTGGTCATCCGCCTGGAGGATAACGGCGTTGTATATGCAAATGACGCATTCATAAACCTGACCGGATTTCAGGATACTTTTCGGGAACGTCGCCTTTCGGATGTGATTCCAAATTTTACACCATCCTGGCTACTGGAAGGCAAGGGGGAATGCCCCAATGATTTGGACCTTCAGGGACGGCGCTTCCGTGTTTACGGTTCTGTAGTTCAGGCGCAAACATCCTCTCAGGAATGTCGCTTGGGCGTTTTATATCTGACGGATCTGACACAACTGTACCAGGTTCGGGATGAATATATCCGTTCCCGCCCTGTGGTCTCCATTATTTTGATCGATAATTATGAAGAACTGACGAAGAATCTTACGGAAGGTGCAACTTCTGCCTTGGTAGCCCGCATCAACGATGCAATTACAGACTGGACAGAGCCTTATCACGGACTGCTTCGCCGCCTGGAGAGAAACCGCTTTTTGTTTGTGTTTGAAAAGCGAGATCTAAAAAGAGCCATTGACAGTAAATTCTCCCTTTTGGAGGATGTTCACGAAATTACCAATTCCAGCGGTCTGGCTGCTTCTGTTTCTATTGGTTTGGGTGTAGATGGTGAGACTTTTGAAGAAGGTTATGAATTTGCATCTTTGTCCATCGAAATGGCCCTTAGTCGCGGCGGCGATCAGGCTGTAATTAAAGACCGTTTGAACTTTAATTTCTATGGCGGCAGAACCAAGGAAGCAGAACGCCACAGCAAAGTCCGTTCCCGTGTTACTGCCAATTCTCTTATGGAATTGATCGGCGGCAGCAGCCAGGTGTTCATTATGGGTCATAAGAATGCGGATATGGACGCACTGGGTGCAGCAGTTGGTATTTATTGCCTTTGCCGTAAGAAAAATAAGAAAGCCTATATTGTTCTGGATCTGGAAAATAATGTTGCCGGCAAACTGATTGAGGAACTTCGTCAGACTGCTGAGTACAAAGATGCATTCATATCCGGTGACGAGGCACTGGTTCAGTGCGATAACCGCAGCACATTGGTTGTTGTGGATACCAATCGTCCCGATCAGGTGGAAAGCCGTCAACTTCTTGAAGCAATTCCCCGGGTGTGCGTGGTGGATCACCATCGCCGCGCCGCAGACTATATTACGCCGGTGGTCGTTAATCTCCATGAACCTTATGCATCTTCCGCTGCAGAGCTTGTAACGGAACTTCTGCAATATGCAGTGGAAAAGAAGGATGTTCTGGCAATTGAGGCAAAGTGCCTGATGGCAGGTATTTTCCTGGATACCAAGAGCTTCCACGTGCGTACCGGTGAGCGTACCTTTGAGGCTGCAGCATATCTGAGGCAACTGGGTGCAGATACGGTGGAAGTAAAAAAACTTTTGCAGAACGATTTTCAGGATACCATATCCAAATATCAGATCATTAAGGCTGCACGGCTTTACCGTCAGGAACTGGCAATTGCGGCACTGAATACTGCCACTTCCCGTACACTGGCGGCACAGGCGGCAGATGAACTTTTAAACATTTCCGGTATAACCGCATCGTTTGTGCTCTATCCCGATGGTGATCAGGTGATTATTTCCGCCCGGTCGATCGGTGATGCCAATGTGCAAATGATTTTGGAACCCCTTGGGGGCGGCGGCAACACAGCAACTGCCGGTGCACAGATTCGTGGCAGCACAGTGATGGAAGTGTTAGACAAACTTGTAGCGTCTATCAATCAGTTTTACGAGGAATAAATCATAAGGAGAAAACACTATGAAAGTTATTTTGTTACAGGATGTAAAGGGTAAGGGTAAGAAGGGTCAGATGCTGGAAGTGTCTGACGGCTATGCCAGAAACTATATGCTTCCCAGAAAGATTGCTGTGGAGGCAACTGCCGATGCAGTCAATACAATGCGTATGAACGACAAGGCTGCCGCAGAAAAAACTGCCAAAGAGCGGGCTGAGGCGTTGGAAATCTCCAAGAAACTGCGGGAGATGACTCTGGTAGTTACCGCTAAGGGTGGCGGTGCAGGCCGTTTGTTTGGTTCGGTTACAAACCAGGAGATCGCAGATGCTCTGAAAGCAAAAACCGGTATTGCACTGGATAAGCGGAAGATCGTGATTTCCGATGCTATCAAAAATGTGGGCACTTACACAGTGCAGTGTAAACTTGGCTATGAGATTTCTGCACCCCTGACTGTTAAGATCGAAGAAGCATAAAGAAAGATACGAAAGAGGGGAGACCCTGAATGAATGACGAATTGATGACCAAACAACTTCCCCAATCTGTGGAAGCAGAACAGGCAGTTCTGGGCTCAATCCTGATCGACAGCCGATGCCTGACGGATGTGATTGGTCTTGTGCGCCCGGAGGATTTCTATTTGCAGCAAAACCGGGAAATCTACGAAACAATTTATACAATGTTCAATTTCTCCCAGACCATCGATCCGGTAACCGTGCTCGATAAGATGCGGGAATTGGGCGTATATCACGATAATTCCCGGGACTATGTTCTTCAACTTATGGAGATCACGCCCACAGCGGCAAATGCGGTCCGGTATGCAAACATTGTCAGGGAGAAGGCAATGCTGCGTGGACTTGCAGATGCGTCTACGGATATTTCTGAGATGGTCTACACCCAGGTGGGAACCCCTTCCGAGATCCTGGAAAGTGCGGAAAAAAAGATTTACGCACTGCGTAAAGGCGAACGTGGCGACTCTCTGGAACATATCGGTGTTACCTTACACAAGGTTTTTGATCGCCTGACAGAATTAAGTCAGTCTGATTCTGCAATTCCGGGTATGTCTACAGGTATGCGGGATTTGGATAAGAAGATCAACGGACTAAACGATTCCGATCTACTGCTTGTGGCGGCAAGACCGGCAATGGGCAAGTCTGCCTTTGCACTGAATTTGGCACTGAATGTGGCAAAGAAATACAATAAGACGGTGGCAATCTTTAATTTGGAAATGTCCAGAGAACAACTGGCAATGCGTCTGCTGTCCATCGAAAGTTTCGTGGACGGCCAGAAAATGGCAACCGGCAAACTAACTGAGGAGGAGTGGAGCAAACTATGTATGGCATCCGCTTCTTTGAGCCAGACAGATATCCGGATTGATGACAATCCCTCCATTACAGTGGCAACAATGAATGCAAAATGCCGCCGTTTGGAGAATTTGGGACTGGTGGTCGTGGATTACCTGCAACTGATGAGTGGTTCCGGTTATGGTAAGAGTTCTGATAACCGTGTGACAGTGGTGGGCGAAATTTCCCGTGCTATGAAGATTATGGCGAAGGAACTTAATGTTCCGGTCATCTGCCTGAGTCAGTTGTCCCGTGGTCCGGAAAGCCGTACCGATAAGCGGCCGATGCTTTCGGACTTGCGTGAATCCGGTGCAATCGAGCAGGATGCGGATGAGGTTCTGTTCCTGTATCGGGATGAGTACTACAATGAAAATTCTGAAGATAAAGGCATTGCGGAGTGTATCGTATCGAAGAACCGACACGGTGAAGTGGGTACGGTAAAACTCCAGTGGATTCCTCAGTACCAGACCTTTGCGGATCGGGAGTGGAAGCATGCTCAATAAGTTGCAGGCATTCATTCGCCGTTACCGTATGATTGCTCCAGGTGATCGGGTGATTTGTGCCGTTTCCGGCGGCGCCGACTCAATGGCACTGCTGTGGGCAATGTACTGTCTGAAAGATACCTTGCAGATCCGTCTTGCTGCGGCCCATTTTAACCATGGGTTGCGGGGGGAAGAATCTGACCGGGATGAACAATTTGTCCGGGACTTTTGTCAAGGATACGGGATTCCGTGCTTCTGTAAAAAAGCCAAGGTTACTGCCGGTGAGAAAGGTCTTGAAGCGGCAGCGCGGGATGCACGATACGGATATTTGCAGACACTTCCCGGAAAGATCGCCACAGCCCACACTGCCGATGATAATGCAGAGACGGTTCTGATGCATCTGGTTCGGGGAACGGGACTGAAAGGCCTGGGAGGGATTTCTCCGATTAAAGGCCAGTTGATCCGCCCGATGCTGACAGCTACCAGAGAGGATGTCCTTGCGTTTTTAGAGGAATATCACATTGACTATGTAAACGATAGTTCCAACGATACAGATCAGTTTTTGCGCAACCGTTTGCGGCATCGCGTAGTGCCGGTTCTCCGGCAGGAAAACCCCCGCCTTGGGGAAGATCTTTCTGCAATGGCGCTTTCCCTGCGGGAGGATGAGCAGGAACTGGACAGGCTCACCCAGCCGGTTTCAGATGTGCAAGCATTGCGAAATATGAGCAGTGCCTGTCGCAGCCGTTGTTTGATGGCATTTTTGCGCAGCTGCAATGTGCCGGAACCGGAAAGGGAGCATATTGCTCTGTTGGAAAGTCTGGTATTTTCCCATCGCCCTTCTGCCCGTGCAAATCTGCCTGGCGGTGTGATCATTACCCGCAACTATGGAAAACTGGAAGTTTTGCAGGAGGATCTTTGTTTTTCGGCTACGGTTCTTACCTGTCCGGGAATCACAGAAGTTCCCCAATTGGGTTTACGGATCGTTTGTCAGGAGTCTGATGAATATGTTGCAGGCAGTGATTGCTTTACCGTGAATACCCATGGGAGAATCATTTTGCGACCCAGACAGCAGAAAGATACGATGCGCCTTCCCGGCGGCACAAAAACACTAAAAAAACTATTTATTGACCGTAAAATACCCGCATCCCGCAGATCTCAGATTCCGGTTGTGGCGGATGACAATGGGATATTAGGTGTGTATGGCGTTGGCCCGAATTTGGACGCAGTGGCAAAAGAAAAACCAGGTATTCAGATTCGGTTTGAAACACTCTGAAGATAGAAATGATGAGGTAGATAGCAATGACACAGAGCATTAAAGAAATCTTGCTGACCAAGGAACAAATCCAGGATAAAGTCAAGGAACTTGCCAGCATTCTCAGTAAGGAGTATGCAGGAAAAGATCCGGTATTTGTTGGTGTGTTGAAGGGCGTTGTGATTTTTTTCGCAGATATAATCCGTTGCATTGATACACCTTGCCAGATCGATTTTATGTGGATTTCCTCTTACGGAAGCGGTGCGTCCTCCTCTGGAAAAATGGATGTAAAGCGGGATGTGTCTGCAGATCTGAAGGGCCGTCACGTGGTGATCTTAGAGGATATTTTCGATACAGGGAATTCTTTGCAATTTACCTACCAGCATCTTCTGAGTAAAGAACCTGCGTCTTTGAAGATATGCACTTTACTGGACAAGCCGGAACGGCGCAATCCAAGTGTTACCATTAAACCGGATTATGTGGGCTTTGTGATCCCCAACGAATTTGTTGTTGGATACGGTCTGGATTATGATGAGCATTACCGGAATCTGCCCTATGTGGGTATTTTGAAGCCGGAAGTATATAGCAAATAAGGAGAAACGATTTTGAAAAAACGTAAGGTTGTCAGTATTGTAATATATGCGGCGATACTGCTGTTGATGTTTTCCTGGATGCTGGGTCTGTTTGGCACCGGAAACGATGATCTGACCTATTCTGAGATTGTAACCTTGTTCCAGAAGGAACAGGTCAGCAGCTTTGTAGTAGAGGGCAATCACATCCAGTTGAAACTGCATAAAGAGTATCAGGGAAAAATCACCTACAATGCAGTGATGTCTGACCCGGACCTTTTCCGTCAGGAAATGAGTGATCTTCTGCAAAGTCAGCAGAAAGCAGGAATTTTGGAAAGTTACCATTTCCTGCCGGAAGAGCAAATCAGCCCCTATGACTTTATCCTGCCGATTGTTATTGCGGGTGTTATTTTGCTGATCGCCTGGGCACTTTTGATCGGCAGAGCAGGCAGTTCCAATCCAATGTCTAATTTCGGAAAAGCCAGAACCCACCAGGGACAGGCATCCGGAAAGAAGATTACTTTTGCAGATGTGGCAGGTGTGGATGAAGAAAAGGAAGAACTGCAAGAAGTTGTCGACTTTTTGCGTAATCCTGGAAAATTTACAGCCATTGGTGCCAAGATCCCTCACGGCATTTTGCTGGCAGGCCCTCCCGGTACCGGTAAGACTTTGCTTGCAAAGGCAGTAGCAGGGGAGGCTGGCGTTCAGTTTTTATCCATTTCCGGTTCGGATTTTATGGAAATGTATGTGGGCGTTGGTGCCAGCCGTGTTCGCGACTTGTTTGAACAGGCGAAGAAGATCGCACCGGCGATCATCTTTATTGATGAAATCGATGCGGTTGGCCGTAAGCGTGGCTCCGGTATGGGTGGTGGACACGATGAGCGTGAGCAGACACTTAACCAATTGCTGGTGGAAATGGATGGTTTTGACCGCACAGAAGGTGTAATTGTTCTTGCGGCTACCAACCGCCCGGACATTCTGGACCCGGCACTGCTTCGTCCCGGTCGTTTCGACCGGCAGATCCATGTGGGCGCACCGGATGCGAAGGGCAGAGAAGAGATTCTGAAGGTCCATGCAAAGAACAAAAAACTGGATGGCTCTGTGAGCCTGCGCACGATCGCGCTGGCAACTGCAGGCTTTACCGGTGCTGACCTGAGTAATCTTCTTAATGAAGCAGCCATTATGGCGGCTCGTGAGAATCGTCCGGTGCTGAATATGCAGGACTTAAACGATGCAATGATGAAAATTGTTGCGGGACCGGAAAAACGCAGCCGCGTGCGGCTGAAGAAGGATTTGCGCCTGACAGCTATTCACGAGGCTGGTCACGCGGTGGCAATGCACAATCTGCCGGATCACGATCCAGTGCATCAGATTTCCATTATCCCCAGAGGTAACGCCCTGGGACTGACCTGGACCCGACCTTTGGAGGACAGCACCCATCTGACCCGAAACGAGATGTACCATCAAATCGTGGGACTGCTGGGCGGGCGGGTGGCAGAGGCTATCTTCCTGCAGGATATTTCCACCGGCGCTTCCAATGATATCGATCGGGCATCCAAGCTGGCACGGGATATGATCGGTCGTTACGGAATGTGTGAGAAGCTGGGAACAGTATCCTACACCGGCGGTGACGAGCTGTTTATCGGCAGAGATTACCAAAGCACAAAGAGCTATTCTGAAAAGGTAGCCGGCACAATGGATGACGAAGTGAAACTTCTCATCGACAAGGCTTATGCCCATTGTGAGGAGATCCTGCGCAAAGATGCAGACAAGATGAAGAAAGTTGTGGAATTCTTGCTGGAGCACGAGGTTATGACCGGTGCACAGTTCGCCCAGTGTATGGCTGGGGAAGAAATCCAGGCAGCTTCCGAAACTGCACTGCTGGACGCATACAAGGAAAATTAAATGCAAGCGGCATCTATTCTGATGCCGCTTGTCAGTCTGTCAAAAAACTCTTTTTTTGACAGACTGACAGAGGTCAAAGGAGCCACAAAGACAAGCAAACGGTCGGCGTCGGCGTACGTAGGTACGGTAGTCCGACCGTTTGTGCAGTAAGTCAAAACTCTTGCGTAGCAAGCATTTTTACAATCCCTCAGCCAATTGCCTAAAATCGGCAATTGCCAGCTCCCTTTACACAAGGGAGCCATTTATGTGCTCGATTGAAATACCTGTTTTGACGGTTTGGGGGTTCTTTGACACTCTGGGAAGCGGCATCTATTCTGATGCCGCTTGTTCAATGTGCACAAAATGTTGCGTGGAATTTCGTCACCGACACAAGATATTTACAATAATTTTGCGTGCTTATCTGAGGAAAGTATGCTATAATGTTAACGGCGGCGAAGAGCCGCCAATGTAATGCAGGAAGGGAGAGGCTATGAATAACATTTTATTCTTTCTGACGCCAAAGGCTATGTGCGCCTTTGTTTATGACGATTTCACGATCCGTCAGGCTTTGGAGAAGATGGAATCCGCTGGTTATGCGGCATTGCCGATACTTACGAAAAACGGTGAATACCGTGGTACATTGACAGAGGGCGACCTGTTGTGGGCTCTTAAGAATATATGCTATATGGATATGCGCCAGGCAGAAGCAAGACGTATTATGGAGATCGATCGAAAAAAGGATAATGTTCCGGTGCGTGTAACAACTTCCATGCAGGATCTTGTTCACCGTGCCAGTTCTCAGAACTTTGTTCCGGTAGTGGACGATAAGGACACATTTATTGGCATTATTACCCGAGGCGCAATTATTAAGTACTGTTCCCAGCACCTTTTCCCGGATGATTAAAATGCTGCCGTCTATGGTGTAAAAACCATGGACGGCTTTTTTCTGCGTTTCAGGGTTGAAAAAACGGCAAAGATTTGATAAAATATACAAAACTATGTCCTGGAGGAAATATATGAACGACGAGAAGCTGAAGCTTCAACTTGGGGCAAATATTGCATCTTACCGCAAGCGATTTGGCCTGACACAGGTTGGCCTTGCGAAAAAATTAAATTATTCCGATAAAGCTGTATCCAAATGGGAACGGGGCGAATCAATGCCGGATGTGTTAACTCTGGTACAATTGGCAGATCTCTATGAAGTGACCGTTGATGATCTGCTGGCAGATCCCAATGCATTGCCGGAAAACACATCCAAGGTAGAAAAGGTTATGGAGAAGGCAGTTGAGAAAACCCTTAAGCGAAAGGCAGATAAGAGTATTATACTGGGTTTGTCTTCGCTGCTTGTGTGGTTTATTGCGCTGCTGCTGTTTGTGGTGTTGTCATCTATTGACTTCTCCCATACCTGGATCGCCTTTATCTATGCGATTCCTGTGGATGCAATCGTTTTGCTGAGCCTGCGTTCTGCCTGGAAGGATTTCCGATGGAATAAAACGCTGGTTTCAGCAATTATTTGGGGTGTCTTATTAAGCGTTTATCTGAGTTTACTAATGTTTGCGGACTTGAATCTTTGGAAGATTTTCCTGTTGGGAATTCCCGGACAGATTGCTGTTTTCCTCTGGTTCCGCTTGTTCCGCACACCCGGCAAGGAGAAACGAAATGGATAAGAAGGAACTGCGCTGTCACATTAAAGAAAAAAAGCGCCGGATGACCGCCCATCAAATAGACACCGCCAGCGTCCGATTGGGTGAGTTGTTTGTGGCTACACAGCAGTACCGTCAGGCGAAAACTATTTATGGCTACTTGCCGTTCAACCAGGAAATTCGTACAGTACCTATTTTGGAACGGGCGATTGCGGATGGAAAACAGGTGGCAGTGCCGAAAGTCTATGGGGATGAAATGAAGTTTATATACCTGACGGATTTTTCTCGGGTTGAAAAGAGTTCCTATGGGATTCCGGAACCGATTGATAATGCGCCTGTTGCAGATGATACCACAGCCCTTGTGCTGATGCCCGGTCTCGCCTTTACCAAATCTGGCGATAGAATCGGCTATGGCGGCGGCTTTTATGATAAGTTTTTATCTGGGGAACCCAATCACCCCACAGTGGCACTTTGCTATGAATTTCAAATCGTGGATACGATCCCCACAGAAGAAAATGATATTCCTGTAGATCTGGTGCTGTGGGCTTAAACAGAACCGTTACAGACGGATAAGGAGATATTACGATGGAATATGTTGCAGTTTTGATTGTGGCAGTCTTCGTCTTTCTGATTTGTTTTTTGGTAGACAAGGGCTTTGCAAAACTGTTCCGCAGTCAGCAGGAGCATAAAAGCGGGCTGGCTGTTCGGCTGAATAAAAGATACGGCTCCTTTGGTCTGATCTTGGCTGTTTTGGGCGTTGCTGCTTTGTTTTTTGGCGGCTGGCTGATGATCGGCGGCGGCTGCTTGCTGATATTGGTGGGTTTAGGATTGGTTGTCTACTATATGAGTTTTGGTGTGTTCTATGACACAGACACCTTTATTTTAACAACATTTGGAAAGAAAAGCACCACTTACCAATACCGTGATATTAAGGCCCAACAACTTTATACCAACTATAAAAACATAGTGATCGAGATCCAAATGACTGACGATCGGACAGTGCAATTCCAGTCTTCTATGACAGGTGTGTATGATTTTATGGACTATGCTTTTTCTGCCTGGCTTCGTCAAACCGGTAAAAAGAAGGATGAGTGTCCTTTTTATGATCCACAGAACAGCTGCTGGTTTCCGACTCTGGAGGACTGAGAATGCACATACCCAATGGTACAACCGCCCAATTAGAATTGGTTACATTTCGCGAGGCTTTGGAAGCAGCCAATACGCCCAGTTCTGAGTACGATATCAAAAAGTGGCTTTATGCCCCCAACTTTTATTCAGAATACCGGTACATTCTGGGCACCCGTGGAATAAATCCGTTGATCTGCATCGGAATCAATCCCTCAACAGCCAAACCGGACGATTTGGACAATACCCTCAAATCGGTAGAACGGATCGCTCTTGGCAATGGCTTTGACAGTTTTATTATGTTCAATGTGTATGCCCAGCGGGCAACGGATCCAGATGCTATGGAGTGGGATTATAACCCGCTGCTGCACAAAGAAAATCTGGAGGCGTTTCGGTATGTATTGTCCATTTCTTCTGCCCCTGCTGTTTGGGCTGCCTGGGGCACGATCATTGAAAAACGCCCCTATCTTCCGGAATGTGTCAAAGATATGGTAGCGGCCGGAGAGGAATTTGGCGCAAAATGGTACTGCGCGGGAAAAGTCAGCAAAAAGGGACATCCCCATCATCCACTGTACTTACGAAAAGACGAAACAATCAAACCGTTTGATGTATTGGCATATTTGAAAGGACTTTAGCCTATGATATGCAATGAATGTGAAACCTGCTGGCACTACGATTACGACGAAGAATACGATGAGTATTATTGCCTGATGGATCTGGATGAAGATGAAACCTACCGGTTATTATCTTCTCAAAAATCCCATTGCCCCTATTACAGACAGGGGGATGAATATTACCTGGCAAGGAGACAGTGAGTATGAAAAAGTTATTTGCAATTTTACTGCTATGTGCATTATTGACTGCCTGCGGCGCCCAGCCTGCGGAAACGATGCCCACCGAAACCACAGAGCCTCCGGTTGTTGGCCTGTATGAAGAAGGCCATAAGATAGAAAAGAAAACATCCGGTGCGGTTCGTGCCTATCCTCTGGAAGGGGAAGTAGTGACCGGTATGGCATCAATGGGCAGTAATCTTGTTTTGTTTACGGAAAATCAGATAATGACCTTACGGGGTGATCTGTGCGAAGTCACACAGACGGCAGAAATAACGCAACCGCTGATTCCGGGTAGCCCTTATGTCAGTGTGGCAAAAACCGGAATTGCCTATTATGACCTGAATAGCAATCAAGTGGTAATGCTCAATCCGCAATTGCAGCATAGCAAGGACTATGATCTGTCTGAGGATATCAAAGGCAAACCGGCAATCGACCGGGAAAATAAGCAGGTTTTCTATTTTGAAAATAAAGAATTGCGGGCACTGAATTTGGAAAACGGTATTTCCCGTTTAATTCGTACCTACGCAGATGAAGAAATGGAACTGACCGGTCTGTACTTTAATGGTTCTTTGCTCTCATGTAAAATTGGCAGTGCAGAAAATGCGAAAACCGTTTATCTGGATGCGACAACTGGACAGACCCTTTATGAAGGTGAACTGGATTCTTTGACGACCGATGGAAATCTGTTTATTGCAATCCGTCAGGACGGTTTGCTCAAGCAGTATATTTTCGGTTCAAAGCAAGACAAATCCTTCGCCAATATGAACCTGAATGATGATGTTGTCAAAACAGTTGCGCTTCCGGTGTGGAAGGGTATGCTTACCTATAAAACCGGCGAAGAAGGTTTGCAAATCGACTTTTATAGTTACCTTTCCGGACATAAGACAGCCCAAATTACAATCGAGGGAATGTCTGAGCCTGGGGTGTGGCATTGCGATGGAGACTATATCTGGTTCGTAGTGGCAGAGGAAGATTCTCAGGTTCTCTACCGTTGGGACACCAGTCTGTCCAAGACGGAAGATGAAACTGTTTATATGGAACCTTTATATACCGCGCAAAACCCGAATACAGAAGGCCTGGCGGCACTAAAGAATCGGGTTGACACAATGAATCAGACCTATGGCGTGCGTATTTCCATTTGGGATGAGGCCCTGAAACATCCGGGTAATTACACGTTCACTGCAGAACATCATGTGTCCGTTATCAGCGCAAAACTGGATGAACTGGAAACAGTTCTATCCCAATTTCCACCTAAATTTCTTCAGGTTACTGTAGAAGCCGGTTGGATCCGAATTTGCCTGGTGCGCAGTATTGAAAGCGGAGAACCCTATGTCCAGTATTGGTCTGGCGGTGATTGCTATGGCGCAATTTCAATGGACACGGATATTAAGAAAGCATTTCTTATTTGTGCTTCCTACGGCATCGACAGTCACGTAATGGGCAACAGCCGGGATTTTGATACCTGGAATCAGCTGAACCCCTATGGCTTTGTTTATGGACAGGAAGCAGATCAAAAACATCTGGAAGGGGAGAGCCGGGCATTTGTGGATGCGGAGGCAATGGTTAATCCCCACGAGGACCGCAGCCGTATCATTGCTTATGCAATGATGGAAGGCAATCAGGAGATGTTTGCATCTTCAACAATGCAGGCAAAACTTCTAAGAGTTTGTGAAGGTATCCGGGAAGCCTACGGATTGGAAAAGAGCCCCGATACCTATTTGTGGGAGCAGTACCTGAATCAATCCCTTGCCTATACGAAATAATGAATAACGACCGCACTGCGATTGCCGTGCGGTCGCCTTATGTAGGGATTAGTGGTTGAGGATTTCCCGCTTTTTTTGTTCAAATTCTGGTAAAGTAATCACACCCG
>JAZNDD010000146.1:0-2278 GCA_045587865.1 Faecousia sp.
GTGCCCAGTGCGCACACTGGGCGGAGGGGTTGTCCTATCTTAAGAAGTACACTCCCCCAGTCACCTGCGGTGACAGCCCCCTCAGGGAGGGGGCCAAGGGATTGTGCGTATACCATACTGTGCGTCAAACAGGAATTTGACGGCATTTAATAAGCAAGGACGCTCTGCAAATTTGCAGGGCGTCCTATCCTTTTTCTTTTAGTTGAGGATGTCTTCCATCCGTTCTGTCAAATCGGTACTTTTGCCGATGTGTACCATACTGACTCCTTCCAGTTTGGAGATCTCCCGGGATAACTTCTGGCTGTCCGATTCCTTTGCCGTCACAATGCACCGGTTCCGCAGCAGACTTGCATCAATGCCTTCGAAAGCCGAAGGATCTTCAAATTCGTCCATAAAATCTACAAATGCTTCTTCCGCGGTTACATATTCCACACTGATTGCTTCCGGGAAGGTGTTCAGCGTGGTTGCGATCAAACGGGAGTCTGCATCTGTCAGATCCTCATCCAACAGCACCAGAAGTTCCACTTCTTTATCAAAGAAACTGCACCCGGCAAATGCCAGCAGTAAAACTGCTGCCAGCAATATTATAAATATTTTTTTCATCAGTCAATCCTCCTCTTCTGTCTTAAATCATACCACAATCAGCCAGTATTTACAATATACACTCTGCCACCGACCCCTTATTGACATCGTTTGCTTTTTCTTCTATAATTTTATTAGGCAATCCCGCCACAATGCAAACGCAAAAAGGAGGTTAGTTTATAATGAAACGAACACTGTTAATTCTGATCGTCCTCAGCCTGATCATCCTGGCCGGTTGTTCTTTGAAGCCAGCCCCGGATCCCACAGAAGCAAAGCCTGCGGAAACCACCGCTCCGACTCAGGAAGCAACCGAACCCCAGCCCACTGTGCCGGAAAATCTGGTGGAAGATGCTTTTGTCCATAGCCTCAAATATACATACCAAGATTATGTTTCCGCCCCTGAAAATGTTCAGGATGTTGAAATGACTGTGCATTATTACATTCCCAAAATCAACCTTCCGGGAAAAACCATCCAGCAAATCAACGAGGAAATCTACGGAGATTTTAAGCAATTTGTGGACTACTCCCAGGAAAACATTGATCTGAATGACTACCCTGTCAGTTATGGAATCTCCTATGAATGGGCGGTTCACGGGGATACTCTGTCCCTGATCATTCACAATCGCCTGGGCTCAGAATATGGTGGAACCCAGCACAGTGCTTATAACATTTCCCTTTCCTCCGCTACCATCGCAGAGCGAAACGCCGTGCTTGCCATAGCCGGTTTTTCTGAAGAAGACTTCCTGAAAACTGCAAAAGAGGCAATGCTCCAGCATTTTCAGGATGCCTACCCGCCCCAAATTACACAGGACGCCTCTATGCACGATTTTGCAGAGCAACAACTTGCAAACACCCTGTCCGATGAAAACATCAATGAGATTAAACTTTATCTGGATGAGAACAAGCACCTTTGGATCATCTGGCGGGAGTATTCCCTTGCCGGTGCGGACTACTACTGGTACAGTATGGATCTGACGGAATTTTTCACCTCCGCGCCGGACGACAGAGCACGTGCATTTGCACAATATAAGCAAATCCTGTCAACTTATCCGGGAAAAGTTCTGCTGTTTACCTACGGATCCCCTGCTACGGATGTTTATGCCGACACGCTATACACCTTATACGATATTGATCAGGATGGAATTGAGGAACTGATCATCCAGAAAGAGTCTACGGAATATCACATTTTTTCCTACATAGACGGCAGTGCCATATTGTGCGGAACAGAAATCTGGAGTTATTACGACTGTCTTTATGAATATGACGGAAACGGCATCGCGGTCCACGATGGTGATACGGGAAGTATGCACTTTGAATATATCGAATTGTATACTTTGGCAGAAGGCAAACTGACCTACAGCACCACACTAAAAAGTTCTGAAGAGTGTGATGTGGGAGAAGCGATCAAATCTTATACAAACATCCCAGCATTTCGGAGTATCACCGATCTTTCTGCGCTGGAACCATAATAGAGGGCCCGTTGCAAAATGCAACGGGCCCGCAGTCTGTCAAAAAACTCTTTTTTTGACAGACTGACAGAGGTCAAAGGAGCCACAAAGACAAGCAAACGGTCGGCGTCGGCGTACATAGGTACGGTAGTCCGACCGTTTGTGCAGTAAGTCAAAACTCTTGCGTAGCAAGCATTTTTACAATCCCTCAGCCAATTGCCTAAAATCGGCAATTGCCAGATCCCTTT
>JAZNDD010000147.1:0-4606 GCA_045587865.1 Faecousia sp.
GTCGTATGCTCCATGCCATTGGAGCGCGCCCGGAATCCTTAACCCCCAGCATCCACCCTAAACTGGGCGTAAAAAGCAGACACCAGGGACTTCATCGATGTGCCCTTCATAGGATTTTTAGGCCCTACCTGGGAACCGGTCGTTTCGACTAGGATACTGCACCGTCAAAATGTATAATATCACAGAATTTTTGAATATACAAGTATAATTTCATTATATTGTATAAATTTCCATTGTGGTTTTAGTCCCTTTGAAACCACTCCTGCACAATATCACTGTGCGTCACTACGATTTGAATGTCAGTCAATTCTTCCTTTGAGAAAAACTTCAGTTCTCTGGACTCTTTACTAATCTGCATTTGCGGAATTTCATTCAATTCCAGATAATATGCAACAACCACCATTTTCCATACACTTCCGTCCTGATATGCGGCAATTCGATTTCCGTCATAAATAGAAAGTTTCCGGAATTTTTCTGCAGGAATTCGCAAGCCCAATTCTTCCCATATTTCCCGGGTAATTGCCTGAAGTGGTGTTTCATTTCTTTTTATACCACCACCAACCAGTCCCCACAGGTCACAGTCAGAGCGCTTTTCCAGCAGAAGTTTTCCTTCGCACACAATCAGCGCATTTGCGCCCAGACGCGTTCGCTGGGTTGTCTTTGGGGGATTGGGATGATCCCGATAAAAAGTAACAATGGGCATATTGTTTCCTCCTAAGTGAATTTTTAATGATTATACAATATTTGCATTCTCATTTCCACTCTAAAATTCCTTTGGAACAGGCTTAGTCACACCGGTACGGCGCGCTTTACTCAAACCGCCTGCCATATGATGCTCCGGGTCTTTTGCAAATTTTGCCCGCCGGATAATATCCTCTCCAAACTTATCCCGAAGGCTGTCCACCGTTTCATCCAGCCGAAGTTTTCGCTCATATTGCACAGGCGTCATTCCGGAGAAGAAATCGAACTGCTGGTATGGTTCTGCAGATAACCGGGTTACCTGAACGCCTAACTGCCGCAAAGGTGTTTTTCCATCCCATGCCTCATCAAATGCCTGACAGGCTGCACGAAACAATTCTGCAGTAATGTTGGTAGCACCGTGTAAAAGAAGTTGGTGGGAAAAGCGATTGAATTCATTTGTCCGTAAATGAACAGCAACACAACTTCCGCTTTTGCCATCCTTACGCATACGCATAGCCACCGTTTCGCACAAACTTAAAAGCACCTGATGTCCTTCTTCTCTGCCGATCACATCTTTTGCCGTGGTAACCGAATTTCCATACCCTTTGTTTTCTTCCGGTTCGAGAACAACAAGATCTGCATTTTGCCCGTTTGCATAGTGCCAAATCGTCAGTCCGTGTTTTCCCAAACGTTTTTTCAGTATTTTTTCATCTGCCTCTGCCAGTTGTCCTATGGTATAGATCCCCATTTTCTTTAGTTTCTGCTCTGTGGCACTGCCTACTAAAAACAGATCCCGCACCGGCAATGGCCAAAATTTTTCCGCCATTTCCTCCGGGAACAGGGTATGCACTTTATTGGGCTTCTCAAAATCTCCCGCCATTTTAGCCAGCAGTTTATTGCTGGATATTCCTACATTGACGGTAAAACCCAGTTCTTCCCAAATCCGACGGCGCATCTGCTCTGCCGCCAGTCTGGGTTCTCCAAAGATGCGCTGTGTACCGGTCATATCCACCCACGCCTCATCTATGGAGTACTGCTCCACATTCGGGCTGAACTGCCGAAGCATTTCCACAAAATGCCGGGACGCCTCCACATACAGCCCGTAATCCGGTTCAACAATCACCAACTCCGGGCACTTTTCCAATGCCTGAAATAAAGGTTCTCCGGTCTGTATGCCATACTTTTTCGCCGGTGTGCTTTTTGCCAGAATAATACTGTGCCGGGATTCTTTATCCCCTGCCACTACCGAAGGAACATCCCGCAGGTCCGTTTCCTCCCCCAGCACCTTGCACCGATACGCCGCTGACCAGGATAAAAACGCGCTGTTGGCATCCACGTGAAATATAACTCTATCTGCCATTTCAATATACCTTTCTCAACAAACACCAGCTATGACTGCGTATGGTGTACTTCAATTCAAATAAAGTTTTCTTTCCGCAAACCGTGGCTCTGCACAGAAAAATTTGTGCCTCGATTCCAACATACTGGACTTCCCGGCAACTGATCACTTCATCTATATCTACCCGGAGAAGTTGATGCGCTTCATCTTCCATCCGAAAGCGCAGGGGGCGGATCTCCCCATCGGCACTATAAGCGCAGATCACATCTACAGGACAAATTCCCAATGGGTCCACCTCCTTGTTTTCTTTTATTATAGTACATTTGTTCGATATAATCAAGTGGAATTTTTCGGTTGTTTCTCTGCCGTATATTTGCTATAATAACGAAAAAAGGAGGTGGGCAAATGCTTCGCTACCCTTGTTTGATACTGGATCACGACGACACAGTCGTTCAAAGCGAGACTTCCATCAATTATCCTTACTTCTGCTACATTCTCGACCAGTTCAGACCCGGTCAGACCATTACTCTGGAACAATATCTGCACGGCTGCTTTCATCCGGGCTTTGCCGGAATGTGCCGGGAGAAATACAATTTCACAGATCAAGAGCTAAAGGATGAATATAAAGGCTGGATGGAATATGTGCGCACCCATATTCCAGCTCCCTACCCTGGTATGGACCGGATCATTCGCCGGCAAAAAGAAGAAGGCGGTATGCTGTTTGTGGTCTCTCATTCCGGTGAGGAAAACATCAAAAGAGATTATATGACCCACTTCGGTATTTTACCGGATGCCATTTACGGCTGGGACCTTCCTGAGCATCAGCGAAAACCGAACACATATCCGCTGGAGCACATAATGGCTACATACGGATATACCAATGATCAAATGCTGGTAGTGGACGATCTGAAACCAGCTTGGCAAATGGCAAATAAAGCCGGTGTTCCAATTGCCTTTGCCGCCTGGAGTAAACAATCTGTTCCGCAGATTATAGAAGAAATGACAGCATTATGCGATTTCACTTTTCATTCCCCGGAAAAATTAGAGGAATTTCTGTTTAATTAACTTGACAACTATGGTATAATTCTTTGAGGAAAACAGGAGGTGAGCAGTCTGGAAAAAGCAGGAATTAAGATAATGGCACGTAACCGGGAGGCCTACCACGAATACTTTGTGGAGGAAGAAATGGAAGCGGGTATTGAACTGTGCGGCACTGAAGTCAAATCGATCCGTCAGGGCACATTAAATCTAAAAGATGCCTGGTGTGGTATCAAGGACGGTCAAATGATTCTCAACCAGATGCACATCTCCCCATACGAGCAGGGTAACATTTTTAACCGGGATCCCCGTAGGCCTCGCAGATTGCTTATGCACAAGCGGGAAATTATGCGCCTGTTTGGAAAAATAAAACAGGACGGCTACTCCCTGATTCCCTTGAGTGTGTATTTCAAAGGAAGTCGGGTCAAGATTAAGGTTGGTCTGTGCAAAGGTAAAAAACTGTACGATAAAAGACAATCCGCGGCCGAGCGGGACGCCAAGCGTCAGATCGACCGTGCAATGAAGGAGAGATATTAAAATGGCAAATCCTACTTTTAAGATCACAATGGAAAATGGCGGCATTATCGAAGGAGAGTTGTATCCCGAGATTGCACCCCAGAGCGTGTATAACTTCATTGATCTGGCAAACCATAATTACTACGACGGCCTGATCTTCCACCGGGTCATCCCTGGCTTTATGATTCAGGGCGGCTGCCCGGAAGGCACCGGTATGGGTGGCCCCGGCTATTGCATCAAGGGGGAGTTCTTCTTTAATGGCATTAAAAACGACCTGCGCCATAAGCGGGGCGTGCTGTCTATGGCAAGATCCTCCAGTCCCAACAGTGCTGGCAGCCAGTTCTTTATTATGCATCAGGATGCAAAGCATCTGGACGGTCAGTATGCCGCTTTCGGTAAGGTTACTTCTGGTATGGAAGTTGTGGATACAATTGCAAAAACGAAGACTGACGGAAGCGACCGTCCTTTGGAAGATCAGAAGATCAAATCCATTACAGTAGATACTTTGGGCGAGACTTATCCCGAACCCAATAAGCTGCCTGATCCCTACGGCAGATTTTAATTCCGGTTTTAATTTCCTTGTCAGCAACTTAGCGGGCGGCTGATAGCCGCCCCTACAGAACCTATATGGGGGTGTACTGGTTTCGACGGGGGTAGTGAGGCTGGATAAGCGGGCCGTGGCACCTGACCACGATAAAACGGGTATTTTTAAATTTAACTGACAACAATACTGTTGCTCTGGCTGCCTAATTAGGCGCCCATCCGCCCCGGAAGGTCCACGAGCCGGGCTCGGGTGTGATTGAAGTGGAGACCGTGCGTGCGCTAAGCTTTGCGCGCACCATGCATAATGAAGCTACTAAACTGTGCAGGGTGTTTGTTCCCGGCACAGTAAGGGAATGTAAATAACAAACTGCGCCCGGAGAAGTTCCTTCCAAGTTGCTTTCGGACAGGGGTTCGATTCCCCTCACCTCCACCAACTGGACATAATCCGAACACCTTTGTATTTCGTGGCGGTTTCGCCATAGAGGTGCT
>JAZNDD010000148.1:0-8597 GCA_045587865.1 Faecousia sp.
GGGTAGACACTCAACTCCTAGGCCCACAGAACGACATGGCTACGAGGCGAGAAAGAGCCGATTTTTCCCACCTCCCCTTACACAGGGGAGGCTTTCTTCGTTTTCGCCTATTGGCGAAAACGAAGTGCGATGCAACACACCGATAAACAGAATTTTGATGGTGCGGTAAAGGCGGGAGCAAGCCCCCGCCCTACATTAAAATCCGCCCGATTGATGATTTTCTTATTCTGCTGTAAAAGTCTTGGTGCTTACATTGAAAGTGCCTTTTACCTTATTGCCGGTAAAGTGCAATGTAAAGGGGATCTGATAGCCGGTGGTATCGCCGCCGTAACTGGTAACCTCGATATAGACCTCCTCACAAATGGCAGGATATACGCCCTCCTGGGCGTTTTCCCAGAGTTTTACTTCCACCACATCGGTCTTTACTTCATCGAGCACACGGCCGTTATCAATGATATCCTGCAGACGGGCAAACAGTGCACTGCCGGATTCGGCATAGTAAGGTTCTACCGCACCGGTTTTTTCATAACTGGAAATCAGAACAGAGGTTTCGCCCAGAATGTTTTTCTTGGTATCCACCTGTGCCGCCAGTTCCGGACTGAATTCCTCCAAGTCCTTACCCAGCCGTTCATAGTCCGCTGTCTGTGCGCCCAGTTCGGCGGCATTGATGTAGTGGGCAAGATATTTTCTTTCAATTTTTGCCATTTTCATTCCTCCTTAATTTGAATAGTGTTTTTGAAACTCTGCAATCAGAGTTACCCCATATTTTTCTGTACCTGCCTGAGTCGAACGGATCCGTTTTCCTTTTTCTGCCCAGATCCGTTCTTTTTTGGGATCGTCTCCAAACCGGGGTGCTGCGGCTGTGGCACTTTGCTGCTGCACCCACTGCTGAAAGTTTAGCAGCCACTGGGCATTTTCCTGCAGATCTGCCTGCCCGGTCACCCGATACAGGGAAAACCGGCACCGGCATCGAACCGTCACATTGCCTGCCACATCCTCCCGGCGGGACAGTTCCTCTGCCCCCAGAGGATATAAACCGCTATTTCCCGGCTCTGCCTCTGTGTGGTCTGTGTGCAATTCCCATTCATCATTCCACAGAGGGAAAGTAAGCAGCCAGTTGCGAAGTTTTGTTAAATTTGTCATAGGCTTTTCCTCACTTTCTGCCAGCCTCTATGTGGCAAATTGCACCTTCCCAATAGCAGGGTGTCACATAATTGATCTGGGAAAGACCGGTAACCGATACCGGCAGGAATGCAGGCCAGTCCCCAATACCAATTTCCGGACCTATACCCCCGTAAACCCGGTCACCTACAAAAATCCGGTGATCTTCTCCGGGGAGGATCAGCTGGCACAGGGTCTGCCGCTGAAGACCCGTTTCCTCCTCCCGCAGTTCTTCCTTCCAGGTATAGTAACACCCCTCCACCACCTGACGAAGGATGGTGTTTGCCTGTTTGTGATACAAGGTGACCGTCTGGTCACACAAAGAATAATCCAATCCTTCGTTCATTGGCTTGTCCCCCGGTAAATGTCCAGATAGATGGATGCTTTCTGATACAGTTCCCGCTGCAGAGATTTGTCGGCGTGTTCCCCGTTTTCATAGCGAACCGACACATTTCCCACGCTGGCAGCGGTTACACCGGCTTTGCGTTTACCTGCTGCGTAAATTGCCTCTGCCATTGCACAGATCGCCAGTTTTCGGGTCTCTTCTCCGTGCTCTGTCACCGTATAGATCTTGCAAATTCGATCCAGGGCTGCGGCGGCCGAAGCCGCCGCAGCAGGAAACGCCTTTTGGGGAATGGCATTTCCCAGATAGCAGTTTACATAAAACTCATAGTCTGCCATAGTGATTAACCGCCAATGGCGATATCCTTCAGCACAGCAGCCTTCAGGGTGTTCTTCAGGGCAACACCGGCAACCAATTCCACTTCACCGGTCTTGACCGCACCGGGGGCAGTCATATCGGGCATATAGGAGGAAATCACGCCGTCACCGGTGGGAGAAATGCCGTGGAAACCATCCAGGCCCAGGGAAACCGCATAGATGGCAGTCTTGCCCTGTGCATCGGTCTGCACCACATCCACAGTCTTTTCCCCATCGAAGTACTTGCCCATATCCACCATAGGAATACCTGCATAAGTCTCCACCATTCTGCCAAAGTCGTCCTTTGTGCGCTCATAGTAGCCTGCACGGCGGGCAATGGAACGGAGTTTAACCAGCATTGCCCGATTCATCAGCAGCATAGAAGCGTTACCGTCCAGAGTGCTGATAAAGCCGTCCATCTCGTCTAAGAATGCATTGTAGTTCTCGTCCAGTTCGGCAGATGTCACAAGACTTACCTGGCTTACGATCTCGTTGGCACTGCCGGAAAGCAGTTTCTTCAGACCGTCGAATGTGCCGTTCTGGGCATCGCCGTTGACCACCAGATTGTGGAAATAGTTGGCAGTTGCCTTGATCTTCTGCTCTGCCTGGAATGCCACCTCATCTGCCGCACCGGCAGTGTTCTGCAGCACTCTGTCCACCTGGAAGGAGCCGCCCATAATGATTGCATTGGTGGTCTTCTTTTCCTTCTTTGCCTCGCCGGGGACGTACTCAGAGTTAACGGTGCGCACTGCCGCAGTTGCGGGAGACTTCAGCTGAATGTAGCCGTAAGCCAGCGTGCTGCCGCCGGTACCGGGAGCGATGCAGTTGTCGAAGACCATATTGTCCAGCAAGATGCTGCTGCGGCGGAACATATCCACGATCTGCTGATCTACCTTGTCTGCCATACCGATTTTTGCTTCCTGTAATGTAATTGCCATAATTTTTTACTTCCTTTCATATTTCAGTCGTAGTGCGCCTGCCAAAGTGACAGGGCTGTTTTCTTCTGCGCCGTGTGTAGCGCCTGTGCCCCTTGCGTAAGGGGGCGGGGTCTGGGTCTCATCGAAAAGATAACCGGAGTCCTTTTTCAGGGCTTCCAGTGCCTGAGCGATGGCGTTGGGCTGGTCTTCCCTTACCTGCAAGGCTTCCACATCCAGCAGGGCGGTAATTGCCTTTTCGTTGCGTCCCTTTGCCTGGGCAATTGCCTGATGAAGGGCATTTTGGAACGTCACTGCCTTTAGCTGTTCCTGATGCTGGGAAACCGCCTGATTGTACTTTTCCTGCCAATGTTTCAGGCTTTCGATGTCTTTTCCGTTTTCTTCCATAATGGCATCGATCACCTCTTTGCTAAGGGGCTGGTCACCCACCTTGAGATTTTGCAAAAATTCCCGTTTCATATATACTCCTTTCTTCCGCTACACTTTTTTACGAGGGTCGTTCCTCTTGCGGTGCCGTAGTTTTACGACTTCGGCCCGGCCAAAAATTTAAATCCATTATTTCCTTATCTTGTCCCCCTCTGTGAGGGGGATGCCCAGTGCGCACACTGGGTAGGGGGAGTGTCCTATCTTAAGAACTGCACTCCCTCCGTCACGGCTTACGCCGTGCCACCTCCCTCAGAGAGGGAGGCAAGGGGTACTTCCTGTGTAGGCATATACCGCTTCCGGATTGTGAATATCTATTCTCTATTATCTATTCTTTATTCTCTATTATCTAAAACAACGCCTTCGCCTACTGCATTCTTTAGATAATAGATAAAAGATAATATTGAATAGAGAATCGTTACAATCCCTCCACCGCAACCTGCCCCCCTTCCTGTGTAGGCATATATCGCTTCCGGATTGCCGCCAGCTCTTCATCTGTTTCCGCCGGCATATTAAACCGCCAGCCCAGTGCCACCTCCGGTTTCAGCAGACCCGATGTGACCATTTCCTTGTAAGCCTGCCAGGTAGCGCCCTCGTCATAGAGGATGCCGTTGCCCCAGTCCACACTAAATTCCGGATCTTCGGGCACTTCCAGTCGGTACAGTTGTGCCAGTACACAGCAGATCTCCACGATCTGCCCCAGGGCGTTTTCCCACATCTCCTGAAAATCGATGACCGTCAGATTGTAGTCACCGGCACTGGAAGCGATCTCCGTTGCTGTCCGCTCCTCAATGTTGGCATCGGACAGCATACCTCTGCGCAAACCGATAATGCTTTCCACATTTCGCAAGTATTCGTGCTTTCTTGCCAGGAAGGATGCTTCCCGAAGTTTTGGGGAAAATACCGTAATTCCCACCTGTTCCGGATCCTCATCCAGACCAACAAACAAATGGTCTGTCAGATCCCGGCTTCCCTGCGTGTTCCTGCGAAGCAGATCCGCCGACGCAATGATCCGGCTTTCTCCCCGGCTGAATTCTCCGTTCATCTGGGCTTCATTTCGGTTGATGTTGTGGATCAGACCCACTGCCGGAGCAAACACCGCCACCCCGTCGCTACTGCCGTCCACGCAGTTGAGCATTGGTGTTTTCAGCCGGGCAAGTCCCACAGAACCAACCGGTGTGGGATACCGATACCGCACCGCCAGTGCACTGTAATCCGGATGCGCATTTAAAGACACCTGGTTGCCTAACTTATCCGATGCGGTGGACCGGAACAAGCGGTTTTCAATGGTCAGATATCCTTTTTCGTCCACTGTTCTGCGCTCAAGCAGGGTGTAGTAGTACTTTCCACGAATGCTCTTTTCCACTGTACCCATATCTGTGGGCACACCCTCCGGGTTTCTGCCAAAGATCAGCACATTGTTTCTGGGGATCAGGGTAAAGGAAAACCCTTCTGCACCGGGACAGGGCTTGATATAACATTCGCCCCCCACCAAAGCCAGTTGCAGTGCCTCCCGCCGTTTCAAATTCAGCCGGGAAATCCATTTCCCCACCACAGGACTGATGGCAGATACCGCGTATTCCCCAAACACCGTTTTGACGATCTTGTTGACCACTGTATAGGGAATTTTCTGGCAAGGGTCACTGTCCTGGGTCGCATCCTGCTGATAGTAAAGGGAGAACCATTCTTCCAGCGCATTTCGCATTGCTTTTGCGGTAATGTCGGCTGTTTCGAATGCCCCTTCATAATCGTAAATGCTCATTTTACCCCTCCCTGATTGTAGATGTGCACCCGCTTACCTGCCCGGATCCCCCGTTCCAGCCCCTCCACATAGGCTTTGAGTTCCCGGTTTTCCTTTTGCAGTGCCCGCAGTTGTTTCGTCAAATGCCGGTTGTCTGAGAGCACTGTCTGCTTTGCCCACATAGGCAAAAAGCCGTCAATGAGCCATCTTTTCATTTGTTAATCCCTCCTTGTGTTTGTGTTTTCGTTCGTTTCATTGCTATGAAAGTGCCTTCAACAGAAGGGATGTTCTTTCATAGTGATGCATTTATGGGTTTTGATTGCGAACCGCTTTCATAATTTCCGCCTCCCGCCGCAAGACTGTAGCACAGAAGTAACGCACATCGTCCATTGCGTGATCGTTTTCCTTGCAGGGGGCATCTTTTTCTCCCTTCTCCTCCCAGTGATACAGCGAGAATTCCCGGATGGTGTCGGTGCAGTTAGGCGCAAACTGCAGTACACCTGCCTGTAACAGGCCGGAAACCAGCCGGATCCCTGTCAAAACCTCATTTTTTGCCTTCCGCACCGAAAACCGCCCGTGGGCACGGATGGTGGCAATAAAGGATGCGGCCGAGGGGTCAACGATCACCTGCTGCACCGGCTTGTCCCCTGCCAATTCCTCCAACTTCCGGTAATACTGCTCATCCGTAAGCATCCGCTCCTGCTCCCGCCCGCAGTGGTAATATTCCCGGATGCGTACCGCCTTTCCTCCGGTCACGCACCAAAGCCCCGCGGAAAAGGGATTGCGTGTTCCGTAATCCACGGAGATGAAATACCGCCCACTGGGGGGATTTTCCTCAGTAATGTGTTTTTGCCGGTCAAAGGCATACACAAGCCCTTCTGCCATACACCACTGACCCAGAATATACCGCCGGTAAAATACGCCTGTATACAGTTTCTCATACCGCCTGCGGATGGCCGGATCCAGACCAGGATTGTCTGCCATTGTAAAATGCAGGCGCAGCATATTTTTCGGCTCACACTTTTGGATCCATTCCTTATAAAACCAATGTTCCGGACCGGCAGGATTGCAGTTAAACCACAACTTGGAGCCTGCCACAGAGCAGCGGGCGCAGGCTTGCTCCACAAAGGACCGGGGCATCAATGCCACCTCGTCAAGGAGCGCCCCCGCAAGGGTAATGCCCTGAATCAACTTATAAGAACTTTCATTCTCACCGCCGAACAGATAATAGGTGTTGCGATGACCTTGCCCATTTTGCACCACCAGTTTAGACTGGCTGGGGTACTCTTCAATGTCCAGAACACCCCCCAGCCATTGCTGCAGATTGGAAATAATATTCCGCCGCAGGGATACCACTGTTTTACCGCAGATTCCGAAAACCTGACCGTGAAACCGGCTCATACTCCACAGGAAAAATCCGTCGGTCATACACACCGTTTTGCCGGATCGGACTGCCCCGTCGCATATAATGCCATCCCGGTCTTTAAGGCCCGGTCGGTTCCACCAGGTCATCGCCAAAATCTGACGTTTGCTGAAGTTCCGGTATATCACCGGTATCTACCTCCTTCCCGGTCGCCGCCAAGATCGCCTCCAATAGATTGTTTTGTTCTCGTTCACCCCGGTCCTGTAAGGTGTCGAACATCCCCATATGCCGCCCCAGCAACTCCAGCGCCTTGAGTTTGTCGTAAAACTTCACCTTCACGCCGCTGCTGCTGCGCTCAATGGATGCGATCGCCGCACCCACTTCCGGTGTCAGTTCCCGGGAGGATTTGAGCACAAGTGCATTATCCTCCACACTCAGACAGTCCGTTGCCCGGGCAAAGCCGATGGCAGCCAATTCCTGCGCCACCCGATCTAAACTGGGTTTTTTTGATTTTTTTGCCATAGGATCGTTTCCTTCCCTCCTTCCGTCTGATCTCAGCATAGACATCTTACCACCGAAAAAACGGAAAAACTTCCCGTTTTTTTCCCACCTTATGATTGATGTTTTTGCAACTGGCCCGAAAGACGGTTTTCGCTGTTAAAAACCGGAATTAGCAAGCAATTGCAATACTTTTTGGTATGTTCTTTCTTCTGAGCATTGCCATCCTATCACAAAAAAACAGAAAAAACTTCCCGTTTTTTTCCCACCTTTTGATTGACTTCTCTCATTGCCAGGCACGCAGATTGTCAAATTTCGAAAGTCAACAATATGGGCAAAGAAAAATCTCTTGACATTTGCGCCAATTGTGGTATAATTCTTCTTGCTCAATACGGAGGCTTAGCTCAGCTGGTTAGAGCGCATGCTTCACACGCATGAGGTCGATGGTTCGAGTCCATTAGTCTCCACCAGAAAAGAACGGTAATCGTGATACGATTACCGTTCTTTTCAACTAAATCCACCCTTACGGGTGGGTGAAATCATCTTCGATGATGAAATCCTCCCTTCGGTCGGATGAAATCGCGGCTCGCGGTGGGTGGATTTAATTTCATCCGCGTTAGCGGATTTCATCTGCATAGCAGATTTCATCCTTGCCTCGGCAAGGATTTCATTATATAACGCACTTGAGGTGATTGCTGTGGCTGAAAATAAACTGGCAGACTTATCCACTGATTTTGCAGTTAAGATTTTGAAATTAACCGATGGAATGAAGGGACACTACTCTTTAGTCAATCAGCTTGACCGCAGCGCAACCAGTATTGGTGCAAATATTCGTGAAGCCAAGTATGCCCATAGCAAAGCAGATTTTACTGCAAAGTTGCAGATCGCTCTAAAGGAATGTTATGAAACGGAATATTGGCTGGAACTGATGCAAAAAGCAGATCTATTACCGGAAGAAACCTCTTTTGTCTGTCAAGACAAGAGAGGTTTTTATTTGCTGCAAACCAACCAAACAGAAGGAAGGCGTGCTCTGTCTCTTTGTAGCCGGTTGAATAATTCATAATCTACGTGTATAATGAAGCGTAAACAGAAAGAGATGAACCGCTATATACGGAGGAAGAATGAATGCCCAAAATAATCGGTATCATAATAGAATTGTCGGTCTTTGCATGTGCTTTGTATGTGATGATATTCCTCTCGTCACTTTTCCATGAACTCGGGCATGCTGTTTGCTATATGCTAGCAACAGGAGGCAAGCGTTGGCACATACGAGTAGGATGGGGGAAACGGATTTTGGACACGAAAGCGCTGACCGTGAATCTGCTCGTTTTCGACGGATTGTTTACCCCTTTGGAAGAGAAGATAGATACAAAGGCAAAACTGATATGGACCCTCCTGGGAGGTCCCGCTGCTTCTCTCCTGCTGGTCGTGGGACTTTTGATCTTGAGATTCGGAGGATTGTCCTTTCAATCCGCCTTTTTCGCTGACGGCGCAATGGAGTCCATTTTGAACAGCGCACTCTCGATCAATCTGTCGATTCTGGTTTTATCCCTCGCTCCTGTTCACCATTTTTTCGGAGAGATAAAGGGGGAGAAAACAGATGGGCTTAAGATAATCCATGCCATCAGAAGGCGTGACGATTGAATTGCTGAGCTTTTCAAGACATTGATGATCTCCCCGCCGAATCTTCTCGATGGGGGCTTGTATCATTTGTGCGCTCTTTCACGGAGAACAACAGACTTTGAGAGGAGCCCGTCTTTTTATCTGTTTCCATCCC